>JBDKIW010000224.1:0-8538 GCA_039796955.1 Planctomycetota bacterium
AGCCATTTTTTCTGTACCACTCGACACAGGCCGTGCATCTGCCGTCATTTGCCAGCAGCCGATTTCAGGGGCAATCCGGAGCGGGACCGCATGGGGATTTTCTGCTGGAACTGGACGACATTGTTGGCCAGCTGACAGGGATTCTGGAACGGCGAGGCGTATTGGACAGGACCTTGTTCATCTTCACCAGTGACAACGGTCCTGAGACCAGCACGGTGGTGAGTATGCGCACGGATCATCGCCACGACGGAGCGGCACCGTGGCGTGGCATGAAACGAGACAACTGGGAAGGTGGTCACCGTGTGCCGCTGCTTGTCCGTTGGCCGGGCGTTGTGGCTGCCGGAACAGAGACGGACCAGCTTGCCAGTCTGACGGACGTGCTGGCCACGGTCGCCGACATTGTGGGCGAACCGTACCCATCGGACACTCGCGATGACAGTTTCAGTCTGCTGCCGGTGTTGAAGGGCGAGGCGGAAGCGCCTATACGCCCGTATCTGGTGACTCAGGCGTTCCGTGGTGCACAGACACTGGCGATTCGTCGAGGTTCATGGAAATACATCGCCCATGCGGGTTCCGGTGGCAACAACTATCAACAGGCTCCACTGCGACAGTATGCCTTGCCGGAAACTGTGACGGGAGCGCAGGAGCAGTTGTACAATCTTGCGAGTGATCCCGGGGAGACCAGGAATCTGATCGAGGAACAGACGGAACTCGCCGCAGAGCTGCGAGCCCTATTAGCACAGGTTTCAGGTCGGAGTCGGTAACGGAGTTCATGCGGATTCTGGTGGCCGGTTTGGCATTACCGACATAGGTGGTCAAAAAAATCAGCATGAGTTGCTGGCACTTGTGCCACACCTGAGATCCTCGACAGATGTTCAGGGCGGTGATTTCGCTCGTCCGTTGCTGTCCCGGCTCGGGATGCTGTCGCGACAGGGAAGAAGGCAGGGGTTGACAGAGCCCGCATTGCGGGTGCTCATGAGCTTGCTGTCACAGTACTGCGCTTCGGTGGTATGCTCGTCGGCTGAGGCAATGTGCAGCGGATTCGCTGCGGTTTTTGGGTTTGCCAGATAGAAATCGCACGGGGAAGATCTGAAGAAAACCCGGCATTTTCGCGAAATTCCCGGGAACTGTCTTTTTTCCAAAGAAAGTCCGGTTGATTGCAGGTCGGACGTCGTTGAGGAGATCTGAAGGATGCTCTCAGGTTGCTGTCATGGGAGAACTCGATGACTGAGCAAAGAAACGAACTTCAGGACCTCGCGTTGAAATACCGCGGTTACCTGTGGGCTCTGGCCTGCGCCAGTCTGGGTCCTGGATTTCGCAATCAACTGGATCCCGCTGACGTGGTGCAGGCCACGCTGGTGAAGGCAGCTGAGTCACTGGCGGTCAGCCCGGTCGGTGATGAGCAATCTCTGCTGGCCTGGCTGCGGCAGGTGCTGAAGAATGTGCTGGTGGATGAATATCGCAGATTGCATCGTGATCGACGTGATATTCGCCGCGAGCAGCAGTTACTGGAAAACAGCGTAGACTCCTCGGCACTGGGCCTGCAGGCCTGTCTGGCCGCTGATCAGACATCTCCAAGTCAGGCAGCGGTTCGCAATGAACGGTTGCTGCTGCTGGCTGATGCCCTGGTGCAGCTGCCGCATGAGCAGCGTGAGGTCGTTTTGCAGCGATATCTGCAGGGGCGGAGCGTTGCAGCAATTGCTGAGTCGCTGGGTCGGACGGTCCCGGCCGTCGCAGGGCTGCTCAGACGCGGCCTTGATCAACTGCGAACGCTGCTTCCCGACGCGGGGCTGCAGCAGTGATTTGAGGTATTCACAGAAAGCGGTGTCTGCAATGGGTGGTGACGAATCGACGGCAGGTTCATCTGAGCTGGATCAATTACTGGCCGATTGTCTGGAACGTATTGATCGGGGTGAGTCTCCGGATCCGGACGCTCTGATCAGTCAGTACCCGCAGCATGCAGAGGGACTGCGAGCGTTCTTCATCGGCAACGCGCAGCTTGAGCAGATGCGACAGACCGGCGGAACCGGGACCTCGTCCAATTGCGATCATCGGAACAGTGAGTACGCTCCGGGCGACGAGATTCAGGGGCGTTACCGACTGCTGCAGCTGATTGGTGAGGGCGGTATGGGAGCGGTCTGGCTGGCACAGCAGACCACACCGGTCAAGCGTCGTGTGGCGATCAAGCTGATTCGCGCTGGTATGGATTCGAAACTGGTGCTGGCGCGTTTCGATGCCGAGCGGCAGGCGCTGGCGATGATGGATCACCCCAATATTGCGCGCGTCTATGATGGTGGCATGACGGAGCGGGGCAGGCCTTTTTTCGTGATGGAATACCTCCGTGGAACGCCTCTGACCAATTACTGTGATCAGGCTCGTTTGTCTGTCCGGGATCGCATGGAGCTGTTTCTGCAGGTGTGCCGTGCCGTACAGCATGCCCATACAAAAGGGATTGTGCACAGGGACCTGAAGCCATCCAATATCCTGGTCTGTCAGTATGATGGCCGACCGGTCACCAAGGTGATCGACTTCGGACTCGCGAAGGCCTTGAATCAGGATCTGACGGACCTGACTCTGCACACGGCGCATGGTGTGATGGTCGGCACTCCGATCTACATGTCTCCGGAGCAGGCGGAACTGAACAACCTCGATCTGGACACCCGGACGGACGTGTATTCGCTGGGCGTAGTGCTCTATGAGCTGCTCACGGGCACCACACCACTGGATCGGGATCGGTTGCAGCGTGCTGCGATGCAGGAGGTGCTGCGGTTGATTCGGGAAGAAGATCCAATCCCTCCCAGCACACGACTCAGCAGCAGTGAGCGACTGCCGCTGATTGCTGCCCAGCGTAATGTGGATCCCTCAGCGTTGCGGAATTCCGTGATCGGGGATCTGGACTGGATTGTGATGAAAGCGATTGAGAAAGAGCGGAATCGCAGGTACGAAACCGTGGTGGGGCTGGCTGAGGACATTCAGCGATTTCTGACGGATGATGTCGTCAAGGCTCGACCGCCCGGTCTGCTGTACAGACTCAGCCGACTGACGCGGCGGCATCGTGTGCGAATGCTGGCGGTGGGTGCTGTGCTGACGGGGGTACTGGCAGCGGCTGTGGGCCTTGGCTGGGGCTGGAAGAAATCGACGCAGGCCAGCACTCAGTTGCAGCAATCCATCAGTCAGATGCAGACGGAACGTGGCGAAAAGCAGCGGGCTCAGGATGCGGAGCAGCAGCAGCGGGAGTTGGCCGATCGAGTTCTGGCCGAAGGGATTCTTCGCAGTATCGGGCTGAGTGGCTATGAGGATTCCATAGGTATCAGCGGTGAGTTTTCTCAGGCGGAAATCGCCGCGCTGCGGGCATGGGCAAGTCTGCCGAACGACGGTCAGCGAATTCGAGTGCTGGAGATCGGCCTGAGTGATGCCACCACCGCTCGGCAACTGGCCGCTCGACCGATCAGTGTGCTGCGAGCCTGTGTGGGGTTGAGTGCCGTTCGCAGAGAAAGCGTACTGAAGCTACTGGCGGAAAAACAACGTTGTGTTGAATGCGTACCGGAAGTGCGTGGCGTCAGTTGCCTGTTGACTGCAGGCCTGGGAGGCACCAACCTGCAGGCGCTCGCGGACGTCAGATCTCTGAAAGTGCCCCTACAGGAATTTCAGAAGAATATCTGGCGGATTCTGCCTGAACTCCCGGCGGAAGATCGGAAGCGCCTGCTGGAATTCCTGCTGACCCCTGACTCCTCAATTCAATCTGTCGCCGTTCAGATGCAATACAACGCAGATGAATTCATCCTCGACGATGCTGTGAAAGATTCTGCCGAACTAGTTTGGAAACGCATTTTCAGCGATATGCAGACAAAACTGGCGACGTTAAAGACAGACGCCGGGTACGACCTGCTCCACGTACCGAACGAGGAACTACTGCCATCTGTCATTAAATCCCTGCCCGAAGCGATGATTCCCGGGGCGGTCAGCCAGATCCTCGACCTCATCGAAGCCCGTCCGCCGGGCGTGCCGCATGACATCCTGTCGCTGATCCTGCAACAGGAACCGTATCTGCAGTTGCTCCAGCGGTTAACAGTGACCGATGCGGCAGTGACGGCACAGCGGATCGTGGGCAAGCTGACCATCGATGACAACGAGAACCGCATCTCGATGGCCACGGCATATCTTGAAATTCTGCTGCCCAAACTCTCGGCTGCCGACATCGGTGCCGTTCGAAGACAACTGTTTACGATCCTGCCCGATACGCAGACCTGGCACACTTCGTCTCGCTGGAAGCTGGCGAAGCTACTGGAACAATGCATCAGTCAACTCCCACCGGGGGAACTGGAACCGATGATTGGCGAAGTCCTGCAACTGACAGATCAGGGCCAGCTGCCCACAATCCAGGAGGTGCTTTCACCTGTGATTGTGAAACTGACGCCCCTGATGACTCAGGCCCAGGTGCAGAAGTTGTGGAATGACCTGCTGACGACCATGCGGAATGCAGAACCCAGCGAACAGTCAGAATGGTGGATGGTGGTGATGGCTTACCCACTTGCCAACCTGGCCAACAGACTGGACGCCGCAATGGCGGTGACGGCGGCCTCGGATTTGCTGGCACTGCCACATCTGACAGAGCGTCCGCTGGTGACCATGCCGGCCGTCATGACCACACTGAATGTGCTGCTGGAACATCTGAATGCTGCCCAGCTGGCCACATTGAAACTTGAACTGATGACACCACTGCATTCGGCAGCAGCCGCCCCGGATCCGATCGTGCAGCAGACAGCGTTCCATTACAGCGTGTCGGTGTCGTCCCTGCTTGAACACACCTTTCGACTGGCGGACCCTCTCGATGACGGTGAATTCCTGCAGTGGCTGCAGACCATGAATTACCGGGACGAGAATTTCCACTCAATTGCCGCGATTGCAGTACCCACGCTGGAACTCGTCCTTTCCAGAACTGACCGGATACTGATGCCGGCAATCTTTGAATTCCTGCTCACGTCGCTCCGAGAGATCGACCCGAATGGTGTGCAGTCGTACAACGCCGCGATTGCGGCGTCCGGATTGCTGCGCGCTTCCGTGCGGAATCTGGATTCCCCCTACAGATCCGGGGCGTGGTCAGCGCTGATGGATTTCCTCAAACCTGTGGGTGATCCCATCGAATTCAATCAGCTCCGCGAACAGAGCTACGCAATACTGGTTGCACCCGCTCTGCGATTGCTCGCGCTGCAGATTTCTGAAGACCAGTGCGAAAGTCATCTGCGGCGACTGATTGAGGTGTTGCAACATGAATCGCCAAATGTCGTTCTCGTCACACCACAGCACTTCAGTGTGTCCCTGTTTGCGGGTGTATCGGAGCCTCTGGCAGCTCGAATGTCCGCTCCCGCGGCCCGCAGTTTTGTCACATGGCTGAATCAAAAGTCAACAGGCGTGGCAGACAACATCCGAAGTCTGGCGTTGCAGGCCGTCATTCCCCGCCTTGACGATCAGCAGATCGCCGTCGTCTGGGATGAACTGTTTTCTCAGATACTGGTGTCCGGATCACCGGAGATTGGTGCCATTCCATTCCGAGAGCTCGCCGTACGACTGACGCGGGAACAGTCTGAAATCCGCTGGAATGCGACACTGGATGAGCTGCGAAAAACGAGGGACCCGATTCTTCCCGGGCGACTTTCCGGAATTCTGATGGCGCTGTTGCCACACGTTTCAGACGAACTGAAAAATGCCGCAGTGGATCCGCTCATTCATGCGTTGCAGCTTGCCAGCCAGACTCTGCAGCGATCTGATTCACATGTCCATACGGTCAACCCCTATGACGATCGCACAGAACGGGCTGTGCTCGCGCTTGCGGATCAGCTGGACGCCTCCAGTCGCTATCGCCTCGCTGAAGCCAATCTGCGTCTGTTACTGGAATTCAGGGAACCCTACTCTGGTATCCTGCAAAGCGACCTTACTCTGGCAGCGAGTTCAAACGACCCCCGACAAATCGCTCGCTTTCTGTGTCATCCTGCTGCATCCAGCACGATGCTGAACAAGCTTTTGCGTCGACTGGAAGAACTGGTGTTGCTGGGAGGCCGCAGCCTCGACCCCGATGACAAAACCTCACCGTTTTCGGATCAGTATGGAATGGATCCGGATCTGAGGAAAATTGAAACTATTGATGCGCTTGTGGATCGCACACTGCAGGGCGACGCTGGTCAGGCCGAACGTCTGGAACTCCCTGAACGTCCCGCCTATCCCCGACGCAGGTTCATCACCATTTATGATGCCGCGGAGTGGATGCGGGAGAACTGGCCGGATTTTAACCCTGATAAGCTCGCAGCGGAAAGTGCCTCTGTTCCCAACGAAGCTTCCGAGTCACCAGCGGCAGCAGGTGAACTGTGACGATCAGACATGTGCCCGCCAGTCCCACCGCGCCAAATATGGAAGGCAAATGAAGACACAGCCCTGGGCAGGTCGCGTGTTTCACGGCGTCAATCGCCAGTGTGTTACCAACTGCTTCGACGCGGCTGTCATGTCGCCCGCGGGCAGGATCACAATCACGGAAGCTGTGTGGCGGAATTCGAAGTCCTGAACGGCAACAAAAAAGTGCTGTGTCCCCGGACGGAACCTTTAATGCGAGGGCAGCAGTCCCGCTGCGTTCAACATGCCACGAAGCAGAGAATTTCAGGGAGACCTTGAGTCACCGCACGCAACGCCCCTCTCTGTAACTGAGTGGCTCGCCGTACTGCCGCCCGGTGAGCTCAAGTCGATCTGCCGCTGACATTTTCCCCGATTGCGATACCAATGTTGCGGACGCGTGGGGACTCTGCTGTTACAATGCTGCCTGCGGTATGGAACACCACGTGGATTGCAGCTAAAGCATGACAGAGGCTGTGGCTGCTTCGTATGCCAACTCGTTCCAGCGGGCGCACCTGTGGGACTAAGTTTCCACTGGTGCGGTCCAGACAATACTGCCGCATAGACCTGAATGCTGCTTTCAAAATTTCACAGCAGGAACTGCCCGATGCTGTTTCCACGGTTACTGAATCGGGTACTTTGCAGTCTGGCGGCACTGATTGTCGTGGGCTTGCCAGCCAGTGCAGAACTGTCCGAACAGCAGCGTCAGTTTTTCGAAGAACGCATTCGCCCGGTGCTGGTTGAGCACTGCTATCCGTGTCATAACTCCATCAATCAGGCTGACAGTGGCCTGGCGCTCGATCACCGGGCAGGTCTGCTGCGCGGTGGTGATGGCGGTCAGATCGTCGTTCCCGGCAAGCCGTCCGAAAGTCGGTTGCTCGCAATTCTGCGGCATGAAATTTCCGGGCTGGAAATGCCGGAAGGTGGTGGTCGGCTGAGTGATTCTGTGATTGCGGATTTCGATCACTGGATTTCCACGGGGGCAGGTGATCCTCGCGAGACACCACCAACAGCCGAGCAACTCGCGCAGGCCACTTCCTGGGAAGCGGTCTTTGCTCGCCGCAGGACGTGGTGGAGCCTGCAACCTGTCCAGCGAGTTGAACCACCTGCGGGACCTGCGTCTGACTGGTCTGAGCATCCGGTGGATCGGTTTGTACTTTCACGGATGGCAGCAGCCGGTCTGCAACCCGCGCCCCGCGCTGACCGACAGACCTTGTTACGCCGCGCGACCTTTGTGCTGACGGGTCTGCCGCCGACTGTGGAAGAGTTGCAGGCGTTCCTGGCCGATTCGTCTCCGGGGGCTTTTGAAACGGTCCTCGACCGACTGCTGAACTCACCTCGGTTCGGTGAACGCTGGGCGCGGCACTGGATGGACCTGATGCGTTACAGCGAATCTCATGGAAGTCAGGGTGATCCGGAACTGCCCAATGCCCATCGATACCGTGACTATCTGATCCGGGCCTTTAATCAGGATGTTCCTTATCGTCAGCTGGTGCTTGAGCATCTGGCCGGGGATCTGCTGCCGGAACCACGCTGGAATCCTGACGAGGGCTGGAACGAGGCGGCGATCGGCCCAGCGCATCTGCGGATGGTGGAACTGGGCTTCGTCCCCGTGGACGCTCTGGAAGATCAGATGAAGGTGGTGGACAATCAGATCGATGTCTATTCCCACGCCTTTCTGGGCCTGACAGTTTCCTGCGCCCGGTGCCATCATCACAAATTCGATGCGATCAGTCAGGACGACTTCCACGCCCTGTACGGGATCTTTGCCAGCAGTCGTCCCGGACAGGTCCTGATTGATGCTCCAGAGCGACTGGAGAAGAACCATCATGAACTGCAGCAGTTGAAGGATTCCATTCGCAGTGAATTGGCCGACGCGTGGCTGGCAGCGGCGGGTTCGGTGGCGGATCGGCTTCGTGAACAATCACTGCATGCCTCGCAACAGCAGCAACTGACGGCGCGTTCACGGCAACTTCGCGACGCGATTGCCGCAATCGAAGTTCCAGCTCAGACCCTCGTGCTGCAGCGACGCGGACAGGCCAGCTCCGGCACACTGCCAACTCCGGATGCGCGCTGGAGTTTCGAGGGTGACGCGCGGGATCGTGTTGGACAGCTCCACGGCGAACTGCTCGGCGGGGCCGTGATTCGCGACGGTCG
>JBDKIW010000225.1:0-2557 GCA_039796955.1 Planctomycetota bacterium
TGGCCCAGGACGGGGGAATCGTTGACTGTCGCGCGGCACCACGAAAAGCGGGGACCTTCTGAGCGATGATGGGCAGCAGCGCATTCTGCAGAGAAAGTTTGATCAGGGCTTTGGACAGTCCCTCGGTCATGGGATCCTGGGATTTGGCGCTGAACACGAGGTCGAGATCGAGGGCCTTCAAGCCACCGGCGCGAGTGGTTTCGTCGGGGGCTGTCAGTTCTTTGGGGGTTTTTGAGCGGACAATATTTTCGAACTCGGGGCCAACGATCAGGCAGGCATCCTGATCCTCGGGCGGCAGAGTCGACTTCAGGGTGTTCAGCAGCGCGGTGTCTTTGGGGTTGGAGATTGTCAGGGGCTGCACCAGCACATTGTCATAGCTGGCCAGAAACCCGGCCAGTCGTCGACTGACTTCTGTCTGACAGAAGTCGGCGAACTGCAGTTTGAGTCCCTGTTGGTTCTGTTCGCGAGCGGCGCGCAGGCGTCCAGTGGAGGATCCGACGATCGCGATGATGACCATCGGCATAGCGACAAGGATCACCAGAGCGCGTCGGTCGCGTGAAAGCAGCAGGAGATCTTTCAGTGTGATGGTCAGGGCATCTTTCACGGGGCAATCACCGATTTTGCGTCTTTAAGAGGTGCGGAAAGCGGCCTTTTTTCTGGGAATAAGAACCGCAGGCGGAGCCGTCGAAGCAACTGCCGAACGACGCACGCTGCGAAATCCCGATATCCGGGGTGTTCGTTTTTGTGTCCACGCCGCGTATGAGGATTGCAGAGTGGACCGGGACAGAATACGACAGTTGCCGAGGCACGGAAACCGGATAACCCTTCTTTCTGGACTGGATCACGTGTTTTTCCTGACCTGTGTCCGGTGAATTGTGTTGTCAGGATTGAGCGGATGGGCGATTCTTCGCAGGATGGCGGGTCCGACGGGGGCAATTCTGTGGGGTGGAGGCGGAAGTTGGGGGGTGTGCAATGTTCGGTATTCCCTGGAGACGCGCCGGGGCGGCAAGGCGTGGGGGCCTGTGGCGACGACGTTCAAGATCGCTGACACCCGCAAAATCCATCTCCCTCGTGTTTCTGACGGTTGCGGCCTTGCGCCTGCTGCTGGGAAACCCGGGCGGTCCGGAATCGAGCGGAAAGCGGCAGACGCATACGGTCAGTTATGTGATCGATGGGGATACGTTTGAATTGTCGGATGGTCGGCGGGTGCGGATGCTGGGAATCGACGCGCCGGAGGCGGGCTATCACGACAAGCCGGTGGAGTATTACGGGCCGGAATCGACAGAATGGCTGCGTGATCGGATCGAGCGCCGGGAAGTGGGCCTGGAGATTACCGGGCGCGACAACTATGGGCGGACTCTGGCATGGGTGTATGAATCGAACGGATCGCTGGTGAATCGGGAGAGTCTTTCGGAGGGCTACTCGCGGCTTCTGGACAGCTTTGGATTGCCACTGCAGCTTGAGCCGAGTCTGCGGCAGGCGGAAAGCGAAGCGCGGATTCTGAAGAAGGGAATCTGGCAGAAACGTCGTACTCGGCGATAGCAAACGGGGCAACGGCAAAGCGTGTCACCGTGGCCGCATCGGGCGTTGTGGCTCAGATCGGGGCTGTTTGTCTTGCAATTTACCAGGACCTGGGGGGACAATGACGGAGGTTCCTGTTCAAGGCGACTCAGAGTCTGATCAGGCGACGTAGCAGCGGAAGGAAGAACCATGGTCGGGGCAATACTGGAGAGCAAGCTGGCCGGGGTTGCGGAGCGGCTTTCGAAGGTTCGGGTGCTGAAGCGGCAGACGGGAGTCTGGTTGCTGCTGCCTGGTCCGGCGATTGTAGCGATCGCAATCTGGCCGGTGCGTGAGGGGGCGTGGCTTCCGGAAGCCCCGGTGTTGCTGTTCGCCACGATACTCGGTGCTTTAACGGCCCGGTTACTTGTTCGACGTCCAACCCTGACCGAGGTTGCTCGACTGGTGGAGCAAACGGACACAGAATTGCGGGATGCCGTGATTACCGCGGTGCATGTGCTGGGCCAGGGGCCTGACAGAAGTACCGTGTTGTCCGAGATGGCGCTGCAGGACTGTGACGAGCTGGTCCGACATCGGGACTGGTCCCGCGCAGTGCCGCGACTACAGATCCTGAAGTGGACGGTGTTAAGCCTGTTGTCATTTCTGCTGATGGTTTCAAGTGTCGTGGCCGCCAACCGACTGGGGCGGGATCTACTGCCATCCGAGCGGACGACAGCAAAGGACGATCAGCCGTCGTCCGATCCGTCAACTCGGGTGACGGAGCTGGTTGTTGAGCCGGGTGATACGGAAGTGGAGCGGGGGGCCGCATTGACGGTGGTCGCGAAGTTTCCGGGGACGCCTCCACGGGACGTGGTGCTGGAATTCGAAGACAGTGCAAAGGTGATGCGTCGATTGGCGATGAAGGAAACGGTGGACGCAAGTGTCTTTGCGGTCCGCATGGAAGATGTTGCGGGGGATGGTCGTTATCGGGTGTTGTATGGGGATGCCGTATCGGAGACGAGTGCGCCGAAGGTGTCACGGGACTATCGGGTGACGACGT
>JBDKIW010000226.1:0-7652 GCA_039796955.1 Planctomycetota bacterium
GAAAATCTGGGTCGATGTTCTGGAAGTGGTCACCAGTCCAGAGCAGGCAACATGTGAACTGGTGACTGAGGTCCGGGCGGTGTATTCCGTTTGGACACAGGAGATGATCCTCAATGCTTTCAGCTGATGAAGTTCTGGACAAAGTGCGTGAAACTCTGGTTGATGCTCTGGGTGTTGATGACGACGAAGTAACGTCAACAGCAACACTGATCGGAGACCTCGGAGCCGAGTCCATTGACTTTCTGGATATTGTGTTCCGGCTTGAGAAGTGCTTTGACATCAAGATTCCGCGTGGTGAACTGTTCCCGGAAAACCTCGCGACAGCGGATTCTGGATTTGTGAAAGATGGCAAAGTGACGCCGGAAGGGATTGAGCAGTTGCGTGCCCGTATGCCGCACGCGGACATCGATTCTTTTGCCGCTGATCCGGCGGTCTCGCGTCTGTCTGACCTGTTCACAGTAGGCATGATCTGCCGATTTGTGCAGGCACGTCTGAAGTAATGTCCTGCATGGTCTGCACAGGGGGGCCATCTGGGTTGGCCTCTTTGTGACAGCCTCGTTGAGACGGCACCGTACAGGTTCCTATGCAGGAAGTTGTCGGTACGAATGCGCTGCTGCTCCTGATGACCAGGCAGTCTCCGTTGGGAGATGTCTGTACGGATCTTGCAGATGGCACCGAATCTGAACGTGGCGGCTTCCCCGCCAGTGATTCCGGAGGGCCTTCGTCATTTCGCGTAAGGCGAGGTGTGGCGAGTTCGTGTACGATTGAGTCTGGTCAGTCGAGGCAAAGCCTTCGGGGGGATGGCCCCTGGGTTGTCACACCCCTCGGTTGTCAGATGACGGTGCCTGGTCGGCAGACACTGTGTGACCGTGTGTACAGCGTCATTGCGGTGGGATGGGAATTACTGCGGGAGTTGTGTTCGATGCGATGGTACTGGATTGACCGCTTCATTGAGTTTGAGTCGGGCAAGCGGGCAAAATCTGTCAAAAACGTGTCACTCGCAGAAGAGCATCTGCATGATCACTTCCCGGGCTTTCCGGTCATGCCTGGGTCTTTGATGATCGAGGGTATGGCGCAGACGGGCGGGATTCTGTTGGGCGAACATTTTGGATTCCGGTACAACGTGATTCTGGCCAAGGTTCCCAAAGTGACATTCCACAGTTGGGCCTGCCCCGGTGATCAGTTGGTGTATTCGGCCGAGTTACTGGACGCCCGTGAAGAGGGCGGCAGTGCAACCGTGCAGGCCAGCGTGGGCGATCGCGCAGTGGCGACGGCAGAAATCGTGTTTGCTCATCTGAAAACGGATGACCCGCAGTTCAGCCGGATTGACCAGAAGAATTTCGTATTTCGCATGAATCTGCTGGATATACTGACTGTGGGCAAGGCGGGGCCAGGGGTGTCATCAACCTGACCAGCAATCAGCAAGCAAGTCGGACAGGGAACGTAATATGAAGCGTCGTGTCGTGGTTACAGGTGTCGGTGCGTTGACCCCGGTTGGGAATGACGTGCCGTCGATGTGGGAATCGCAGCTGAAGTGTCGGAACGGCGTTGGCCCGATCACTCATTTCGATGCGTCAAGATTTCCGACGAAATTCGCAGCGGAGGTGCGGGGTTACGATTTCGATACCCAGGTGGAAGATCCGAAGCGTTTTATTGACGCCGGACGAAATGTGCGTTTCGCGATCGGTGCAGCCCGGCAGGCGGTTGAAGATTCCGGGATCCATGCGAACTCGCGATTTAATCCAGCTCGATTTGGTGTTTACCTCGGGGCGGGCGAAGGGCAGCAGAATTTTCTGCAGTTTATGTCCCTGGTAACGGAGGCGTGGCGGGATGGTAAGGTAGATCTGAAGAACTTCACCGAGAGTTTCATCTGCCGGATGAATCCGCGTTTTGAACTGGAACTTGAGCCGAACATGCCGGCTGCACACTTGTCCAGCCTGTTTAATGCGCAGGGGCCCAACCTGAACTGCCTGACCGCCTGCGCTGCATCCAGTCAGGCGATTGGAGAAGCCACTGAGATCATTCGCCGTGGTGATGCCGACATGATGCTGTCCGGTGGTGCTCACAGTATGATCCACCCCTTCGGTGTGACGGGTTTCAACCTGTTGACCGCATTGTCGGAACGAAATGAATCTCCGGAAACGGCCTCACGGCCATTTGACCTGAACCGGGACGGCTTTGTGCTGGGTGAGGGTGCTGGCATGCTGATTCTGGAGGAATTGCAGCACGCGAAGGCTCGCGGGGCGAAAATCTATGGAGAAATTCGCGGCTACGGCTCCACGGCAGACGCCTATCGGATTACGGATATTCATCCCGAAGGACGGGGGGCGATCAGTTGTATTCGCATGGCGTTGCGTGATGCCGAATTGAATCCGGAAGACATCGGTTACGTGAATGCTCACGGCACCAGCACGAAAGTGAACGACCAGGTAGAGACGATGGCGATCAAAGGCGGGCTGGGGGAGCACGCATGGAGTACGCCCGTGTCCAGTATTAAGAGCATGATGGGGCATCTGATCGCTGCAGCCGGGGCAGTTGAGGCAATTACCTGCCTTTTGGCGATCCGTGACGGAGTTCTTCCTCCGACGGCGAATTACGAGACTCCTGATCCCGATTGCGATCTTGATTACATTCCGAACCAGCCACGGGAAAAGAAGATCAAAGCCGCGCTCTCCAACAGTTTTGGCTTTGGCGGCCAGAATGTGGCGCTCATACTATCGGAGTTTCAGGAATAGTTCCGGGCCGCGGGGAGCAGAGGGGCAGAGCTTTTCTCTGAAGCAGACCTGACGGATTCAGGCCGGCACAGAATGTCGTTTTTACACACATTCCAGTGTCCGCCGGAACTGTTTCGGGCATACGTTCTGGATGCTGGTGACCCGGGGGTTGCTCTGTGGGCCTTTTCATTATTCTTGCTGTACTGGCGAGCGCGGTACTTGCGGAAGTGCTGATCGTTACGCGTGTGCTTGCGCCCCGCATCTGTGATTACTTCGAGAAGGCCCCTGAGTTTCAGGTGGTTCCCGGGACGCCCGTGGCTGGTGCTCAGGAAGTTCAGTTCGTCACAGCGGACGGGGTACGACTGCGCGGCAGCCTGCTGAATGAGCATCTGGCAAATCCTCCGGGGCTGGTTCTGTTCATGCCGGAGCTGAAAGGCAATCACTGGATGGCCTCACGCTACTGCGAAGCGCTGATTCGGCAAGGTTACGTTGTCTTTGCGTTTGATTTTCGTAATCAGGGGGAAAGTGATTCGGCAGCGCACTACGCACCGATCCACTGGATGACTGAGTACGAGATGCTTGACGTTGGGGCGGCGATGGAATTTATTGAGTCGCACCCTCGGTTGAGCACGCTGCCGATTCTGACGTTTGGTGTCAGTCGTGGTGGCGTCGGGGCACTGCTGGCAGGCTGTCGGTACCCTCGAGTTCGCGGCGTGATTGCGGATAGCGCGTTTGGCACGAGGACGATGATCCGTTTCTTTGCAGATCGGTTTGTGGACCTCTTATTGCCGCGCTGGCTGTATCGATTTCTGCCTGAATGGCACGTTGCAAGAACTTTGCAGAGGGCGATATCCGTCAGTGAGGCTCGACGTAACTGCCGCTATGTGCATCTTGAGGATGAGGTTTCGGGACTTGAGTCGGGAAGCGTGCTGTTGATTTCCGGTGGTTCGGATTCCTATGTGTCGCGAAACATCGCTCGTCGAATTCAGGCGCTTGCGGGGCCGGCCACGCGTCTCTGGATCGCTGCTGGGGCCAGGCACAACATGGCCCGGACAGTGAATCCCGCTGAGTATGATCGTCTGGTTCTCGAGCATGCCGCAGGGTGTCTGGCGGCGGATCTGTCAACTGGCGGCATAGTGCTGGCGGAAAGTGGCCCATCGCAGACTGTCGCATGAGACTTGCAGGACGTTGGTCGGGATTTGACTGGTCGCGCGGCGGTGTGGGGCTGTCCATCAATCAGCGAGGGTGGCAGCATCAACTGCAGTCGGAAAGAACCGTGGTCCATAAATGACCAGAAAGCCCTGGCAGCAGGGATTCTGCCGGGCTTTCTGATACGGAGGAGGATTCTTTGACCCGTCGAATGGACTGCGGTCCGTCGAGGGCTGGGTCTGGCTTCTGAATTCAAGTTCCGTCGGGTCTGTACTGAGGTCGAGGTTGTGACTGGCCGGATCGTCAGGAGAACCTGTTACAGAGGGTCAGTCCAGCAGATTGGGAAGCCGGAAGCCGGTGGACTTGACTGGCCGCACAGAGGGCTTCGCCTTGCCGGACGAGGCTGCAGGTCGCACGGTTTTCGTGGCTGGTTTTGCCGCTGCCGTCTGCACTTTCTGCGCAGCTGGAGCCGTTGTTTCGGCGGCGGCCATGTGCATTCTGTGGAAAGTACCATGACCGCAGGTTGTGCACGTGCGGGAATGGAACATCGCAGGATTTGGCACCGGTGGGATCATATCGGGCCGAGGCTGCCAGGTGGGAACCTTGTGATAATAGTAGCCTAGTTGTGTGGTGTCTGTCGGTTGAGCGACGACCGGATATTGCGCTGTAAATCCACCGCCTGGATTTCCATAAAACGCGTTAGGCCAGGCATTGTTGTACCATGCCCAGTCATGGTTGACCGGATAGTGTACCGGAGGATTCCAGCCGGCATCGGGATACAGTCGGATGCGGCTGAGGCAACACTGGCAACTGCCGTCATCGCACTGTCCCGACTGACAGTGGTGTTCGCCAATCACGGTTCCCTGCTGTGCAGCCTGAGTATGGACATGTTGTGCCATTGCAGAGGAGCAGCAGGTGGACAGAGCGACTGCTGACAGGAATACGCTGGACATGAGTTTCATAGCGCGAGGCTCCGGAAAACCAGTTCTGGTTCACAATTGCTGCCACTTCCATGTCACGGCAGTTCAGAGTGAACGGTGAAAGCAAGCATCAGCGTGAGAAGGACACTGAGATGACGAATTCAGAGCAGTCGACGGTTTGGCAGAGCAGCCTGCCGTGATTACCAGGACTGACAATTGAGCGGGCGGGCTGAGGTTTGCGGGTTCCATGTGCCAATCGTCGTGATCCGGCTGGATGGAAGACCACTGCTGTAGTTGTACTGGTAGTTGACAGTCGGCGCCAGAGGGACGGTGATGGGCATACCGTACTGGCCGGCACCGTACAGCTGTGTGTCGGCGGGGTTCACATAGTCCGGACGATCGGCATAGACCATGTGGTACTTTCCGACGAGGGGCAGACCCTGGCCACAGTTGCCCGAGGGGATGGCCCAACCGAACAGGCAGTCGAAGAGGGATCCGTCACCGTAGTGACCGTTTCCGGTACCATGATGAGCACTGCTGCACTGGCAGGGATTACAGTGGCAATCGTTGCAGAACATCATCCGGCGACCGTTGGCGTCGAACCCTGCGATCCACTTTTTGCTGTCCTGTGGCTGATAAATCCTGCCGTGGTGTGCCTGCCCGGGATACAGTCCCTTCATGATGCCGTTCCCGGCATGCCCACCGCCGGCGGCATGACCGAAGCCACCATGATTGGCTCCCGCGCCTCCGTGATGACTGCCAGCGTGTCCTCCGTTGGTGCCCGCACGTCCTCCTCGCGTGCCGGAGAGTCCGCCGAACAGGCCCGCGGAGTTTCCGTTTCCACCATGACCACCGTTGCCAAAGAGACCGTGGCTTCCGTTGCCAAACAGCCTATGGCCGCCGAGTCCGCCAGCGCCATGACTGTCGCAGCCTTCGCCGGCATTTGAATTACACCCCTCCCCTGCCCCGGCGTTGTCCGCCCCACAGCCGGCTTCGTCACTGCAGCCGCCTTCAGGGGCACAGCTCTGGAGAGAAAAGTAGCTGGTCTGCTGAACGGGCGTTTTCACCGCAGTGCCAGCACGTCCGCGATCGGAGATACGTGCCACGCCATCTTCAGCGAGGGAGAGACCGGAGGCAGAGACCATGCAAGCGGCAACGGCCATGCTGAACAGTGTTTTTGCGGAGATCATAGATCACCTAAGCGGGTTAGAGTCTTACCTCGGGGTACAGGACACCGAGCGGTCAGCAGAAGTTTCACTGGAAACCAAGGCTGCCGCCTGCGTAAGGAGACGGGGCGATGACGACCGTGCGCCGGTGTCACTCACGGGGAATCTACAGGCCTATCGAGCGGAAAAGGGCACCGATGGTTGCCGGGTTCAGCGAACGACTGGAGCAGAAAAGAAGGAGAACGGGCTGATGTGGGACTTGTACTTCACGTCCACTTCAGTGCCCTTCAGCTTCCAGTTTTCCTGCGACCAGACTCCAAACGGGGTGACCATCCAGTCACCGTGAACTTCGTAGTAGTACGGGCCGTACATGGCTTTGTACTGATGCGGATACAGCATTTCGTGGGGCTGAAAGGCTGGATTTACGATTGCGGTTCCACCGACCTGCTGAGGAATTCCCGGCAGGGGTGCGGGGTACAGTGCAGCGCCAGTCTGTGGGTACCCGTGGCCATATGGCTGGGCCTGTACCGGAGCGGACTGTGGATGCATCATCGCAACTGATGGTGCGGACGCTGGTCGCACGATTCTGCGAGCCGCAGGCTGCCTGACGGCCGCCTGAGCGTTCGTTCCCGGGGCTGGACGGAGCGGAGCCGGCATGGACGCCGTTGGCTGGGAAGCGGCTGCTGGACTCTTGTCCTGCGCACTTCCGGAGGTGCGGCGGATTGCTGCGGCCTGACGTTCAGCGTCGCTGACAACCGCTCGCTCTACTGCGGGAGCAGCAGGTTTACGTTTCCCGGTGGAGACAGTTGGCCTGGCTGATTTGCCGGTGTGATCGACATTCGCATGACTGCGATTTCGGAACCAGCTGACGATCCCCGAAGATGCGGGTTTGGCAGCAGGCTTTTCGTCTGCGAAGACACTGCCTGTCCCGAGCACGCTGATGGTCAGCGCCAAAATCCCTTTGCGTATCATTTCAGCCCCCTCCGTGGATTGGCCGTAGAATCTGAGCCTGCCTGTGTCCGAATTCCTTTCGGACAGCGTTTCCATGCAAAACCGGCCAAGCGGGCCAGTCCGACCTGATCACTATCAGGATCGATTTTCCGACTGCCGAGCTTCGCAGGTAATTCCCGGAAGACAGAATCGGGAATCTATCCCACCAAGTAATTCGGAAGTCGCAGCGTGTGAGATTGAGTAATAGGCGTGGTGAGTTCCTGTGAAAAAGACAGCAGAAAAGGTGTCTGCCCGTTATTTTCAACGATCGTTTTTTTTTGCCAGGTCTTCCCATGTTGACATGGATTCAGATGGAGTCGGCGCTGTGGACTTCGGGGCGATTGTTTATAGTGGGGGTGGCAGGTTAGCATGTTTTTGCTGGAGATCCTTCAAATTCTTCCGTTCTTCGGGGGTGATCAGGCAGCACTTGCAGCCGGGCTGAGTGGCAATTGTGAATCCGGGAAGTGTTCTTTGCTGATCCGGATACGGAAGATTTCTGTCGTACACTGAGAAAAGGGCGCCGGAGTGGCTCGCAGAAAGTTAACGGACCGGGGAGATGACTCGCAGTCGGGCACTGGAGAACAGGCGGATGCCAATGTGCAGTTTGTTCCGATCAGTGACGAAACTCGTCGGCGTTACCTGAACTATGCGCTGTCGGTCATTACATCGCGGGCCTTGCCGGATGTGCGTGATGGTCTGAAGCCGGTCCAGCG
>JBDKIW010000227.1:0-80974 GCA_039796955.1 Planctomycetota bacterium
GAGAGCTTCAGCTGCAGTCAGAAGCCCCGCCGGTTCACTGTCAGATTATAGCAGAGGGGCGTGGGGGGCTGACGAGTTTTGTGTTCAGGATTCCACCGTTTTTGAACGGGTTTTCGCAAAATTTCCCCGGAAATCCGGACTTTGTTTCGCTCCGGTGTGCTGCCGGGTATACTGCACGGGTCATCAGATCCTGATCCGTTCGGACAGTTCGAAACGGAAGTTGTTGAGTATTTCGTTTTTCCTGGACCGCAACGGGTCATTTCTGACTGGCCGTGCGAGTTGCAGAGAAGCAACATCGAGCGACTTTTCTCGCAGTTTCCGGGCGGATGTTCGTCATTCCTCTTGAATTCGGGAGCCCACCAGATGAAGCCAGTGAAGACGTCGCCTGCCTGTTGTGCAGATCAGCCCGCTGTAAATCGGCGTTCGTTTGTCGCAGCCCTTGCCGCGGCCTCGTCAGCACTTGTGTTGCCAGGGCGGGCGGTGCAGGCGGGTTTGTTTTCCGGACCGTCGCGGACCAGTGCTGCTGAAACAGCGGTTTCTGAGTTTTATGGATCGCTGACGGACGAGCAGAAAAAAGTATTGTGCCTGCCATTCGATCACGCGCACCGCAGTCGGATCAGTGCGAACTGGCACGTCACCGAGCCGACTCTGGGTCAAACCTTCTACACCTCACAGCAGCGTGAGATGGTCGGCCGGATTATCAAGGGGTTGTGCAGTGAAGAGGGCCATGAGCGACTCACCCGCCAGATGGATGAAGACGCAGGTGGCCTGCACGAGTTCAGCGTGGCGTTGTTTGGCGTTCCGGGAGATGAGGCCCAGCCGTTTGAATTTATGCTGACGGGACGTCATCTGACTCTGCGTGCCGATGGGAATACGGTAGACCGTGCTGCCTTTGGCGGACCGATTATTTACGGTCATGATCAGGTGGATCCGGTGGCTTCGAAGAACATCTATTTCTATCAGACACAGCAGACTGATGCGGTCTTTCGCTCACTGAATGAATCGCAGGTTGCCATGGCGTTGCTGGACAATGCGCCGGCCGAGACGGCGATTCAGTTGCAGGGAGAGCAGGGCACTTTCCCCGGAATTTGTGTGGGACAACTGTCCGACGAGCAGAAGCTGCAGGTAGAGAAAACGCTGACCGTGCTGCTGGCACCATACCGGCGTGAGGACTCAGATGAGGTGATGGAAACCCTGAAGGAGTCCGGTGGTCTGGATCGGCTGCACATGGCGTTTTATCGGGCTGGTGATCTGGGTGGTGATCGTACGTGGGATATCTGGCGCGTGGAAGGTCCATCATTTGTATGGCACTATCGCGGTGCGCCACACGTGCATGCCTACATCAATATCGGCCAGGTGAAAAAGGCCTGAGCAACGCGTTTTCCGGCATTGTCGCTGCTGGTGCGGCCGGATTGCTGAAGTGAACCCGATTTCCTGCTGGAAGTCGGGTTTTTATGTTCGAGGCTGAGTGGCGATGACGCGGAGGTTGTGATGACAAGTCGATCCTTGCTGATGGCTTTGACAGCCGGTCTGATCAGTTGTGTGTTCACGACGGTTCAGGCTGCTACTCTGATCTACGCATCCCGACTGATTGATGGTCGCAATGATCAGCCGCTGAATGATGTCACGCTGGTTGTGAATGAAGGCCGTGTGCAGAAAGTTGTTCCCGGCTTCCTCAGTCCGGAAGAAGGGGATCGAGTCCTGGATCTCCGCCGCTATACGGTGCTTCCGGGATTGATGGACATGCATACTCATCTGATGTCCCAGCATTCAAAGGATTCTTACAACGAGAAGTTTTTTATGGACGAGTCGGATTACGCTCTGCGTTCCACCGTCTATGCTCGTGTGACTCTGATGGCAGGATTTACGACCGTCAGGGACCTGGGTGACAATGGGATCAATTCCGTGTCGCTGCGTAAGGCAATCAATGAAGGCTGGATTGTTGGCCCACGAATTTTTACCGCTGGAAAATCGATTGCGACAACGGGTGGTCATGCTGATCCGACGAATGGACTGAAAGGCAGATTTCGTGAGGATGCCGACCCGGTGGACGGGGTCATCAACGGTCGTGACGATGCACGAAAGGCGGTTCGTCAGCGTTACAAGGATGGAGCGGATCTGATCAAGCTGACAGCCACCGGGGGTGTGCTGAGTCTGGCGGCCAGTGGTCAGAATCCGCAATTCACAACCGAAGAATTACAGGCAATTGTCGAAACGGCCCGGGATTATCATATGACCGTTGCCGTGCACGCGCATGGTGCCGAGGGGATGAAACGTGCCGTTCTGGCCGGAGTGGATTCCATTGAACATGGCACCTACATGACCGACGAGATTATCGCACTGATGAAAGAGCGGAACACGTTCTGGGTTCCGACGAACATGGCCGGGGAGTGGGTTGCCAAGAAGGCTGCTGAGCCCGGATATTTTCCGGAAATTGTGCGTCCCAAGGCTGCCGCCATCGGCCCGGCGATTCGTGAAACGTTTCAACGAGCCTACCGGGCGGGTGTGCAGATCGCGTTCGGAACTGACAGCGGTGTGTCGGCTCATGGTGACAACGCGCATGAATTTGAGCTGATGGTGGAGGGTGGTATGAGTCCGATGGAGGCCATTCAGTCGGCCACCTTGACAGCATCACGCCTGCTGAAAGTAGACGATCGCCTCGGGACGCTGCTTCCGGGTATGACGGCAGACGTCGTGGCTGTCGAAGGCAATCCACTGGAAGATATCAGTGCCATGCGCAAAGTGGTCTTTGTGATGAAGGATGGCGTGGTCCACCGCGAGCCCTGATGGCTGGATACTGACGGCTGACGTGACTCACAGGCGGTTCAGAAGCACACGTGATCACAGGCGGCGGCAGATTGCCCTGGCAAATCGTTCTGCAGCCAGTTCGTCAAATGCCAGATACAGCGACGGTTCAATCAGTTCCAGTTCCATGACGGCGGGCTGTTGATTTTCCAGCAGCACCAGGTCGACGCGTGAATACAGTGTTGCGTCGGGGATTGCTTTGTGGCATTGCTCAGCGAACTCCACCAGTTCCTGAGATGGCGTCACCGGCTGAATAGTGGCACCATGTTCCTCCTGGACTCGGAAATCACCTGCTTTCGGAGTTTTCAGGACGGCATGGCTGAACTGACCATCGAAGAAGATCAGCGAGTACTCGCCACGTTCGACGACACTGCGGATAAATGGCTGAGCCAGAGCGATGCTGCCCTGAAAAGCGCTTGCGGCACGCAGAAGCTCAGTTTCGGATGTCGTCGCAGTCAACCGAAATGCATTGTCCGCATTCGCACCAATGACCGGCTTCACGACGAGTTCGCTGACCTTGAGACGAGAGAACAGGTCCCGCAACTCCTGTACGCCGGGGGATGTGAGCCAGAGTGTCGGGACGATCGCTGAACCTTCTGCTTCAATGGCCTGCAGGTATAATTTGCGGAGATTCCAGCGGACGATCTCCAGCGAATTCAGCAGTGTGGCGGAGGAACGATGAATGTGTTCCAGCACCTCCAGAAACTTAAAGGGCGCCTGTTGATAATCCCAGGGCGATCGAATCACGACCAGGCGATAGTCGTCCCAGCAAATATCGAGGTTGCGCCAGGACACTTCCTCGACATGAATCCCGGCCCGACGCAGCAGATCGACGACCAGATGATCGTAGGCTACGAAGTCCTGCAGGCTGTCCATCGTGAGAAAACAGATACGCTGCACGGAGGCTCTCCGGGAAAAATTGTGGGCGACGCTAATTCTGTGGGCTGCCGGGTGGTGTTGAGTCGTCGTCGAGTCCGCATGGGCTCTGACACGCTGTGTCCTGATGCTTTGGAGAGTTGTTCTCTGAAAGACTCTGAATCAAAGCCATGGTTTCCAGCAGTGGGAGCCCGATGACGTTGGTCAGGCTGCCATCCAGATGAGTGACAAAAGCGGCAGCAAATCCCTGAATCGCATAGCCACCGGCTTTCCCGGGAGATTCGTTTGTGGATAGGTACCAGTCGAGGTCGGCGTCGGAAATCGAGGCAAAGGTGACTCGGGACCGGACAACGGCTTGCCGGACCTGATTGCCAAGCGATACGAGGACCGCCGTCCAGACCTCATGTGTTGTTCCGGACAGTCTGGACTGCAACCACTCACGAACCTCCGACTGCCAGTGCTCTGAGTTCGGTTGTCCGAGAACTTGTCGCTGACCATCAGCAGGCCCGGTGACCACAGTTGTGTCAGCGACGACAACGATCGGCGGGCGTTTGACGGAGTACCACGGTTGTTGAGGCAACTGTCGACAGACATCCTGATGTTTCAGAGTGACAATGTCCAGAAGTCGCTCACGAATCTGTGCGTCTGTCGTCAGGGAGTCAAAGCCAGGTTCTGCTGCGTTGGATGGGGGCAGAATGTACAGATGATCGATGCCGGTCATGGAGCCGAGGAGTTCTCGACGACGCGGAGAACGGGATCCCAGAACGATGATGCGGTGGTGGTCGATCGGGGGAAGTGGAGGGGCAGGACTTGCGGAGAGTGCGGGCATGTTGTGGCCTATTCAGGGGCTGACGTCTGCAGAGCTTGCCAGGCGACCAGAGCGTCCCGAATCGGCTGCACGTCATGGATCCGCAGGATGTCACAGCCGGCGGCGGCAAGGCCGATGGCAATCCCGATTGTTCCGGCAAGTCGTTCTTCGACAGGGCGTCCCAGAATTTTTGAGAGGAAGCGTTTTCGCGAGTGTCCGATCAGTACCGGACGCCGAAGCAGACGCTGCAGTGTAGAGACGGATCGCAGCAGCTCCAGGTTGTGTTCTGCTGTTTTGCCGAATCCGATTCCCGGATCGATACACATGCGTTCCGGGGGAATTCCTGCCATCAGGCAGCGATCAACCTGCTGCTGCAGAAACTCAGCCACCTCGGCGACGACATCGGCATAGGTCGGGTTCAGTTGCATGGTCTGCGGAGTGCCCTGGATGTGCATCACGCAGATTCCGGCGTCCAGCTGTCGGCAGATTTCGAGCATGTCCGGGTCGAATGTGAGCCCGGAAATGTCGTTGACGATTTCAGCCCCAGCGTCCAGTGCCTGCCTGGCAACTTCAGACTTGGTGGTGTCGATGCTGATGGGAATCCGAATTTCCCTGGCAAGACGGCGAATCACAGGGATGGTGCGTCGCAGTTCTTCTTCGGTGCCAACGGGTTCAGCACCCGGACGGGTTGATTCACCACCGATGTCCAGAATGTCGGCGCCTTCCGCTTCCATGGCAAGCCCGCGAGCAACCGCCAGATCAACGGTGTTGAACTGCCCACCGTCGGAAAAGCTGTCCGGCGTGACATTCAGAATTCCCATCAGAATGGGAAGTTGATCACGAGTCAGATTACGAGTGCGCAGGATCCACGGACAGCTCATCGACATCATCCTCTGGCGGGTAAGAGATTCGTGTGCAGGATAGGTGGTTCTCCGGGAAACATCCAGGCGGAATTCCGGCAGTGCCTGCTGCCGACGCCCTCGTGCCGGGTGCGGGAGCAGACTCCGATATTCGGGAACACTCCCGGGGCTATCCAGGCACCTGGGAAAGATTTCCGGGGCGAAGCTGGAAAGACACGTATACTGTTTCGCCGGATTTTCGATTCATTTGAGAGCGGTGTGGGCTGAATTCCCGGGGACTCGTCGGGAATTCAGCAGCGGACTTGAATCCCTGAGACGGGTTGTGAATGATCCGTTCATTAAATGTCGGGGGCCAGTGATAGCCTCTGCCGTGTCGACTGTCGAAACAGGATTCTGCGACACACGAATGTTTCCCGTGAAGCATCATGGATGCTCGGGTGCGAAATCTTCCTGCACCTTATGGATGGGTGTATCGAGACCAGTGACTGTTTCTGAGAAAGTCGATGTCATGAATTCTGAATCCACGCCCGCTTCCACGGACGCTCAGGCACTGCAGGTTGTCTCACCCTCGTTGCATCGGGGGCGGCGCCCCGTCTATCCACTTGCTGTCACGGTGCTCGCCTGCCTCGCGATCGTGCTGAGTCATCGTTACGTCAGTGAAATTGAAGATGCCATTCATCTGGGGCTGGATGTCATCATGATGGCCACGCTGGCTGCTGTCTTTGGCCTGTTGTTGATGTGGCTGATCTGGTTTCTGTTTCGCAGCCGCTGGCAGTGGCGTAATCGGTTGATCGCGTCTTTCCTGCTGTTGCTGCTCCCGGTGATGTTCTTTCGCGTATTCCGACCGATTCACGGTGGAGACACGAACGTTGTTCGCTTCGAGCCTGTCTGGACGGTGAAAACAAAACCACTTCCCGATATGGCCGTGGTTAAGGCTGAACCGCAGCTTGATCTGCTGACTGAAACGGTTGACGACTTTCCCCGATTTCTGGGTACAGACCAGGTGGGGCGTGTGAACGCAGAGCTAATCACTGATGATCTGCCGGGGCAGATCCGCGTCGTCTGGAAGCAGCCTGTGGGTGAGGGCTGGAGCGGTTTTGTTTCCAGGAATGGCTACGCCGTCACGATGGAGCAGCGCGGCAATCTGGAATGCGTCACTTGTTATGAGGTGGCGACTGGTCAGTTGCAGTGGGTGTATGAATTTTCCGCCAGGCATCTGGACACGATGAAGCTGGGCCGCATCGGTCCGCGTTCGACGCCGACAATTCATCGAGGGCTGGTCTACGCAGTTGGGGCTGTGGGAAACCTCGTCTGCCTGAATGGAAATGATGGATCCGTCGTCTGGCAGCACGACCTCAACGAAACACTCGGAATTACGCTCGGCGAATCTACAGACAGCGATGGACTGATTACACGTTACGAGTCCAACACGACGCTGGCCTGGGGACGATCCGCCGCCCCTTTGATCGTCGATGACACAGTTGTCATCTGCGGTGGTGGTCCTGCGGGAGCGAAACGTGCCACACTGCTGGCGTTTGATCTGGCAACCGGTACGCTTCGCTGGAAAGGCGGCAATGAAATGATTGCCTACGGATCCCCGATCCTCACGGATATCGCCGGAACCCGTCAGATTCTGTTGACCGCGGAAACTCAGGTGATGGGGTTTGAGCCGGGCACTGGCAAGGTGCTGTGGACATTTTCCCGGCCGGGGCAGTCCGATGGAGCGGCCAATACCTCTCAGGTCCTGCCAATCTCAGAAACTGATATTCTGGTCAGCAAGGGATATCCGGACGGTGGAGGAGATCGAATTCATCTTGAACAGAAGGATGGTGCCTGGACTGCCAGCGGTGTCTGGAACAGTAGTCGCGTCCTGAAGACAAAACTCACCAGTCCCGTTATCTCCGATGACCACGCGTACTGCATCTCCAATGGTTTCATGGAATGTGTCAGGCTTTCTGATGGAGAACAAAAATGGAAGCGGCGTGGCCGATTCGGACATGGTCAACTTCTGCTGGTGGGGAAAATCCTGTTGGTGCACAGCGAAGAGGGCGAGTTGTTTCTGCTGGATGCGAACCCCAACGAATATCGCGAATTGGCAGTCATTCGGACGATCAGCGGCGTGTGCTGGAACAACCTGTGCCTTGCCGGAAAATATCTGCTGGTAAGAAGTGAACTGGAAGCCGCCTGCCTGGAGCTGCCACTGAAGCCACTTCCCTCGTTGGCGGAAAATCCGTAGGTTCGCTGGCGTCCTCAGGAAGAGCCGTCGGCATTTCTGTCGCAGCGTTCACGACGCGTCGGAACCAGCGCTTTCAGCAGGCATTGATCCTCGGTTGTCCTGCAGCCTGACCGGGAAATGGCCTGTCTGCCGTACAGCCCGCAGCCCTGCCAGCGATGGGCCTTCAGAAGTGGTTTGGAGATGAAACGTTGGCGTTCGATGTGGATGTCAACGTTTCAGCCGCCGTCGGGAAATCGCGATCTGCTGATTCCGGCGGAGCAGCAGCGGACAATGCACATGAGTCCATGGCGGTGATGTTTCCGGCCTGAGCGAGACGATCGAATTCCTGATGGTCAAAGGCGGCCGCAGAAAGCACCATCATCCCGAAACCCGAACCAATCAGCAGGACGCTGAAGATCATCAGACTGCTCAGGAGTAGTGTGGAAAGATCTCCGGCGAATCGACGCAACTGCACGAGGCCAAAGGCAATGCACAGGACGATTCCCATGCCGGTTGCAGATGAAACCATGCCAAGAAGAAATGGACCTCGGCGAGTTCGTTTTGGGGCTTGCGCGGCCGAAACAGTATCCCGCAGATAGTCCCGATCTCCCGATACGGAATGCGACGACCTACCGATACCGGTGAAGATGGCCGCTTCCGGGAGATCCTCGAGGGGCTGGCTCACATCGGGGAGTTCTACCCGCTGACTGTCTTGTTTCCCGATAGACTGGGATGGCGGGAGCTTGTCGTCAAATTGACGTGTCATAGTGCGTCCAGAAAGGCCGTCGGCAGTGAAATCCCTTGAGATCCTGGAACTGCAGAAGTCCTTGAAACTTCTGAACAGGAACCAGGTCCCGAGGGAACCGCTATCTGCCCTGAAACGCTGATCAGCGTGGCTGGATCAAAAAATTCGATCTTATTGCCGTTTTTTATTCCGGGTGGTCAGTCTTAGCAGTCACGCGCGCCCATGGCGGCATCAAAGTCCGCTCGCGCTGTGGTGCTACTGGAGGTCTTCATCCTGCGGATAGACTGGGTGCAGACCAAGCGATTCGAGAATACACTTTTCCCGGGATCGCATGACGGCTTTTTCCGGTGCCGTCAGGTCGTCATAGCCGCAAATGTGCAGCAATCCGTGGACAACGTAAAGCAGTAATTCGCTGGCAGTGCTCCAGTGTCCCTCCGCTGCCATCTGGTCGGCCATCTCTGCACTGGCGATAATCTCACCTTCGATGAAGGCACCACACGCAGGACGCGGGTCAGTGACCTCGTTCGTCGGCTCTGATCTCTCATGTTCGACGTCAGGGAAGCCGCTGTAGTCCGGGCGATCCGGGGCCTCGTCATCTGCTTCGTATTCTTCCGTGGCGTCCTCCGGCAGGCCGTCTTTGGAAAAATCGAGCTGAAAGCTGATCACATCAGTTGGATAGTCGTGCTGCAGATGCTCGCGATTGACCTCGTGTATCGTTGGATTGTCGACGATGGAAACACTGAGCACCGCTGACTGAACGGCCTCAAGTTTCAACGCGACCAGCACAGCCTTCCGCAACTGCTCAGTATCGACAGGAATCAGGTCCTGCTGGTTGCTGATATCAATCTCAAACATAGCGACTTCTGTTGGACTGCCAGCTTTGGCATGACGCCGGGCGGCGTTGAGTGTGAAAAAACAGTTTTTCCGCAGACCCGGGCCTTTACGCCTTCAGGAGACGGCAGGAATGCGAGGAATCCCTTGAAAGTGCAGGGAGAGACCGGAGTTGGGGATAAGCCGGCAACTCCGGTTCCTGCACTCAATCGCCGGATGAGTCACCGACTGGAATTTCGGACTTTCTCCTGATGTTCCCGGTCCATTTCACCACTCTTCAGCTTTGCCCAGTAAGACTGCAGATCGGCTTTGACCTTACCTGACAACAGGAACAGTCCCAGCATATTGGGCAGCATCATACCGAAGATCATCAGGTCTCCGAATTCCATCACATTCCTGGCAGAAACGACAGACCCGAGAAAAGTGAAGACAAGGAAGATGATCCGGTAGATCATGGACGCCCCTTCGCCAAATAGGTACGCCCAGCAACGTTCGCCGTAGTACGACCAGGAAATCATTGTGCTGTACGCGAACATGAAGGTGGCAAATGCCAGAACGTACTTGAAGTAGGGGATCTGACTGTCCATGGCCACCGAGGTCAGTGCGGCCCCCTTGATATCGATGGCAACGCCATTTTCGTCCAGCGTATACTGCGCCTTGAATTCGGCGGGGAATTCCGGGTTTTTGTAGTCGTATGCCCCCGTAACCACGATGACCAGGGCTGTCATTGTGCAGACAACGATGGTGTCCACGAATGGCTCAAGCAGAGAGACAATTCCCTCCCGAATCGGATAATCGGTCTTTGCTGCTGCATGCGCGATCGCCGCTGATCCTACCCCGGCTTCGTTGGAAAACGCAGCCCGCTTGAACCCCCACACCAGCACTCCCACAAACCCACCACGGTAGGCGTCCGGATTGAAAGCTGACGAAAAAATAGTAGCCAGTGCAGCGGGTACTTCAGAGTAGTTCTTCAGGAGGATCAGCAATCCGGCGAGCACATAAACGCTGCACATGATTGGCACGATCTTATCAGCAGTGGAGGCAATGCGTTTGATGCCTCCGATGATCACAATGGCGGTCAGGACCAGCATAATCAGCCCATAAACCCACGGATTCTTATTGAAGAACGGAATCGTCTGACCCACAGTGGCCAGACTTCCGTTGACCTGATAAGAATTTCCTCCGGCAAAGGAACCACCAATGCAAAGCAATGCGAAAGCAACTGCAAATACTTTCCCGAGAGGGGCCAGGCCAAGCTCAGCAAGGCCACGCGACAAATAGTACATCGCTCCGCCCATGATGCTTCCATCCGGACGCACTTCCCGGTATTTCTGGCCAAGCGTGCACTCCACAAACTTGGAGGACATCCCCAGAAAACCAGCCAGCACCATCCAGAAAGCAGCGCCAGGACCGCCGATTGCAATGGCAGTTGTCACACCAGCGATATTGCCGAGACCTACGGTTGCTGAGAGTGCTGTCGTCAGCGCCTGAAAGTGGCTGACATCACCTGTGGCGTTCGCGTTGTCATACTTGCCTGCAATCACATCAATGGAGTGTCGAAAGCCACGCAGATTGATAAAGCCCATGTAGAACGTGAAAAAAGCTGCACCCAGGACAAGAATCAGCACCGCAAACTGAATCTTGTTTCCGCCTCCCAGGGGAATGGGGAAAAAGATCACGCCGCCAACGTGCCCGTTCACAGCTTCAAAATACTTGTCCACAGGCTCCAGTTCCTTGTTGATGAGCGCAAACAAGTCGCCTGGCTTTTCTGCGACTATGGATGCCGCGGCCTCGGCTTTCCCGGACGCTGAGGCGGTATCCTGCTTCTGAGAATCAACAGCAGGCGAGGCCGCATCGTCAGACACCGCCGCTGTTGTCTCGGTCGCCACATCAGGTGGAGAAGCTTCCTGGGCTGGACACGTGTTTACGAGGATGCCCAACAGCAGCAGAATGCCTGGGATAAATCGAGGAGTAGGGAAATGTTTCGGGACCATGTCGAAAATCTCGAATGTGTTGTGATGCGGATGATCTGGTACAGGGTGGTGGTGAACGGCAGGTAGCCTGAGGTTGAAATGACGTGCTGAGGAATGATCTGCGAACGCGAGACGTTCCTGGACTGAGAGGACCCCAGATATGGTTTCATAAAAAATCGGTGCACGACGAAGCGACACCGATACAAATGGAAACACGTGGCACACTGTTCGAGGAGGCTTGAGGCAAACCATAAATGGAAGTCTCGTCTGCGTTCAGGATGTTGCAGGAGTCTTCACAAAAAGTCTTGGCAGGTGGGGAAATTCGTTGTGGTCTCCCCTTCGGATGATTCCTTCCTGCGGGAGCGTCCTTGCCAGGACCCAGCGCAGACAAATCCCCAGTGTGGTTCTGTTAAGCAGGATAACCAGAAAAAAACCGAACACAAAACAGACTCTCACCCTCAACCGCATGAAAACACGAAAAAACTGCGAATTTTCAGTTTGCCGGGAAACCCCTGCGGCGAGTGCGGACATGTAAGAGGCCCCCCGACGGCATCATGTGGACTCCACCTGTTCTGCGCCGCTCATGAGATTCAGCAGGCCCTGACGCGAACCGCAGGCGATCAGTTGGTCCCCCGCGGTGATTGCGGAAGTTTGAGCGTGCGAACTGTAGCCCTTGAATGTCTTACGGCTGCTGGGTGCGCAAAGCGATAACAAGGGTGAGTCATTCTGATGACAGCGACGCCAGTTCCCAACCAGAAGGGGGGATGGAGGCAGAAACCTCCGAACTTTTTTTGTAAATCCGGTGTCTCGATTTGTGGAACTTACAAAGGAAACTCAGCCTGACCGGCAACATTCCCCCTGGAAGCGCTTTCAAAGCGAGCGGAAAGTGCAAGTTTAACGGGGTATTTCTCAGTAGGAGCACCTCATGACTGGTGGGAAGACAGCGAAAACGCCTCCAGGTAACGGCAGAACCGGTCTGCCACGGAGCGGCTCTGGCCGTTTTTGCTGAAACAGGAGACCAGTGGGCTGGCGTATTCTGACTGGTTGCCGTTGCTCGGTTTGTTTTTGGGCAAAGCGGCGCGGTAGTTGCTGATCCCGGAATTGTGTGGTGGACTGTAGCAAATTGAGCCAGAAGTCGACGCGAGTTGCGAGCGACTGTGCGGAATCAGCCTCGAACAGGGGCTTCGCTAAGCGGGTGATGAGCGGCGGTTTTTAAGAGTTTCAAGCGGAATCCGGAAACGCTCGGCAGAAAATTACAGTTGAATGGCCTTTGTGGATAGGCCGCGGCAGCGGGCGTGAAACTTCCGGGGGGCAATGGATCCAGAAAAGGGGTGAACCATGGTCAGTGCAGCCAGGACCGAAGAATCGCTCTCATATGCTCCGTTGTTTGGAACAGCCATGAGGGACATTGGCAGGGTTGGCAAACACATGGGGGGCTTGATCAGCGGCTCCGTGGGCGCCAGCGATGAGCAGGTCCGGGTAGACCGAGATCAGCAGATCCTTGATCGACACCTGGCAGGGGAGAGCGTGTCTTCGTTGGCCATCGCGTTCTCACTCAGCAAGCCTGCGGTGCACGCGGCACTTATGGCAGCACGAGTGCAGAGGATTCATGTGTTCAATGCGGATTTCATCGATAGCGCTGAATTCCACCAGGAACGTGCTGAATGGCGGATTTGTGGCCCGGAGCCCGTTTTGTCGATTCCGGAAGACGACAGGCCGGTTCGGGTCCCAACGGGGTTGCCTGCCTACCTCGTTGAGTTGTACAAGGTTCCACTGCTGACGCGTGAGCAGGAACAATACTTCTTTCGCAGGCTGAATTTCCGGAAGTTTCAGTTCACACGGCTGCGTGACGAGCTTCGGAAGGGGCGTCCCACGTCACGCTCCGTGAAAAAACTGGAGCAGCTGATGGAGGACATTAGGCGTCTCAAGGCGCTCCTGATCAAGTCGAACCTGCGACTGGTTGTGTCAATCGCCAAAAAATACCTGAAAGCTGGTGTTGGCTTCTTCGAGCTGGTCAGCGATGGCAACGTCTCGCTGATGCGCGCGGTCGAAAAATTCGACTATTCCCGTGGCAACAAGTTTTCGACTTATGCTTCCTGGGCGATCCTCAAAAACTTCACCCGCACGGTTCCCGCCGAGAATAAGCGTCTGGAGCGTTTTCGAACGGGGCAGGAAGAGGTGTTCGCAGCCTCATCTGATAGCCGCGCGTCATTCCTCGATGACGAAACCCTGCATCGTTCGCAGCGTGATGCGATCCGGGCGATGCTGGGGGAACTGGACGGTCGCGAGCAAAAGGTCATTGCCTTCCGATTTGGATTGGAAGAGGGAGTCGAACCGGAAACGCTCGAGCAGGTTGGCTGGAGGCTGGGTGTAACCAAGGAGCGAGTGAGGCAAATTGAGGTGCGGACACTGGAGAAGCTGCGTCGAATTGCTGAGCGCCGGGCGTTCGAGATTCCCGGATTCTAGAATTCGGGCTCAACTTTGTCCGGCCACGGACCGAATGAACGGAAGATTTTCCGGGTCAGTCTTGCTTTCCCAGAGGGCAGGGCTCAAAATCGCGTCAAAATCGGGAGAAGGAACAGCGGCTACTGGCTGTTTGCGCCCGCAAAAATGCTCGATCTTGGGACCTTTTCCGGAACGGCCTTGCGATTTGTCGCGCAGTTGTTATACTCCGCGACCCGCCTCCGGGCTCGTTTTGCGCTAGTGTAGCTCAATTGGCAGAGTTCCGGTTTTGTAAACCGGCGGTTGTGGGTTCGATTCCCACCGCTAGCTCTTGATGTTTTGATCAGGTTTTTGTGTGTTCCGGGGGGAATACCTAAGCGGCCAAAGGGGCCAGACTGTAAATCTGGTGGCTTATGCCTTCACAGGTTCGAATCCTGTTTCCCCCAGTGTTGATCTTGTTGTTGGGTGTGTGATGCGGGCGTAGTTCAATGGTAGAATTCCAGCCTTCCAAGCTGGCTGTGTGGGTTCGATTCCCATCGCCCGCTCTTCGGGTAAGACTTTGGTTCAGTGCTGTTTGGTTGAATACTGATTGGTTGAATACTGATTGATTGAAACGCGTAGACTGCTGCTGTAGCTCAGTTGGTAGAGTGCGTCCTTGGTAAGGACGAGGTCATGGGTTCAAATCCCATCAGCAGCTTTTCTGCGAAAGAATGGTTAAGTGGTGATGGTTTGGTGCCCTGTGTAGGGGTGCCGTCCCTTTGAGTTGTGGTTCTGCCGGGGTTGGGTGTTTTCCGGCGAAGATTGATCTGGAGTTGGGTTAATGGCAAAAAAGGAAGATTTTCAGCGAACGAAGCCACACGTGAACGTGGGAACCATTGGTCACATTGACCACGGCAAGACCACCACCACAGCGGCGATCCTGGCGGTGCAGGCTGCAAAGGGCATGGCTTCTGTGAAGTCTTACTCTGATATCGCCAAGGGTGGTACGGTGCGAGACGCCACCAAGACTGTGACGATTGCTGCGTCGCACGTCGAGTATGAAACTCCGAATCGGCACTACGCCCATATTGACTGTCCGGGTCACGCTGACTACATCAAGAACATGATTACCGGTGCCGCTCAGATGGACGGCGCGATTCTTGTGGTGTCTGCTGCTGACGGCCCGATGCCTCAGACTCGCGAGCACATTCTTCTGGCTCGTCAGGTGGACGTGCCGGCGCTGGTTGTGTTCCTCAACAAGTGTGACCTTGTTGACGACTCTGAGTTGCTTGATCTGGTTGAGATGGAAGTTCGTGAGTTGCTGTCGAAGTACGGCTTCCCGGGCGACGACATCCCGCTGGTTCGTGGCAATGCCCGCGGCGCGCTGGATAACCCGGCGGATGAGAAGTACAGCCAGTGCATCACCAATCTGATGGAAGCACTTGATTCGTACATTCCAGAGCCAGAGCGTGCGGCGGACAAGCCGTTCATGATGGCCGTCGAAGACGTGTTTTCTATCGAAGGTCGCGGTACTGTGGCCACCGGTCGTATTGAGGCTGGTGTTGTGAAGGTCGGCGAAAAGATTCAGATCATTGGTCTGAAAGACACTGTCGAAACGACCGTCACGGGCGTCGAAATGTTCCAGAAGACTCTGGATCAGGGTATTGCCGGCGATAACGTTGGGTTGCTGCTCCGTGGTCTGAAGAAAGAAGACATTCAGCGCGGTCAGGTTCTGGCATTCCCGAACAGTATCAAGCCGCACATGCAGTTCGAAGCCGAAGTATACGTTCTGAGCAAGGAAGAAGGCGGTCGACACACTCCGTTCTTCTCTGGATACCGTCCTCAGTTCTACTTCCGCACTACGGACGTAACCGGGACCACCAAGCTGTTGGGTGGTGCTGACATGTGTATGCCCGGTGACAACGTGCGTGTCGAAGTTGAGCTTGGCAAGCCGATCGCACTGGAAGATGGTAGCCGATTCGCTATTCGCGAAGGTGGTAAGACCGTTGGTTCAGGCGTTGTGACCAAGATTTTGAAATAATCTTAGTCAGTACGATGCACGCTGCCTGTCGGAGACCCGGCAGGCAGCTTTGTTTTGTTGATATGGGGTACAGAGATGCGGGAATATGTCTGGCTCGAGTGTACCGAGACGGGGACTCGTAACTACCGTGTGATCAAAGAGACGCGTGGTACTGAGCGTCTGGAGTTGATGAAGTATTGTCCGAAGCTTCGTCGGCACACTCTGCACAAAGAGTCCCGAAAGAAATAGGTGTCGGTGTTCCGGCAATGTGTTCACACGGGTGTAGCTCAATTGGCAGAGCACCGGATTCCAAATCCGGCGGTTGGGGGTTCGACTCCCTCCACCCGTGCGTTTCATGGTCTCCGAGTGGTCACTTTTAGCGTTTGAGTGTCACATGTCCAACAAGACTGTGGGTGGTGCGATCCTGCCAGAACTCTTTCGGTTGAGCCTCTACAAGGCGAACCAGGGAAGGATGGTGCGTCAGGTGACGTTCTTTGGGGTTGCCATACTCGCAGCCTTTGGGTGCATTACCTTGTCAAATGGTCCCTTGATGGGCAACGGGCGGGCACTACAGGTGGGTTTGCCTTTGGTACTGTGGCTGACGGCCGCTTGGGTTGCCTTTCGCGCCGTCAATTTTGCCGCTTTTGCAGACTTCCTGATTTCAGTGGAATCTGAGTTGGCTCGAGTGACGTGGCCGGCGCGAACGGAAGTGGTGCAGGCGACAGTGGTTGTGATCAGTACGATGGTGTTTTTGGGGGCGTTCCTGTACTTCATCGATGTGGTCTGGATGGTGCTGTTTAAGTTGATCCGGTTTAAGGATTTCTAGCGGCAAAGAGTTTCTGCGTTGATGTAGTGAGGTAGCCCCTGTCTGAGAACCCTGTACCTGCCACGCTGTGGTCGGGGAGAACGGTGGTAATGGCTAAAGAGAACACAAAACCGCAAGGGTCTTCAGAGATGAGTTGGTATGTACTCAAAGTACAGACCAACCGCGAGAGGACTATTCGGGACGCGTTGCTGAAGCGTATCCGTCTTGAGGGTCTCGAAGAGTACTTTGGCGAGATTGTTATCCCTTCGGAAAAGGTGGTGGACACTCGGAGCGGATCACATCGGGAGCAGGACAGAAAGCTGTTTCCAGGTTATATCATGATCCAGATGAACCTGAACGACGAGAGTTGGTACCTCGTTCGGGACACGGGCGGCGTTGGGGACTTCGCCGGAGCTGCTGGCAAGCCTCTCCCGATGGAGCAGTTTGAAGTTGACAGGATGCTCGGTAGGGCTGAGCAGCAGTCCACGGCGGCGCCTAAAGTGAAGATTCAGGTCGCCCCCGGCGACATTGTTAAGATACGGGAAGGTACCTTCGAGAACTTCGAGGGGACAGTTGAAGGGATTGACGAGCACAGCGGCAAGGTCTCGGTGCTGATCGAGATCTTTGGTCGGTCGACACCGGTAGAGTTGGATCACTGGCAGGTTGAATCGGTTTAGAACTTTGGTTCAAATCACGGGAATAATCGGAAATGGGTAAGCAGCGTCAGGTCACAGCACAGATTAAGGTACAGGTCACTGGTGGACAAGCGACGCCGGCTCCGCCGGTTGGGACCGCGCTGGGCCCTCACGGTGTGAACATTGGTCAGTTTGTGTCCCAGTTTAATGAGAAAACTCGGGACATGATGGGAGTCACCATCCCGGTTGTGATCACTGTCTACAACGACCGAACGTTTGAGTTCATCCTGAAAAGCCCGCCGGCAGCGGTGTTGTTGAAGAAGGCAGCCGGAATCGCTAAGGGCTCGGGCAACCCGCTGAAGAACAAGGTGGGGACGGTGACTACTGGGCAGCTGGAGACAATCGCCAAGCAGAAGTACGAGGATCTGAACGCGTCGTCACTTGAGCAGGCGCGGAAGATGATTGCGGGGACTGCCCGCAGCATGGGTATCGAGGTTGTTGACTAGTCCCAATAGGGGTTTCGCGCAGAAGCTGTTTTTTTGGTTAGGTGTGATATGGCTGGTCAGTCAAAGCGAATGAAGAACCTGTCGAAAAAGGCGGGCGAACTTGGCGTGCTCTCAGTTGCGGACGCGGTGAAGGCCCTGAAGGGCCTGGAAGATGCGTTGCCGAAGAGCATCAAGCGAGCGCGTTTCGATCAGACCGTTGAGATCGCCGTGAGGCTTGGAGTGGATCCCCGGCAGGCGGACCAGATTGTCCGCGGATCGATCGTCCTTCCTCATGGGATTGGTAAAGCACAGCGGGTTGTGGTATTTGCCCAGGGCGAAAAGGTGGCGCTGGCCCAGGCGGCTGGTGCCGATGTTGTTGGTGCGAAAGAACTGGCAGATCGAATTAAGGACGGTTGGCTCGACTTTGACGTCTGTATTGCCACCCCGGATATGATGGGGATCGTGGGGCCGCTGGGTCGAGTGCTTGGTCCGCGCGGTCTGATGCCCAGCCCGCGTGCTGGCACGGTGACTCAGGATGTGGCGAATGCGGTTCGTGAGTACAAGGCGGGCAAGGTTGAGTTCCGCGTGGACAATGGGGCGAATGTTCACTGCGTCGTCGGGAAGATGTCCTTCGATGCGGCTCGGTTGACTGAGAACATTGACGCCTTACTTGCGTTTATCAGAAGCCTGAAGCCGAACGCCTCGAAGGGCGTGTACCTGCGAGGGATGGTGGTGTCTGCGACCATGATGCCTTCTATCTCGGTTGCTGTGTAGCGGTTCCCGGTGTTTTGTCTGTCCGGTTTAGTTTTGGCGGATAAGTTGCGATGGCACGGCTCGTTAAAGACATGGTGATTTCGGATATTCAGGCCCGAATCGGGGACGCCAGGGACTTCATCGTCGTTGATGTATCACGGTTGGATGCGATCTCTGCGAACCGCTGGCGTCTGGCGCTGCGTAAGGACCGGATTCACGCATTGACGGTAAAGAACTCGATCGCCCTCAACGCATTGAAGCGCAAAGGGGTCAAGGGGCTCGATGGTGTGCTCACTGGTCCGTCGACGCTGTTGTGGGGAAGTGACGACATTGTCTCGCTGTCCCGAGCGATCACGAAGTGGGCCAAGGATCTTCAGAAACTTGAAATCAAAGGGGCTGCGGTTGAAGGGCAAAGCCTGAATGCTGCTGGCGTGGAGACACTGAGCAAGAGCGCGGGTCGTCTCGAGACGATTAGTGAGCTTGCTGGTCTGATGCTCGCACCAGGGCGTCAGTTGGCTGGTTGTCTGCAGGGTCCAGGGGGTCAGCTTGCTGGCCAGTTGAAGACGCTGTCCGAAAAAGAGGCAACGGCATAGTTCTGGCGGGTAGCCGTCAGTTGAGTTTTTTGCTAACGAGAAGCTGTTACTCGAAGCGTAGTTAAAGTCAAGAGAAAGGTCTGGTCATGTCTGCGGAAGCAGCCTCTGAGTTTGATGCAACAACGAAGGAATTGGGCGACAGGATTGTCGGTTTGACTCTTCTGGAAGCTAAGAAGGTTGTCGATTACCTGAAGCAGGTACACGGCATTGAGCCTGCTGGTGGTGGCGCCGTGATGATGGCCGCAGCACCAGCAGCCGCAGCGGAAGTGAAGGAAGAGCAGACTGAGTTCAGCGTGATCCTGACCGGCTTTGAGGACGCAAAGAAGATTGCGGTCATCAAGGTTGTGCGAGCAGCGACCGGACTGGGCCTGAAGGAAGCTAAGGACCTTGTCGAAGGTGCGCCGAAGCCGCTGAAGGAAGGTCTCAGCAAGGAAGATGCTGAGAAGCTGAAGAAGGAAGTTGTTGACGCTGGCGGCGCATGTGACATTAAGTAGTGCCGGCTCGCGTAGCAGAGCTTTTCGTTTGCGATTACCGGGGCTCGGGCGACACTCGAGCTCCGGTGGTGGCAGATCGTTCTGTGATTTCGATCACAACAGGTTAAGGGCTCTTCAGTCAGTGTTTGTCGACCGAGCATCGGTAACAACAGAGTAAGACACGGTGTGGGCAACTGTCGGGTTTCGGCAGGTGCCTTTCGTCGTGCGCACCCCGGTATTGTTCAGAGTGGGTGGGGTGTGGGTGCTGTTTGCTCGGCTCAGACAGGGTGGTCATCGTCGGGCTGTTGTCGACGGTTTGATATTGCCGGCGGTTAGCGTTGCGGTTGCCGTCAGTCGTAAGTTTTTGTGAAATCGAAATAAAGGCAGGGGATCTCATGCCGGTTCCGTCAGTTCGTACCATCGACCAGGATACGGTTCGCAGCTTTGGCAAAATTCAGGCGGATTTTGAGATTTCGGGTCTGACGCAGATTCAGACAGCTTCATATTCGCGGTTCCTGCAGTCAGATCGCACCTCGCGTGATCGTCTGGATGTTGGGTTGGAAGCGATCCTGCGCGAGGTGTTCCCGATCGAGAGCTTCGATGGGCAGTTTCGTCTGGAGTATGTCCGTTATGAGTTGGGAAAACCTCGGTACACGCCCGAAGAGTGTCGGCAACTGAGACTGACGTACGGAATGCCGTTCCGGGTTTGGTTGAGGCTGGTCAAGGAACAGCCAGTTGAAGAAGAGGTGTATCTGGGTGACATTCCGATTATGGTCGGTGGCGGAGAGTTCATCGTCAACGGTGCGGAGCGGGTGGTTGTCAGCCAGTTGCATCGCTCACCGGGTGTTGACTTCGTGATGGCTGAGGAAAGCGCCAGCAGCGATCGCAAGACGCATTCATGCAGAATCATTCCAGAGCGAGGCAGTTGGATTGAGCTGCTGGTGAGCAAGCGTGATGCAATTGGCGTGCGTATCGATCAGAGCGGGAAATTCTCTGCGTTAACGCTGTTGCGAGCAATGTCTCGCGAGCACTCGACAGACGCCGAGATCATCCGTTTGTTCTACCAGACAACGGTCGTGAAGCTGGGTGGCAAGGCGACCGCAGCGGATCTGGAAGGCTGCTACTCGGTCGATGACGTTGTATTCCCGGAGAAGCACGACCGGGCTGGCGAGATCGTCGTGGATGCCGGCAGCGAGATTACCGAGGCAATTGCGGAGGAGTTGATTGGCGCTGGGTTGAAGGCGATAGAGGTTATTGCAGCCGCGGATGTCCGGGATCCACTGATTCTGAAGACCCTCGCTGAGGACGGCACGTCAACGCATGAAGAGGCGTTGCTGAAGATCTACCAGCGATTGCGACCGGGTAACCCACCGAATCTCGATAAGGCGACGGACCTGTTTCGTGAGAAGTTCTTTGATGTCAACCGGTATCGACTTGGCCGTGTCGGGCGGTTCCGGATTAACCGGAAGTTTCAGCAGACTGTCTCTGATGATGAGATGACGCTGAACCCGGTGGACTACATCAATTCGATGAAATACATTGTGCGGCTTCGCGGTGGGGACGATTCTGCGCAGATTGACGACATCGACAATCTTGGAAACCGCCGGCTGCGAACGATTGATGAGCTGGCGGCTGATGAGATCCGTAAAGGGTTTCTGAAGCTTCGCCGCACGGTGCAGGAGCGGATGAGCGTTAAAGAAGTGGAGAATATGACTCCGCGGACGCTGATCAATCCAAAGAGCGTTTCTGCTGCGATTGATTATTTCTATGGACGTAGCGAACTGTCGCAGGTCGTTGACCAGACAAATCCGTTGTCAATGCTGACGCACGAGCGTCGCTTGAGTGCGCTGGGTCCCGGCGGTTTGAACCGGAAGCGCGCTGGGTTTGAGGTTCGTGACGTGCACATTTCCCACTATGGACGTATTTGTCCGGTGGAGACGCCGGAAGGAACGAACATCGGGCTGATTTCAAGCCTGAGTATTTTCTCGCGTGTTGATGACTACGGTTTTCTGATTTCGCCCTACCGGGTCGTCAGGGACTCGCGTGTGACCGACGAGGTGGTTTGGTTGCGTGCTGACGAGGAGGCGTCGGGTTTCGTTTGTCCGGCTGACACGCTTGTTGTGGATGGGCAGATTGCTGAAGATCGCGTCCTTGCCCGGAACAAGAGCGATGTGGTGTGGATTGACAAATCTGAGGTGCAGTATATCGACGTTGCTCCGTGCCAGATGGTCGGGGTATCGGCCGGGTTAATTCCCTTCCTTGAGCATGACGACGCCAACCGAGCGTTGATGGGTTCGAACATGCAACGGCAGGCGGTGCCGTTGTTGATTGCCGAGCGACCTGTTGTGGGGACCGGCATGGAACCGTTCGTCGCACAGAACTCCGGTATGGTTCTGCGTGCTGAGAAATCAGCGAAGGTAACCTACGTGGATGCGACGGTCATCGAGTTGGATGGCCGGAGGTATCCGTTGCGTAAGTTTGTGCGACTGAATGAGCGGACCTGCCTCAACCAGAAGCCGATCGTGCGTGTTGGCGATCGGGTAAAGCCCGGTCAGGTGCTGTGTGATAGCGCGGCGACTCGGAATGGTTCGCTGGCGCTTGGGCGCAACGTGCTGGTGGCGTTTATGTCGTGGGAGGGTTACAACTTCGAGGACGCCATCATTCTCAGCGAGCGTCTGGTGAAAGAGGACGTTTACACCTCGATTCACCTCGACGAGTTTGACGTTGAGATCCGAGAGACGAAGTTGGGTCGTGAGGAGTTCACACGCGACATTCCAAATGTCAGCGAGAAGGCACTGCGTCATCTGGACGAGTCCGGGATCGTGAAGGTCGGTACGAGAGTGAACCCCGGGGACATCCTTGTGGGCAAAGTGTCTCCGAAAGCCAAGTCAGAGTTGACGCCCGAAGAGAAGTTGTTGCATGCGATCTTTGGTCGCGCTGGCGAGGACGTGAAGAACGAGAGCCTTGAAGTGCCCAGTGGCGTGAGCGGCATCGTGATTCATACCGAGAGATTCTCCCGACGGATGAGCTTGTCGGAGATCGAGAGGAAGAAGTTTGAGGACGAGTTGAAGCGGGTGGAGAAGGAGGCAGAGACGGCTATTGCTGCCGCCTTCAACACCTTCCTTGTGGAGTTGGAAGCGGTACTTGAGCAGCCCGTTGCGGACGACGACGGTCGGGCTCTTGCGAAGTCGGATGACGTGAAGGCGGTGGCCGACTACGCGAGGCGATTCCCGATTCACTTTGAGGAGATGGACATCCGGAGTCCTCAGAAGAAGGCCGCCGCTCGAAAGGTGATGCGAGACAGTTGGGGGCTTGTTGAAGACGTGATTGATCGTGAGGATCACAGATCGAACAGTATGAAGCGGGGCGATGAATTGCCCAGTGGCGTGCTGCAGATGGTTAAGGTCTACGTCGCCTCCAAACGGCAGATTTCCGTCGGTGACAAGATGGCTGGTCGTCACGGGAACAAAGGGGTGATCTCAAAAGTACTGCCGATTGAGGACATGCCTTTTCTCGCGGATGGGACACCAGTCGACATTATTCTCAATCCACTGGGGGTACCAAGCCGCATGAACGTCGGCCAGATTCTGGAGACGCACCTTGGATGGGCTGCTGGAAAGCTTGGCTACCGAGCGGTGTGTCCGGTGTTTGATGGTGCGACAGAAGAAGATGTGCGTGTGGCGTTGCGTGAGGCGGGGCTTCCTGAAGACGGCAAGGCGCACCTGCATGATGGTCGCACGGGAGAGCGGCTGGAGCAGGAGACGACTGTTGGTTACATCTACATGCTGAAGCTGCACCACCTCGTGGATGACAAGGTGCACGCTCGAGCGACCGGACCTTACTCGCTCATTACTCAGCAACCGTTGGGCGGGAAGGCGCGGTTTGGCGGTCAGCGATTCGGGGAAATGGAAGTCTGGGCCCTTGAGGCGTATGGTGCGGCTTACATCCTGCAGGAGTTGCTGACGGTCAAGAGCGACGATGTGGAAGGGCGAACGAAGATTTACGAGAGCATGGTCAAGGGTGAGAACACCCTTGAGGCGGGGACTCCGGCCAGCTTTGATGTACTGAACAACGAGATCCGTGGGTTGTGTCTCAACCTGCAGTTGGAAAAAGCTGTCAACTGACGGGGTCAGTTGCGGCGTGTGAGATGGTTGAGCGGGTGCTGAGACGTTGGGCTGTTGGATTCGGGACAGCGCGTCAATTGAGATCAATAGACCTCGGGTATTGAGGAGAGTCACGCGTGAGCGTCAGTGAAGGCACATTCGATCGAGTAAACGACTACGCAGCGGTAAAAATCAGCCTCGCGAGTCCTCATGACATTCGCAGTTGGTCATTCGGTGAAGTTAAGAAGCCGGAGACGATTAACTACCGTACGTATCGTCCTGAGCGGGATGGATTGTTTTGCGAGCGTATTTTTGGCCCTGAGAAGGACTGGGAATGTGCGTGCGGCAAATACCGCGGGATGAAGTACAAAGGAATGATCTGTGACCGCTGTGGTGTCAAGGTGACACATAGCCGCGTTCGTCGAAAGCGGATGGGGCACATTGAGCTGGCTGCGCCAGTTGTGCACATTTGGTTCTTCAAGTCGATGCCCAGCAGGCTGGGTGCGTTGCTCAACATGAAGACCACCTCCCTCGAGAAGGTGATTTACTTCCAGGATTATGTCGTCATTGACCCGGGCGAGACTCCGCTGAAGCAATGCCAGATGCTGACGGAGGAGGAGGCACGTCAGGCGCGTCGTGACTATGGTGACGGAAACTTCGAAATTGGTATGGGTGCCGAGGCGATCAAGAAGCTTCTGGCCTCGATGCGTTTGGTGGAGTTGTCTGGTGAGTTGCGTGGCGAGCTCGGGAAGGCCAGTCAGTCCAGGAGCAAGGACCTGATCAAGCGGCTCAAGATCGTGGAAGCTCTGCGCGACAGCGCGAATCGTCCGGAGTGGATGGTGTTGGATGTGATCCCGGTAATTCCTCCGGATCTTCGTCCACTGGTGCTTTTGGACTCCGGAAACTTTGCAACAAGCGACCTGAACGACCTCTATCGACGGATTATCAATCGGAATAACCGTCTGAAGAAACTGGTAGACCTGAACGCGCCGGAAGTGATTGTTCGCAACGAAAAGCGAATGCTTCAGCAGTCTGTGGATGCGTTGTTTGACAACAATCGCTGCAAGCGTCCTGTTCTGGGTTCATCTAACCGCCCCCTGAAGTCCCTGACGGACATGATCAAAGGGAAGCAGGGGCGGTTTCGTGAGAATCTGCTCGGCAAGCGAGTCGACTATTCTGCACGAAGCGTGATTGTGGTTGGTCCGGACCTGAAGCTGCACCAGTGTGGTCTGCCCAAGAAGATTGCGCTCGAGTTGTTCCAGCCGTTCGTTATTCGACGGTTGAAGGACCTGGGGCATGCAGACACGATCAAGAGTGCGAAGCGAATGCTGGAGCGTCGGGATGAGGACGTGTGGGACATCCTTGACGAGGTGATTCGCAATCATCCGGTGCTGCTGAATCGTGCACCGACGTTGCATCGAATCGGCATTCAGGCGTTTGAGCCTGTATTGGTGGAAGGTAATGCCATCCGTCTGCATCCGCTGGTGTGTAAAGGGTTCAATGCGGACTTTGACGGTGACCAGATGGCTGTGCATCTTCCGTTGTCGATGGAGGCCCAGGTTGAGGCCACGACTCTGATGATGTCTACTCATAACATTTTCAGCCCGGCCAACGGCGCCCCGATTATCAGCGCCTCGCAGGACATCGTGATGGGTTGCTTCTACCAGACGGTGAAGAAGCCTGACCGTCCGGGTCACGGGATGATTTTTGCGTCTGTTGAAGAGGTCTTCATGGCCTTCCAGCAGGGGAAAGTCAACCGCCACGCAACCATTCGGTTGCGGCTTCCGCGCGGCAAGCGCGTGAAGGGTGAGGATGCTGAGAAGTTTCGATCTGGTGGGCTTGTTGAGACATCACCCGGTCGAGTGTTTTTCAACGACGTTCTTCCTAAGAAGATGGCGTTTTACAACCAGACACTTGGCAGCAAAGATCTGGCCCGCGTAATTTCTGACTGTTACCTCGAATTGGGCCGTAGAGAGACCATTGAGCTGCTTGATCGCATGAAGAGCCTTGGTTTCCGGACTTCGACGGAGAGTGGTCTGTCGTTCGGTGTCAGCGACTTGTGCACAGCACCAAACAAGGATAAGGAAATCGCGGAATCGGAAAAGGCGGTTCTGCGACTGATGAAGTTGTTTGAACGTGGGGTGATTACGAACCTTGAGCGTTACAACAAAGTTCTGGAAACGTGGACTCATGCTCGTGAGTCGATTACCAAATCGATGATGGAGCGGCTGAAAGACGACGTTCGGCATGGTGGGGCTTATGTCAACCCGATTTATCTGATGGCGCAGTCTGGTGCCCGAGGGGGCGTGGGACAGATCCAGCAGTTGGCCGGGATGCGCGGGCTGATGGCCAAGCCGAGCGGCGAGATTATCGAAACGCCGATCAAATCCAACTTCCGTGAAGGATTGTCGGTACTGGAGTACTTCAGTTCGACGCACGGCGCTCGAAAGGGTTTGGCCGACACTGCGTTGAAAACGGCGGACAGCGGTTATTTGACGCGTAAGCTGGCTGATATTTGCCAGAACATGGTTGTGACGTGCAATGACTGCGGCACAACGAAAGGGATTACTCGCGGCGTGGTCTACCGTGGCGAGAAGGTGGAAGTCAGTCTTGCGGATGCGATCCGCGGTCGTGTCAGTCGCACGAACATCGTCAACCTGATCACGGAAGAGGCAATCGTCCGTGAAGGTGAGATGATCACTGTGGAGCGGGCGCGTAAGATCGAAGAGATGGGTCTGGAACGCATTCAGGTGCGTAGTCCTATGACCTGCGAGGCGCCTCTTGGCTTGTGCCAGCTGTGCTATGGCATGGATCTTTCCACTGGCGACCTGGTTGAGTTGGGCCTGGCGGTTGGCATCATTGCGGCTCAGAGTATCGGGGAACCTGGAACGCAGTTGACCATGCGAACCTTCCACATGGGTGGTGTCGGAACGACCGCTGTGGAAGAGAGCGAACTGATTGCGAAGCGTGGTGGTCAGGTTCGATTCACACGAATTCGCAGTGTAATTAACGCGGAAGGCCGACAGGTTGTTCTTGGTCGGAATGGTGAGATCGCAATTGTGGACGATCGCGGTCGGGAGGTTGAAACACAGCGACTTCCTAACGGTGCCGTGTTGCAGGTCGCGGAAAACCAGGTGGTGAAGCCTGGCGACGTACTTTGCAACTGGGATCCGCACGCCATTCCGATTATTGCTCAGATGGGCGGTCGTGTTCGGCTGGAAGACTGCGTTGAGGGGCAGTCGATCCGTGTGGAACGTGAGGGATCGGGTACGATGCGTCGTACTGTGATCGAGCACAAGTCGGGGCTGCATCCGCAGGTAGTCGTGGAGGACGGCAGCGGAAGAATTCTGGACTTCTACTACCTGCCGGAAGGTGCGAGTATCGAAGTTGAGGACGGCGGGCAGGTCTCTGCTGGTGCCGTAGTTGCCAAGACACCTCGTGAGTCAACTGGTACTCAGGACATTACTGGAGGTCTTCCACGGGTTACGGAGCTGTTTGAAGCCCGTAAACCGAAGGACCCCGCGGTTGTCGCCGAGATTGATGGCGAAGTCGAGTTGCCGGCGGAGAAAAAACGCGGCAAGCGAATTGTGATTGTGAAAGGTGCTGATGGCTCTGAGGTTGAGCACGTGATTCCTCACGGTAAGGACCTGCAGGTCCATTCCGGAGACCATGTCAAAGCCGGAGATGCTCTGGTGCGAGGACCCCTCGTGCCTCAGGACATTCTTCGCGTCAGCGGGCCGGAAGAAGTTCAGCAATATCTGTTGCATGAGATCCAGAACGTCTATCGGGCTCAGCGAGTTGAAATTGACGACAAGCATATTGAGATTGTCGTGTCTCAAATGCTTCGCAAGGTCCGGGTGGACAGTGTTGGAGACACGGATCTGCTGCCGGGCCTGTTGGTCGACAAGTTTGAGTTGAAGAAGATCAATGACGGACTTGAATCGAAGGGTCGGATCACTGATCCGGGTGGGTCAGACTTCGAAATCGGTGACAAAGTCTTGTTGACTGATATCGAGGAAGTGAACCGGGAATTGAGCCGACCGATTAAGTACACGTCGCTGCGAAGGGCCAAAGCAAGTCCTCAGTTACTGGGGATTACCAAGGCGGCGGTGTCCAGCGAGAGTTTTATTTCCGCGGCGAGTTTCCAGGAGACCACGAAGGTGCTGACGGAAGCGGCGCTGGGGGGCAAGGTCGACAGTCTGGTTGGTTTGAAGGAAAACGTGATCCTCGGGCATCTGATTCCGGCCGGTACAGGGTTCCACCTGCATCAGGACGCACAGGTACGAATTCACGATTCTGCGTTGCGTGAACAGGAAGAGCAGAAAGCTCGAATCGCAGCAGCGCGGAAGGACATGATGGGGTCTGGCGAATTGCAGGCGAGACGCGTCGATCCGGATCGTCCGGCGGCACCGTCTTTGGCGGACCTCACTCCGGATGATCCGATGTAACGGCCTGAATTCCTCGCGGGGCTGCTTTTTAGGGGCGATTTCGGCGAGGAATGCAGGAATTGAGCCGGATGAGGGAAGTTGGATTCTCCGGCAATACGATGAACGGCCGAGTGAAAGGTTGACGATCATCGGAAACAAGGTTACACTCACCTGTTTCCCCTTTTTGCGGTCGATACCGCCAAAAGTATCTTGTTTTTCTGAATTTTGCGTTTTGGCGACTTATGCCCACGATAAATCAACTCATTCGGAAGCCACGGAAACAGCAGTCTTCGAAGTCGAAGTCACCGGTTCTGGAGGGATGTCCTCAGAAGCGTGGTGTCTGTTTGCAGGTGAAGACGGTGACTCCGAAGAAGCCGAACTCGGCGTTGCGAAAGGTTGCGAGAGTACGTCTCTCCAACAGCAAAGAAATCACGGCATACATTCCTGGTGAAGGGCACAACCTGCAGGAGCACTCGATTGTGCTTGTGCGTGGTGGTCGTGTTCGCGACCTTCCCGGGGTGCGTTACAAGATTATTCGTGGCGTTCTTGATACGCTTGGGGTTTCGGATCGTAAGCAGGCTCGCAGCTGCTACGGTGCAAAGCGTCCCAAGGGTGGCGCTGCCGCTGCTGCTGCGGCCGGCAAGAAGAAAAAGTAGGTTGGGCCGGCCGGTGGTGTCAGCTGGCGTGTCTGTTTGAAGTCAGGTTTCGTGTTTGAGAGTCACGTGAGATGGTTAAGAAGTTTACGGCCAGTCAGGATCAGTTAAAGCCGGATACCCGGTTTAACAGCATTCTTGTCTCCAAGTTCATCAACTGCCTGATGTACGATGGTAAGAAGAGTGTGGCGATGGGTGCGTTCTATCGTGCCATGGACATCGTAAAGAAGCAGTTGCCGAACGAAGATCCATTGAATGTGTTCGTTTCGGCAGTGGACAACGTGAAGCCTGCGATCGAGGTTCGTTCCAAGCGAGTGGGCGGTGCGACCTACCAGGTGCCGACGCCTGTGAATCCGCGTCGTCAGCAGGCGCTATCAATTCGTTGGATTCTGGAGGCTGTTCGTGGTCGCAAGGGGCGTCCGGTGGACAAGTCTCTGGCTGAGGAGTTCCTGGCTGCTTTCCGTCGGGAAGGTGCTGCGATGAACAAGCGGGAAAACGTGCACAGGATGGCGGACGCCAACAAGGCATTCTCGCACTTTGCGTGGTAGCACGTTGTGTGGTGATCATCAGGACGCCAAACGGCCCTTTTGGGGTTTGTTTGGCGTTTTTTTTTAATCAGTGAGATGCATTTTTGGCTCGGTGGTAGTCATGGCTCGTTCAATTGAGACGATTCGGAACATCGGCATCATTGCTCATATTGATGCGGGAAAGACGACAACGACAGAGCGGATTCTGTACTACGCGGGTGCCTCCCATCGGATGGGCAACGTGGATGACGGCACGACCCAGACGGACTTTGATCCCGAGGAGGCGCAGCGCGGGATCACCATCTACTCGGCGGCGGTGACGTGTCAGTGGAAGGGCACCACAATCAACATCATTGACACTCCGGGGCACGTTGACTTTACCGCTGAGGTCGAACGAAGTTTGCGAGTGTTGGACGGGGCAGTGGTGATCTTCAGTGCGGTGGAGGGTGTGGAAGCCCAGAGCGAGACAGTGTGGCGGCAGGCGAATCGATACCGTGTTCCTCGGATGTGCTTCATCAATAAGATGGATCGGATTGGGGCGGGGTTTGACCGGGTTCTGAACCAGATTCGCGACCGCCTGAAGGCGAGGCCCGTACCACTGCAGATTCCGATTGGGTCTGGTCCGTCGACAAATGCGGATGGGTTTCGTGGGGTAATCGACCTGATCACCATGCAGGCGCTGTACTGGGATCCGGCAACTCGAGGCGAGCGTTTTGATGCCGTGGAAATCCCGGAGCAGTACCGCGACGACGCCGAGCTTTGGCGAGGGGAAATGCTTGATGCCCTTTCGCTTTACGATGAGGAGCTGATGGTTGCCTGCATGGAGGCAACACCGGTACCTGCGGGGATTGTTTATCGGGCTGTGCGGCGAGCAACGCTGGCCGGGGAAATCCAGGCGGTGCTGTGCGGAGCTTCTCTTGACTACATTGGCGTTCAGCCGGTGTTGGACGCGGTCATGGAGTATCTGCCGAGCCCGGTGGATCGTCCTCCTGTTGAGGGGACAGTGCCGTCGGGAAAGCAGGAGGGCACACTGGTGCAGCGAGGGGCGTCGGCCAAAGAGCCTGTTTGTGCACTGATTTTCAAGGTGCAGGCTGAACAGCACGGAGACCTGTATTTCGCCAGAGTGTATTCGGGCGTGCTGACGGGGAACTCCAAATTGCTGAACCCACGACTTGGCAAGAAGGAAATGGTCACCCAGTTATGGCACATCCAATCGGATTCTCGTGAGAAAGTGGAAACCGTAGAAGCGGGAGATATTTGTGGGATTGTTGGGCCCCGTGATTCAGCGACCGGGGACACTCTCTGCGATCCTCAGTCGCCTGTGGCACTGGAATCGATCACATTCCCGGAGACCGTGATCTCGATGGCGATTGAGCCGGAATCGAGTTCCGACCGTAAGAAACTGGAAGACACACTCCGGCGTTTGGAAAAGCAGGACCCCACATTCCGGGTCAAGGCTAACTCGGAAACGGGTCAAACGATTATCGGGGGCATGGGTGAACTGCACCTGGAAATCATCCGTAACCGGATGCAGCGCGACTTTAACCTCAAAGTGCGGTTTCACAAGCCCCGTGTCAGCTACCGTGAGAAGCTGCTCGGTCAGATTCAGGTGGATGAGCAATTCGCCCGCCAGTTGCCGTCTGGGGGGATTGGGTTTGGGTTGACGCTGACTGCCCGGGAACTGCCGGATTTGAGTGCGGGGATTGTGGTAGATCACACGATTGGCCCGGACGCCATGCCGAAGCAGATGCTGCAGATTCTGCTGGAATCGGTTCAAAAGGAAGCTGAGGCCGGCGGTGTCTATGGACACCCCATTATGGCACTGGGCTTGACGATCACCGGTGTCAGCTTCCGTGAGGGTGAGAGTTCGGAAGTGGCAATCCGGATGGCGGCCGCCGAGGCATTTCGGAAGGTCCGCACTGAGGGTCAGATGGCGATTCTGGAACCAGTGATGCTGCTTGAGGTCACGACCCCTGAAGATTTTCTCGGAAATATTCAATCCGACTTGAACTCGCGTCGGGCGATGATTGTGAATTCGGACCGCCGTGGGGATCTGTGTGTACTGCAGTGCGAGGTCCCACTGGTGGAAATGTTTGGGTATTCCAATCAGGTCAGGAGTCTGTCGCAGGGGCGAGCCTCATACTCCATGGAACCCTGCCGGTACGAAATTGCTCCTCCATCAGTAGCAGAACGCATGAGTTAGCTGAAGTTTCCCGCCTGATCTGACGAAAGAGATGATTTCTCGGTCGACTCTGGTTGACATAAACACCGGGACTCATTAAAATCCGCGATTCCCCTCAGTTGGGGTCGTTGTCTACTCACAATATCTTAGCTCAAGGTGACTTGCGGTGGCTGGCGCTGGTGAAGAATGCATCCGGATACGGATGGAAGCTTACGACCACTCTGTATTGGATCAGTCGGCGGCTGAAATTGTGGACACTGCAAAGAGAACCGGGGCGATTGTCCATGGTCCTGTGCCGTTGCCGACTCGTATAGAGCGATACACGGTTCTTCGGAGCCCTCACATCGATAAGAAGTCGCGGGAGCAGTTCGAGATTCGGACGCACAAGCGGCTCATCGACATTATTCAGCCCACTGGAAAGACGGTGGATGCTCTGAATAAGCTTTCGTTGCCTGCGGGGGTGGATATCAAGATTAAGGCGACAGCCACGGCCTGAGTTGTGCAGGATCGTTCTTGATACTGGTTGGCTGCGGGGCGTTTTTGCTTTCTCTTTCGTTTTGCGCGCAGGTGCGGGCTATGTCTGTTGGGCTCCTTGGTAAAAAAATTGGCATGACTCAGGTCTATGATTCCGATGGGGTCATTGTTCCTGTGACATTGATCGAGGCTGGGCCTTGCGTTGTGTTGCAGGTTCGGACTCAGGAGCGTGACGGCTACGACGCTGTGCAGTTGGGCTTCGGTGATCGACCGCGTGGCAAGGCATCTCGAGCTGAGCGTGGCCACGTGGCGGCTCTGAATGGTCGTCGTCAGCGTGGTAAGGCGGCCGGGGCTGCTGTGCCCAAGGCAGAATGTGAGCCAAAACAGTGGATCCGGGAATTCCGTGTTCCGGCGGGGCATGGTTACACGGTCGGGCAGCAGCTTGGCCCTGCATCCCTTGAGGGTGTTCAGTGGGTTGATGTAATTGGTGTGACGCGTGGTCGCGGCTTCTCTGGTGCCATGAGAAGGCACAACTTCAGCGGCCAGCCAGCGAGTCATGGTGCCAAGCGTGTTCATCGCAAGCCGGGTTCTATTGGCGCCAGTGCGGATCCCTCGCGGGTTCTGCCGGGGACTCGGATGCCGGGCCATTATGGTTGTGAGCAGGTTACATCTCGCAACCTGAAGGTTGTTCGGCTTGATGGTGAATCCAATGTGGTATTGGTCCGTGGTGCAGTCCCGGGGCCAAGTGGCTCGTTCGTTGTGATCCGTCGGTCTGTAAAAAACTGATTAAACGGTTGGTGTTTCAATGATTTCTGTACCAATTCGGGACATGTCGGGCAGCGAATGCGGCGTTTTTACGTTCGAGCCTGCAGAGATTGCTGATAGTATTTGCAAGCAGCTTCTCCATGACGCCGTCGTGATGTATCGCGCCAACCGTCGAGTTGGTGAGGTGCAGAACAAGTCGCGTGGCATGGTGGCGGGTAGCACTCGCAAGTTGTTCAAGCAGAAGGGCACTGGAAGGGCTCGTATGGGTCCGATTCGTAGCCCGATCCGTCGTGGCGGTGGCCGTGCATTTGCAAAGACTCCGCGTGATTTCTACTACCGGATGCCCCGCAAGGCAGTCCGCAAGGCCATGCGGATGGCGTTGTTGAGCAAGTTTGAGGATTCTCAGGCGGTTGTGCTGCAGAAATGGGAGTGTCCTCAGATCCGCACACGCGTTGTCGCATCGTTCCTCAAATCCTGTGGTCTCAGTGGAAAGACGGTTTTGCTCGCCACTGAGGGCGTGGATCAGAACGTATGGCGATCCGCTCGGAATATCGAGGGTGTGATGGTGTTGCCGGGGTCAGACCTGAACGCCTTTGCGCTTTTGCGTCAGCGGCATTTGGTAATCACTGTGGGTGAAATGAATCGCATCCTTGGGCGTCAAGCGTAGTTTGGTGATCTATGAGCAGGGTAGCAGAGTCAGGTGTAGAGGTTGATCCGCATCAAGTGATTCGGAAGCCGTTGGTGACTGAGAAGGGTGCGTTTCTGAGCGAAGCTCTGAACTCGTATTCGTTCGAAGTGCATCCTTTGGCGACAAAGACGGACATTAAGCTGGCCGTTGAAAAGCTGTTCAGTGTGCGGGTGGAGGCTGTGCGAACGCAGACTCGCGTGGGCAAGCCACGAAGGCACAAGTTTTTCGCCGGTCGTACGAGAAACTGGAAGAAGGCGATCGTCAAGTTGCATGCGGACGATCGGATTGCGTTCTTTTAAGATGACCGTGGCGGGGACCTGAGCCGGCGAAGACAAGTTTGAGCGGAAACGATTTATGGGACTTCGATTTTACAAGCCAGTGACACCCGGGCGACGTGGCGCGTCTGTCAGTGATTTTTCTGAGATCACCGACCGCCGCAAGCGGCCGGAGAAAGAACTTGTGGTCCGCTATAAGAAAAAAGGCGGGCGCAATAATCAGGGGAAGATTACGGCTAAGCACCGAGGTGGCGGGCACAAGCGTCTGTATCGTATCATCGACTTCAAGCGGGATAAAGACGGCGTTGTTGGGACTGTTACGCACATTGAGTACGATCCCAACCGGAGCTGCCGGATTGCCCTGGTGGAGTATGCTGACGGCGAGAAGCGCTACATCATAGCTGCTGAAGGGCTCAAGGCTGGTGCGGCTGTCGAGAGTGGCCTCGGCATCGAGCCGAATGTTGGTAATTGCATGCCGCTGAGCGCCGTGCCGCTGGGTACGATGGTACACAACATTGAGATGCAACCGGGCCGCGGCGGTCAGTTGTGCAGAAGCGCGGGGATGGGGGCCACGTTGAACGCCCGAGATGGGCGTTGGGCTCAGATCACCTTGCCAAGCGGCGAAGTACGGCGAGTTCCCAGCACCTGCCGCGCGACAATCGGCGTGGTGGGTAACTCCGAGCACAGCAGCGTTGTGATTGGGAAAGCCGGACGAAATCGTTGGAAGGGAATTCGGCCGAGGGTTCGCGGAACAGCGATGAATCCTGTCGCTCACCCGATGGGTGGTGGTGAAGGTCGAAACTCCGGGGGGCGTCATCCCTGTTCGCCCAAGGGTTTGCTCTCCAAGGGTGGTCGGACGAGAAATCGGAAAAAAGCATCAGGGAAGGCGATCATTCGCCGTCGAATTTCTGTACGCTACGGCGAAGTGAAACTGTAAGTTTGGATTCGGGAAGGGTTTTAGATGGGTCGCTCGCTTAAGAAGGGTCCTTTTGTTGACCCACGACTTCTCGAGAAGGTTGAGAAGTTGAACGAGTCCGGACGCAAGGAACCGGTGAAAACGTGGGCACGTCGTTGCACAATTTCTCCGGAATTCGTTGGGCATACCTTCCTGGTTCATAACGGAAGGGCCCACATCAGTGTGTACGTAACAGAGGACATGGTAGGTCACAAGTTGGGAGAGTTCTCTGCGACTCGTACTTTTCGTGGCCACGGTTCAAAGGGTAAGAAGTAATCATGGGCGCAGTCAGTGCTACTCATCAGTATGCTCGCATTTCGGCGACGAAGGTGCGGCCGTTTGCGGACTTGATTCGTGGAAAGACCGCCCGACAGGGGCTCAACGCGCTCGCGTATGAGCCGAACCGTGGGGCGCGGTTTCTTGAAAAAGTGCTGCGTAGTGCGATCGCTAATGCAGAGGATCGTGGTGTTCGTAATCCAGACCGCCTGAAGATTTCCGAGGCGCGGGTGGATGGCGGCCCGATGTTCAAGCGAGTGCACGCGAGAGCTCGAGGGATGGCGAATTTGATTCGTCGACGCACCGCACACATTCATGTGTCAGTCGACGCACCCGAGTTGGGATAGGTTTCAATCTGCGAGTTTGAGGACTAGCAATGGGTCAGAAGGTACGGCCAACAGGGTTCAGAATCGGCGTCATGGAGACATGGCGCAGTCGCTGGTACGCGCCGAAGCGGGAGTTCGGGGATTTACTCCTTGAGGACCACAAGATCAGGCACTTCGTAGCCACGAAGTATGCCTTCGCGGAGATCGCTCGCGTTGAGATTGAGCGAACGCGTGATCAGGTAGTGGTGCACATGCATACGGCCCGACCCGGGGTGATCATCGGGCGGAAGGGTCAGGAGATCGACAAGCTGAAGGCTGAGCTCGAGGACCTGACGGGCAGACGGATGGATGTTAAGATCATTGAGATCGCGAATCCGAACCGGAATGCCAACCTTGTGGCGCTCAAGATCGCTCAGCAACTTGAGAAGCGAGGCAGCTTCCGCAGGGCGATCAAGAAAACGCTCGACGAGGTGATGAGCTCGGGTGTTGAGGGAGTGAAGATTCAGATGTCTGGTCGTCTTGGCGGTGCTGAGATGTCCCGGACTGAGAAGGCGAGTCGCGGCTCGATTCCTCTCTCCACATTGCGAAGGCACATCGAGTATGGGTTTGCCCAATCGAAGACTGCGATGGGTATTATTGGTGTAAAAGTGTGGATCGATTTGGGCGACTATTCAACCGAGGAGTCTGCAGATGGCTCTAATGCCAAAGCGGGTCAAGCATCGAAAAAGCCAAAGAGGACGTATAAAAGGTAACGCGACGCGTGGAAACACCGTTGTGTTCGGAGAGTGGGCATTGCAGTCGTTGGATGCTGGGCACGTTACGGGCCAGACAATCGAAGCATGCCGCATCGCCGCAAACCAATATGTCCGTGGTGAAGGGAAAGTTTTCATTCGCATTTTTCCGCAGAAGCCTGTCACGGCGCGACCGCTGGAAACGCGAATGGGTAAGGGTAAGGGCGAACCGGACCGGTGGGTGGCTGTCGTTAAGCCTGGCACGGTTCTGTTTGAGTTGGGCGGCGTCAGTCAGGACACCGCGAAGAGTTGTTTCAGCCGTGTCGCACACAAGTTGCCAATTCGGGTGAGGCTTGTCGGCCGTCGGCCAGAGATCTGAGAGTTGAGGTAGTGGATGTCCAAAGCATCGTCAATTCGTGAATTGTCCAGCGAGCAGTTGGATCATGAGCTCCGCGGGGCTCAGGAGTCGTTGTTTCGGTTGCGTCTTCAGGCCGCGACTGAGCGTAACGATGTGCCGACGAACGCGAAGAAGCTGCGACGTAGGATTGCGCAGATCCTGACGGTTCGGCGTGAGCGTGAGCAATCCTAGTTTGGCTGGTTTTGTTTTGTTCGGGCACTGAAGGTTTCGCAGGGTATGAAGAAGACATTGATTGGAACGGTGGCAAGTGCTGGCTTGGCAAAGACTGTGCGCGTCGAGATCGACCGCAAGATGAAGCATGCCAAATACGGGAAGATCATCCGTGGACGTACTGTGTGCCACGTGCATGACGAGTCGAACGTCGCTCGCAAGGGGGATGTGGTCGAGATTGAGGAAGCACCACCGACCTCACGATTGAAACGGTGGAAACTGGTTCGAGTGGTGTCCACGGAAGTTTCAGGTTCTGCCGGTTGACCGCTGGGAAAAGCTTTGTTTAGGGTGCTCAGATGATACAGATGCAAACGCTGCTCGATGTCGCGGACAATTCGGGAGCAAAGTCTGCTCGTTGCATTAAGGTGCTCGGTGGCACCAGGCGGCGTTACGCCAGCCTTGGTGACATCGTGGTGGTCAGCGTGCAGAAGAGCCTTGCGGGCAGTGCAATCAAGGCTGGTTCGGTGGTCAAGGGTGTTGTTGTACGAGTGAAGAAGTCGGCCCGTCGCCCTGACGGATCGTACGTCCGCTTCGATCGGAACGCGATCGTCATCGTCGACAATGATGGGAATCCCAAGGGGACTCGTATTTTCGGAGCGGTGGCTCGTGAATTGCGAGACCGTAAGTTCATGAAGATTGTGTCGCTGGCGAGCGAAGTTGTCTGAGACAGGGGTGGATTGGTCATGACTCGTTTGATGGAAGAGTACAGAGGCAGGATTGTGAGTGAGCTTCAGGCAGCACTGGGGCGCACGAACATCCACTCGCTGCCACGGCTCGACAAGATTGTCGTGAGCATGGGCGTCGGTAAGGCTGTCGAGGACCGCAAGAAGCTCGATCAGGCTGCCGAGCACCTGACGCAGTTGTCTGGCCAGAAGGCGCAGATTTGCCGGGCCAAGAAGTCCGTCTCCGGTTTTCGGCTGCGTGAAGGTCAGCCGATTGGCTGTCGTGTCACCTTGCGTGGTCGTCGGATGTATGATTTCCTCGATCGGCTGATCACGCTTGCCTTGCCGCGAGTGCGCGACTTTCGTGGTGTCAGCGCAAAGGGATTCGACGGTCACGGCAACTACAACTGCGGCTTGAGCGAGCAGGTGGTGTTTCCGGAAATCGACCCCGAGACCGTCACTGCGGTGCAGGGCATGAACATCACGATCGTCACGACTGCGAAATCAGACGAAGAGGGGCGTGTATTGCTCAAGGCATTCGGGATGCCCTTCAGAGCAGATGGCTGAGTTCATTGCGTTTTTCCAACGAGCAGGGTATTGAGATGGCTAGCAAAGCGAAGATCGAGAAGGCCAAGCGGACGCCGAAGTTCAGCAGTCGAATTGAGCATCGGTGTGTGTTGTGTGGGCGTCCTCGTGCCGTGTATCGTAAGTTCAAGGTGTGCAGAATCTGTTTCCGAAATCTGTCGCTCGATGGGTTGATCCCGGGCGTAAAGAAGGCCAGTTGGTAAGAACAGGGGCGGGTGCGTTATGATGACAGATCCAATTGCTGACCTTCTGACACGTATTCGGAATGGTGTGCGAGTCGAGCGGCCGTTTGTCGACCTGCCGTGCTCGCAGTTGAAGATCGCGGTAGTGGAAGCATTGCAGCGAGAAGGGTTTGTGTGGGACCACGAGGTTCTTGACGACGCGGGTCACAAGGTCCTGCGAGTCAACCTGAAATACGGTCCGAATGGCGAGCACGTGATTCAGCACGTGGAACGGCTTTCGAAGCCCGGCTGCCGTGTGTATGTGGGCGCCGGCGACATGAAGGACGTGCGTCAGGGGACTGGGATTTCGATCCTGTCGACCTCGAAGGGTGTTCTCAGCAATCGAGAGGCTCGGCGGCAGGGTGTGGGTGGCGAGTTGCTTTGCCAGGTGTGGTAGGGTTAGGGTGGTTTCGCTGGACATAAGGTGTTGGTCAGATGTCACGAATTGGAAAAAAGCCCGTTGCTGTCCCCGCGGGGGTTAAGGTGACGGTTGAGGGCAGTCGGGTGTCGGCAAAAGGCCCAGCGGGCGAGTTGCACCTGAGTGTGCATTCGACGATGGGTGTGGCTGTTGACGGCGCTGTTGTCAATGTGACCCGTCCGGACGATAAGCGGTCCAGCAAGGCGCTCCACGGTTTGACTCGCAGCCTGATTCACAATATGGTGACTGGCGTGGTGAAGCCATTTGAGAAAAAGCTTGAGATTACTGGTGTGGGTTACAATGCCAGTCTGTCAGGCTCGAAACTGACGCTGCAGGTTGGGTTCGCGAACAAAGTGGTACTGGAAGTTCCCGCTGGTACCAAATGTGAGGTGCCTGACCCGACTCATGTAATTGTCAAGAGCTGTGACAAGCAGGCATGTGGCCAGTTTGCAGCCGAGGTGAGGGCGGTGAGGCCGCCGGAGCCCTACAAGGGCAAGGGGATCAAGTATCAGGACGAGCATGTCCGGCGTAAGGCTGGTAAGGCGTTTGGATCGAAGTAAACTTTTGCGGTGTGGTGTAAGCGATGAGTATTCGTTCCCGAATGGCAAAACAGGAAGAGCGACGTCGGTTTCGTGTGAGAAACCGGGTCAGTCGTAGTGCGCACGGACGGCCGCGGTTGTCGGTGTTCCGTAGCAACCGGCACATGTATGCACAGATCATCGACGATGCGGCAGGCAGGACATTGGTGGCAGCCAATACGGTTGACAGCACTTTGTCCGGGCCTGGCGGTGTTGGTGGCGACATCGAAGCGGCAGCCAAAGTAGGGCGATTGATTGCCGAGCGGGCTAAGGCGGCGGGAATTGTGGAAGTCATTTTTGACCGGGGCGCGTTTCGGTATCACGGACGGGTCGCTGCGCTTGCGGACGCTGCTCGTGAAGCAGGGCTGAATTTCTGATTCTTTGGCAATGACGGGGTGGCCTGTGTCGACAGCGGAAGTTAAGGGTGATTCTGGCGAAAAAGTAGTTCAGATTCGTCGGTGTGCGTGCGTGGTCAAGGGCGGGCGACGATTCAGTTTCGCGGCGCTCGTGGTCACCGGCGACGGCAACGGTCGGGCCGGATACGGTTATGGTAAGGCCATTGAGGTACCGCAGGCTGTTGAGAAGGCGACGAAGCAGAGCAATCGGTCCCAGATGAGTGTCCCGATTGTCGGCACGACGATCCCTCATCAGGTGATCGGAGAGTTTCGGTCGTCCAAAGTGTTATTACTGCCAGCTAAGCCTGGTACTGGCGTAATCGCAGGTGACTGCGTGAGGTCGGTTGTTGAGGCGGCGGGCATTACGGACATTCTGACGAAGGCTTATGGATCGACGAATCCGCTGAATTTGGTCAAGGCGACGTTTGACGCCCTGAAGAAGTTGCGGACACGGGAACAGATTGAGCGATTGCGAGGGGTGACGCTGTGATTTTGAACGACGTTCAGACTGGTATTCAGCCACGTAAACCGCGGAAGCGAATTGGTCGCGGGGTGGGTTCTGGTCATGGTAAGACATCCGGTCGCGGGCACAAGGGTTTCTTCAGCCGCTCCGGATCTTCGACTCGCCAGGGATTTCAGGGCGGTCAGATGCCTCTGTTTCGCCGTGTAGCGAAGCGTGGGTTCAGCAATAACCAGTTCGCTGCTGAGGTTGCAGTGGTGAACGTGGGTTTACTGGGTGAAAACTTTGAGTCTGGCTCAGAAGTGACACCGGAGTTGTTGGTTGCAAAAGGGCTCGTCGCTACTCGGTTCGATGAAGTCAAGGTGTTGGGCGACGGCGAGCTGACAGTGTCGCTGAAGGTTGTGGCCCATCGGTTTTCCGCGTCTGCAGAGGCGAAGATTGTTGCTGCTGGCGGTACGGTGGAACGCGTATCCGAGTGAGTTTGGTCCTGGTGTAGGGATCGGAAGCGAATTGGTGGGCGTTTGTGAGAGGGTGTGGGCGGTATGTTTTCCAAACTGCTGACCGTATTTCGGATCCCTGAACTGCGCAACAAGATTCTGTTGACGATCGTTTTGCTTGCAGTTTACAGGCTTGGCTTCCATATCACTTTGCCGTTTATTGATCACGCCGAGGTGGCGAAGGTCATGAACAATGCGAAGACGGGGAGCAAAGAGGGCATCGGCGGCTTGCTGCAGGTCGTTTCGGTGTTTGCTGCGACTGAGCTCCAGAGCGGTTCAGTGTTTGGTCTGGGGATCATGCCTTACATTACCGCATCCATTGTGTTCCAGCTACTGGCGACGGTTTATCCACCTCTTGAGGCACTCCAGAAAGAGGGTGAATCGGGGCGGCGGAGGATCAATGAGTACACGCGTTACGCAACTGTCGTCGTGTGTGCCTTTCAGAGCTTCGCCCTTTTGTGGGCTATGCGGGGTGCAGACTCGCAGGGGGGTAGTATTTTACCGGAGTACACCGGTGTGCACTGGATTGTGTTTGGAACGTTGGTGATGACCGCAGGGACGGTGTTCCTGATGTGGATTGGCGAGCAGATTGACGCATATGGCATTGGGAACGGTATCAGCCTGCTGATCATGGCAGGTATTCTGGCTCGAATGCCCGCGATTGTTACGAAGTGGGTCGAGGGTATCCGGACGAAGGGTGTGGGTATTGGCACTGAGTTTGGGATCGAGCGGCTTTTGGTGATGATGGTGGTGTTTGTGGCGGTGATTGCGGTAGTCGTGTTCATCACGCAGGGGCAGCGGCGGATCCCGATTCAGAGTGCGAAGCACGTGAGGGGTCGGCGAGTAAGTGGCGGCAACCGTCAGTGGTTGCCATTGCGTGTGAATCAGAGCGGAGTGATGCCGATCATCTTTGCTTCGAGTTTGCTGATGATTCCATTCTTTCTTTTTGGACAGCTTGGTCGGGTGTTTGGGGAGACCGGCGTGGGTCGGTGGTTGGATTGGACGGGCAGCCTGTTTGCACCCGGGCAGGGTTTCGTGTACAGTTGTGCCTACATCCTGTTAATTTACTTCTTTTGCTATTTCTGGACGGCGATTACGTTCAACCCGAAAGACATGGCGGAGAATCTGAAGGACAGTGGCAGCTTCATCCCGGGATATCGGCCGGGAAGTCGCACAGCCGCTCACCTTGAGCAGGTTATGTTACGGATCACCTACGTCGGGGCAGCGTTCCTTGCTGTGATCGCGGTGATCCCCACCATTATTTCGAATACGATTACGGACGACTTTGTGACCGCCAGCTTTTTTGGCGGGACAGGGTTGCTGATCATTGTTTCAGTGGCTTTGGATTTGGTGCAGAAGATTGATTCGCACCTTGTGATGCGGAATTATCCAGGGCTTTTGGATTCTGAGAATTAGGCCTGAGCCTGACAACGTTTTTCTGATGGTGAAGTGATGAAAGTCCGTTCCAGCGTTAAGCGTATTTGTGACTTCTGTAAACTTGTGCGGCGTCGCGGGAAGATTTTCGTGATCTGCTCATCGAACCCACGTCACAAGCAGCGTCAAGGCTGATTTCATCGAGTAATTTGGAGTTGTTGCGATGCCTCGTGTGCTTGGTGTGGACATCCCGAATAATAAGCCGACGTACATATCGTTGAGCTATTTGTACGGCATTGGCCCGTATTTGGCGGTGCAAATCTGCTATGAGTTGGGTGTGGACCCACATGTGCGGGCTGGTGAGTTGTCGGAGGACGAGGTTGCTCGGATTACGAATCACCTCGACAAGAACTACGTGGTCGAGGGTCCGTTGCGTCGTAAGGTGCAGCAGGAAATCGGCCGTCTGCGTGAGATTCAGTGCTACCGTGGCGTGAGGCACCGCAAGGGCTTGCCGGTGCGAGGGCAGCGTACGAAAACAAACGCGCGGACGCGTAAAGGGCGGAAGAAGACTGTCGCCGGCAAGAAGGGCGTGAAGGACCTGAAGTGATATTAGCGGTTCAGGTGCATTGGAAAAATTTTGTGTGAGATCTGACTGTGGCCAAGGTAAAAAAGAAGAAAATCCGTCGTAATGTGAACAAGGGTGTTGCCTACATCAAGGCGACGTTCAACAACACGATCGTGACCATGACTGACGCGGCTGGCGACGTGATCTGCTGGGCCACTGCGGGTACCGTGGGCTTCAAGGGATCTCGCAAGAGTACACCCTTCGCTGCACAGCGTGCTGCTGAGACGGTCGCTGAGAAGGCGTCAAAGGTAGGCGTTCGTGAAGTTGAAGTTCGGGTCAAGGGGCCGGGGGCTGGTCGCGAGAGTGCGATTACCGGTCTTCAGGCTTCGGGTTTGGCGATCAAATCTATTGAGGATGTGACGCCATTGCCTCACAACGGATGTCGGCCGCCGAAGCGTCGACGTGTGTGAGCGGACTGAGGTTGCCGAGTTGAAAATTGGGGGTATGAGATGAGGATTCGCTGGCGTGGACTTGAGTTGCCCAGTCGGGTAGCTGTTGACCGGGAGACTCGAACTGCCACGTACGGACGGTTCATAGCTGAGCCGTTTGAGCGCGGTTTTGGATCGACCGTCGGAAATTCGCTGCGCAGGATCTTGCTGAGTAGTCTCGAGGGGTCCGCGATCACTCGTGTGCGGATTCAGGGCGTGCAGCATGAGTTCACGACGATTCCTGGTGTGGTCGAAGATGTGACTGACATCTGCCTGAACCTGAAGTCTTTGGTGGTGAAGAACCACAGTGCCTCCAGTAAGACGCTGCGAATTGAGAAGCACACTCGAGGCGTGGTGACTGGGGCCGATGTAATTTGTGACGACCAGGTAGTGGTAATCAACCGCGATCTTGTGATTGCGACGATGACGGACGACGTGCCGTTTCATGTTGAGATGACGGTCGAGAATGGTCGTGGTTATGTACCGGCGACCGAGCAGTATCAGCACGAGCCCGAGGTGGGTATTATTCCGTTGGATGCCGCATTTTCACCGATCACTCGGGTGAGGCACCTGATCGAGGAGACTCGTGTTGGTCAGAGGACAAACTACGACAAATTGAATCTTGAGATCTGGACGAACGGGACCATCGTGCCTGAGATGGCTCTGGTGGAAGCCGCCAAGATTCTTCGTAAGCATCTGAATTGCTTTATCACCTTCCGCGAACCCGGCCCGGAGGCGGGTCCTGAGGGCGGGTTGATCAATATGAGCGAATCTACTGGATATTCACCAGTGGATATGGAGCTTGAGGAGAAGCTGAATAAGAGCCTCGCGGAACTGAATTTGTCTGTTCGTGCGACGAATTGTCTCGAGTCGGTTGGTATCAATACGGTGAGGGATCTTGTCGTAAGGTCGGAGGACGAGTTGCTGCAGGTGAGAAACTTTGGCGAGACGACCTTGGATGAAGTTCGTGAGCGTCTTGGAAACATTGATCTGCGTCTCGGTATGCGATTGCCGAACCAGCAGTTGAAATAGTGTTGGGTGTGATCCGGGATCGGCTCGGGTGCCATTGGAATCATGAAATTTTGTTGAGTGAGTCTCGGTCATGAGACATCGATGTGCTGGGCGTAAACTTGGTCGAAATGCTTCTCATCGGAAGGCCATGTTCAGGAACATGGCGGTGAGTTTGATACGCACTGTTCGACTGGTGGATGGTGACGAACAGGCGCCGAAGGTGCGTGGGCGTATTGTGACAACCGTTCCTAAGGCGAAGGAGCTGCGTCCGATCGTCGAGAAGCTGGTGACGATGGCGCGGAAGGCTGCGAGATACACAGCGTCTGCATCAGAGTTCTCCACGACGGCTGAGCGGGGTTCGGACGAGTGGAAGAATTGGCGTGCGTCTGACGCTGGTCGCAACTGGGTTCGGGTGACGGCACCTGCTCTTGCTTTGCGTCGACGGGCGTTTTCGGAGCTGCGGGATTCATTGGCGGTTGACATTCTGTTCGACGAGTTGGCAGCTCGGTTCCAGACACGAGATGGCGGTTACACGCGCGTGGTACGATTGGCGGGTGTGAGGCTGGGCGACGCTGGTGAGCGTGCCATTATCGAGTTTGTTGGTGAGAGAGATCGCGAGAAGACTCGGCGGAGGTCTGCTCCGGCGGTCGAAGCCACTACGTAATCAGCAATTGATTCAGATGGGTGATGAACCCCGGTGCCCTGCGAGGGTCCCGGGGTTTTTTTATGTCGATTGGTTTGCTGTGGATACTCAGCGAGGGTCGGGTCTGGGTTGGATTCGAGCGTGGTTTACGTGCCGCGGGTATCGCCAAACATTTCGACGTGAAGTCTGGACGAGAAGTTGAAGCCGTATTTGCGGGCCAGCTCTCGCAGCCATTCGGATTTCTCTCGGAGTTGTTCGCGAGTTCTGGCTTGTGGCATCAGCCAGACTATGGAGGGTGAGGCAGCGGGGACGTGTCGAAGCCATGATAGGACCTCGGTAATATCGAGGGGGTTATCGATGACGAATTTGAGTATGCCGGTGGTGTGTTGAAGGAGGTTGGAGACAACCTCGGGTTGGAAGCGGGTGTTGTCGTGCCGAAGTTTCCATCGCGGGTCATCGGGTGTTGAGTTGGGCAGTTTTGGTGAGATTGCCATGAGGTCACAGGAGACATGCTGGAATACGGTACCGGCGGTTTCGATGGTGACGCGTTTTCCAAGGCCCTGGCAGTGGCGGGCGAGATCAGGGAGTTCTGGCACAAGAAGGGGTTCGCCACCGGTCAGTACGACGTCCGGAGCATCAGACTCGGCCACACGGTGGAACAGTTCATCAGTGGACCAGGCGGAGCCTTCTGGTTTCCATGAGGTATAGGGGGTGTCGCAGAACCAGCATCTCAGATTGCACCCGGAGGTGCGAATGAACAGGGAGCGGGTGCCGGCCCATGGCCCTTCGCCCTGGATGGATTCAAAAATTTCTGCGATCTGCATGTTCCGGGGCCGTAGTTGTTGTGGAATATGTTTTCGGGATGGGTGAGCGGTCTTGGGAAATCCGAGTTGATTGTAGGTTGTGAGTGTGTTTAAGTCAGCAGTTGCTGAGAGTGGATCGCGTGAGGCGAGTCAATTCAGGGATTTTCTGCGGGCCGTTGTGCAGTGTGGGTGGTTGGGCAGGAGCAGAGAATCAGGGCTGAGATGAGGGCGATTGCCAGGTGCGTTTCGTTAGCGAGTTTTGATTGTTCATGGAGCGTGGTGAAAGCCGGGGTCCGGGTTTGCCCCGGCGGGGAGATGAGAGATTGGAGCGGTTTATAGATCCATTGGTAATCGATCACTGCGATCAGCAGTGAGATGCAGGACAGTGTTGCGGAAAGTGTGAGGCGTGAATTGCGTGGCCGGGCCTGGAGGAGGAGTGCGGCCGCGATGCAGAGCAGCGAGGTGCCGAGGGTGAACCAGCAGAATTGGTAATACAGGGGAAAGCGGATGGTGGCCAGTTGGTCGCGGATGAAGGAGTCAAAACCCGGATGGCTTTGTTCTGCGACGCTGGTGATGACAAAGAGGACTGCGCCGCCGACCCAGGCTGACAGAAGTACGCGCGAGGCGACGGTGAGAAGTTGACAGAGGCGTGGCCGGTGGAATGGGTTCACTTGAGATACCATGGCAGGGTGGTAGCTGAGGGTTGTCAGGGGAATGTGGAGTCACGGTTTGGCTTCACACCTGATTTGAAACTGCTGTTTTGTGAGTATGTCGATTGTGTGGCACGACGCAACTGAATGTCGGACAGCGGAGAGGGATTCGGGGAGATTGATGTGTGCCGGGTGTGGAGCAAGTCGGATGACGGATGCGTTTTCAGCGGATTGGTGGAAGTGGTGTCTGGCGGATTAAGGAGTTTCTGAGATGGGGGGGAGTTCTGGTCGGTTTCCGCGACGCTTCGTCTGGAACGTATTGAATGGATTCAGGGTCCGGAGATTGAGTGGGGGATTTCTGCGCAACGAGATGTTCCTGCGGGAGGAGTATTTCCGAACGGCGGCATCGCAGGGGAAGCCTCGCGGCTTACATTGGGCGGAGTGCAGTTGGCTGTCTGAGCGGGTACTGCTGCGGGAGCGTGAAAACGGGCAATGGTGGGTGTTATCCGCTGTGAACTTGTCTTTTGAGGCGGTGGCGGGTGGCGAGATGGAGGGCGTTGAGGCAGTTTCGATGGTCAGAGAGGCGTGTGCTGTTTTTGTCTGGTCTGACGGCAGTTGGCGGGCGAGTGGACGGACATTGTTTAATATGGGCACTGAGCGAGCTCTGTTGCACCTTGAGGAGACGCACGAGTTCGTCAGGGCGATTTGATCTTCAGCCCAGGGGGCGATCGAAGCTCACGACGGCTGCAAAAAAAACCGCGACAGGAAAAATCCTGTCGCGGCTTTGGGGTTGAGTAGCAGTGGCAGAACGATTAGTAGGTCAGGATGGCGTCAATACCAAACACGGTCTGGTTGAACAGGTCATCATGTCCCTGTCCGCCGACGGAAGCACCTGGAGACCACATGTGTCGAACTTCCGGTCGGATGACAAGGATGTCAGCCGGCTTGATGTTCACACCGTAGGTGACGGTGTTGTAGGACACGCTGTCGGCCTTGTACCATTCCTGGCGAACCCCAGCCTTCAGCTGCTCATTGATGGTGTAGAACAGGTAGTTGATCTGACCGGTGGAGTTGTCAGAGATGCCTGTCTGAGCGAAGCTGCCGCCGAGGTTGGATCCAAGAACGTCGAACTGATGAACGGACTGAATGACATCCGTCCAGTTGTGGGACAGAACCACGCTATTGATGGAGCCGTCGCCGCGCCAGCCGAGGTTTCCGGCGGTCATCATGTAGGTCAGCGATGTTGCGTCGGAGAGGTTGTAGATGAAACCACCGAGGAATGAGTTTCCGTTGTTGAGCTGATCAAACCCTGAGTCCATGCCGAGTGTCCAGCCGCTCAGGATGGTCAGGTTATCTCCGGCAGCGTAGGAACCCAGCACCCCGGTGTGGGTGAATGGCTCGCTGTTGTAGAAGGTCACCTGACGGCTCAGGAAGAAGTTACCTCCGGATGGAATGACTTCGTATCCGATCGGGGTGTAGAAGTGCCCGAGCTTTACGGACAGATCACCGACGGCGGCTTCGGCGTAGAGCTGAGGCAGTGCCCATTCGTAGATGCCGTGGTTCCATTTTTCGTCGTAGTCATAACGACCGAAGTTGTTTCCAAATGACTGGGCTTCATTACCATCGATCCCGTAGATCGCTTCTGCACGGAAGCCGAGTCCGAGGCCGTTGGAGCCATCAGCCGTCTTGTTAATGTAGAGTCCCTGCTGATTCAGGCCGAAGACACCCCATTCTTTGGCGTTGTTGTAGCCGGAACCAAAGTTGACATTGTTGAAGGCTCCGTTGCCTGTGAAGGCACCGTCCGGGTTATTCTGGTAGCCGAACTGTGTCCAGCCACCGAATTCGATTCCGCTTCCGGATTCGCCGAACAGGCCTCCATCGCAGCCTTCTCCACAGGCATCTCCGAGGAGATCGCCGCATGGGTCGCCGCAGGCGTCATCACACACAGAGGATGGTGCGCAGCAGCTGGAATCGCCATTGCCGCAGCCATTTCCACAGGCACTCATTGATGCGAGTTGGTCTGTGAGTTTCTGACCTGCTTCGGAGAAGATCTGGTCGCAGCTCTGGCAATTGCCAGCACAACCTGAACCGTTTCCGCATCCATCTGAACAGCTTTCGCCGGCGGCGAAAGCGACATTCGTTGCTGCCAGTGTCCCGCAAAGGGCCATACTGGACAGGAGTGCCTTCCATGATCGTCTGACCATCTGCAATCCCTCGCGATCATCAATGACCCGTCGAAGCGGTTCCTTCCTCCCGAAGGTTTCGCCTCAATAGTCTGATCAACCTGCCAACAACTGCATCGGAGTCACTGCGAGCGACGCATCTGTCGGCAAAAATCCCTGATTCCACACAATGTGGAAATCGCTTAATCGGGCTGAGAGGGATATCGTCGCTCTGTAGCGATTGAGCGGAAGGTTCGCAGTTTGAAATGTGGTTCGGCTTCAGATTGCTGTGGGAAAATGCCTACAGGTGTAACAAGCGGTAGTATTTGCGCAGATTGCCCGGTTTATTTTCTGTGGTGTTGGTGTGGAAAACAGCTGGAAATTGTGAGTTCAGGGACGAAGTCCTGAAGTCAGGGGTTGTTGGGAGTCAGTCGATAATTTTGCTGATTGGATACTCAACGATGCCTCGTGCGCCGGCTTGTTTCAGGCGCGGGATGATCGAGCGGACGATGTTTTCATCCACGATGGTATTGAGTGCGACCCAGGCGGGGTCGGAGAGATGAGAAACGGTGGGTTTCTGGAGCGCAGGGAGGATTGAGAGGACGGAGTTGAGGTTTTGTTCGAGGGTATTCATCATCAGCCCCACTTTGCCTTCGGCTTCGAGGCAGGACTGAAGCATCAGAGCGATATTTTCAATTTTTGTACGAACCCACGGATCAGACCATGCGGCTTTGTTAGCGATGAAGCGGGTTGTGCTCTGAAGGAGTTCCTCAACGATTCTGAGATTATTGGCGCGGAGCGAGCTGCCGGTTTCGGTCACTTCGACGATTGCATCGGCGAGTTTTGGGGGTTTGACCTCGGTTGCTCCCCAGGAGAATTCGACCTGAGCAGTGACACCGCGTTCTGCGAGAAAGCGGGTGGTCAATCCGACGACTTCTGTGGCGATGCGTTTTCCCTGCAGGTCCGCAACGGTTTTGACGGGGGAATCTTCGGGGACGCAGAGCACCCAGCGGACGGGTCTTCGGCTGACCTTTGAGAAGACCAATTCGCAGACTTCGTGGACACTGGACCCGGTTTCGAGGATCCAGTCGTACCCGGTGATCCCGGCATCGAGGATCCCGTTTTCGACATATCGGGCCATTTCCTGGGCCCGGATCAGCATGCATTCAATTTCGGGATCGTCGACCGTGGGGAAGTAGGATCGGGACGCAAACTTGATGTTGTAGCCTGCGCGGCTGAAGAGTGCGGCGGTGGATTCCTGGAGGCTACCGGCCGGGATACCGAGTTTCAGGATGCGACTGGACATGGGACGACTTTCACGGGCAAGGTGCACAGAGTGTGTGAACTGGGACGGACGAGGTCGGGCAGGTGCTACTTGTGGTAGACTATTGCGGGATCGAACACTCGAGTGCCTTCGATTGTGACACTGCGATCTTCTGGGTTTATTCTGCGAAAGAAGCAGGATCGATAACCTTCATGGCAGGCGGCATTGCCAATCTGGTGGACTTTCAGCAGCAGTGTGTCTCCGTCGCAGTCGAAATAGGCGGCTTTGAGTTCCTGAACATTTCCGCTTTCCTCACCCTTGCGCCAGAGTTTTTTTCTGCTGCGGCTGTAGTAGCAGACGCGTCCGGTGCGGAGGGTTTCCTGCCAGGCGTCTTCATTCATCCAGGCCATCATCAGAACATCACCCGTTTCTGCATCCTGGGCGATCGCGGGGATGAGGGAATTGGCGGAAAAGTCTGGACCATTCAGGAGTGCCATAGCAGCGCCATTATTGTTCAGGGAACCGAAAACTGACTGCAGCCGGAGTACGACGGGGTGTCAAATTCCCAGCGGCGAGGAAAAGGAAAGGTCTGGCAACCCAGGACTTTGCTGGACTTGTGGCGACCGGAGCCTCACTTTGCGGCCGGGCTTGTGGGGCCGGCGTGTTGAGAGACACATGTTTGGTTCCGGGAGAAGTCAGCAGAAGTGACCGAATCTTTCGGGACTCTAACGATGTGATCCCGGCTTCTCCAGCAGGACAATGTCCGGAGCGCAAGGATGCGATATTTTTTCATCAGAAACACCGACTTTTTCGAATCTGAAAAATCGGATTTCAGGAGGATTTTTTCGTTGTAAACATTCATGGTGCACTCCAGAGGAAGTCTGGCAGTGTAGCCGCGAGATTGCTTCCTGGCAGCGATCGCCGACGCGGCAGCGACCATTCTGCGGGGCGATCTGGTCAGGAGAATCGAGTGGTGACGATGTGAGTGTATCAGTCGGACCTCTGGCGAATTCAGTGGTCAGCCGATAGACTAGTCGGAGGGGAAGATTGTCTGCACTGGTGGTGCGTGGACATTGATTGATGCGTGATCTGAGTTTTTCAGTTGGGAAAAGAACGTGAAGCTTTGCAAGATTCGGCTGGTTGATGGTTCTATGCGGGTTGCGGCGATGCATGACGCAGAAGTTCAGCCGCTGGATCTGACTCAAATCAACAACTGTCATTCGCTGATGGATATTCTGAATTCAGCTGATCCGGCCGGGTTGGCTCGGTTTCTTCTGAAGCCGGACACGCGTCCGTTGTCCCTGTCTGAGGTGACAGTGCTGGCACCGCTGGACCTTCAGGAGGTTTGGGCGGCTGGTGTGACCTACAAGCGCAGCCAGATTGCGAGGATGGAGGAGTCTGAATCGGCTGCGTCCAACTATGACAAGGTGTATACCGCGGACCGGCCGGAATTATTTTTCAAGGCCACACCTTCACGAGTTGCTGGCCCGGGCCAGGCCTTGCGAGTTCGTTGTGACAGTTCGTGGAGTGTTCCGGAACCTGAGTTCACTCTGGTGCTCAACCGACATGGACAGATTGTGGGCTATACGATTGGCAACGACATGTCGGCGCGTGACATTGAAGGTGAGAATCCGCTGTATCTGCCGCAGGCGAAGTTGTATCGGCAGTGTGCAGGACTGGGTCCCTGCATTCTGCTGGCGGAGGCACCTCTGGAACCGGAGTCCGTGGATATTTCGCTGGAGATACGCCGGTCCGGAACATCAGTGTTTTCCGGGACCACAAAGCTCAGTCAGATGAAGCGGACGCCGGAAGAACTGGCCGGCTGGCTGTTTCGTGAAAACGATCTTCCTGATGGTGCGTTTCTGATGACGGGAACTGGAATTGTTCCTGACGACAACTTCACGCTGCAGCATGGCGACGAGGTTTCGATCAGCATTTCCGGAATCGGGACTCTGACCAACCCGATCGTCAAAGAGACTCTCTGACGATCGGCAAGACGAGCGATAACATTGTCCGCGCCATGGTCAGAAGACCTGAAGTCTGAACTCTTCTGAAGTTTGCCGGCAGGGGACTTCGCACCGCATCCTGGTTCTTCCCGACAGACATCGCTATGCAGAATTCCGTAAAGAAAATCACCGTGCCATTCTTTCGCTCTGCGGCTGGCACGGATCGCAGACTGACCATGCTGACAGCCTATGACTACCTCTGGGCTGGAATCTTTGATCAGGCTGGTGTCGACAGTATTCTTGTGGGTGACAGTCTGGCGATGGTCGTTCAGGGCCATTCAACGACGTTGCCTGTGACGCTGGAGCAGATGATTTATCATGGCGAGCTGGTGGTGCGTGCCGTGCGGCGTGCGCTGGTTGTGGTTGACATGCCCTTTATGAGTTATCAGGTCAGTGTGAAGCAGGCGATTCGCAATGCGGGTCGGATCATTAAGCAAACTGGCGCCGATGCGGTGAAGCTGGAGGGTGGCGCGATTCAATCGGAGACGATTCGCGGGCTGGGGCGTGCGGATATTCCGGTGATGGCGCATATCGGCATGCGTCCTCAGGCTGTTCGCCAACTTGGGGGCATGGGAAAGATTCAGCGGCAGGAGCAGCAGTTACTGGACGATGCGAGAGCTGCTGAGGATGCCGGAGCATTTGCTCTGATCCTTGAATTGATTCCGGAGGACATCGCGGGCAGGATCACAGCCAGCCTGGCCATTCCGACCATCGGCATAGGAGCTGGACCGCGTTGTACAGGTCAGGTGCTGGTGGGGCCTGACATGCTGGGGCTGAATGAGGGTTTTCGTCCGCGGTTTCTGAAGGAATTCGGCGATCTGCGCAAACAGGCGGACAAGGCTGTGCGGGATTATGTGGAGCAGGTGCGGGGCGGAGAATTTCCCGGTGCAGAGCATTCGCATCAGTGACGAGTGAACAGGCCGCGAGCGAGTCATGGCACATGAATCGTGGTCAGGTGCGGAGTCGGACAGCGGTTTTCATGAGGCACAAAGGGGTAGGGTGCCGCGTTTTGCGGTCGTGTGGGATTCGTGTCTTTTGAAGACGTACACTGAGTGCTGAGTGGGACCGACTTGCGGCTTCGGGTTGGCTGTTAGTTGATCCAGAGTGAAAAGATCAGGAATTGCCCCTGAAACGCGGAGTTAATTTCCGCCCAGGTCCGGGTCTGAGTGATGGTTCCTTTTTCAAGGAACGGGTGCAGGCCGGTTCCCTGGAGGCACAGGACGAGGTCAAAGCGTTGTGGTTCCAGGAAGACTTTGCGGAGATTGATACCGAGTTCTGAATTTGTCGGGAACGTGTCGGCGAAGGGAGCGATACCTCCCGGAATGCCTCGCCAGAACGGCAGCAATCGTTTTCCCTGCAGGATGAGTTCAAGCTCATCGAGCATTCTGAGCCACTGTGTCTGCATGGCGGGAGAGATGCGAAATGACTGGCTGAAAGCTGCTGATTGCTGAGGATTGGGAAGCCATTCCCGATCATTATCGGTTTCCGCGTTGATCAGTTTCCATGATTGCCGGCTGAGTGGTGGGACAGCCTCAAGGTGAGCGAGTGCTCGTTTCATGGCATCGGCTTCCATCAGAGGAAAGTTGATGCAGTGAATGAAGGCCACGAGATCGAGAGCATTCCCCGCGTGAAATCCGGCGAAGGGGCCGGTGCCCTCGCGGGCGAGGTAGTTGTAGGGCGTTTCGACTCGCGGATAAAACAGGTGAGCCGTGCGTTCAAACAGGTCCTTCCAGTCGTACGCCAGCATCATTTCACAGGTGGCCGAAAGGATGTGGCAGTAGCTTCTGAGCCAGAGGACATCTCCATCATCAAAATGGATCAGAGTGGTTTCGTTTTCTGCGGGCTTAGCTGAGTTTTGCTGCCGGGAGATCGCGTTGAAGATAAACAGCAGAGATTCCTCGGGGGCCGGCTGGCCGTCGCCATTCAAATCGAGGTGAATCGCTGCGAAATCGAGGGCCACACGAACTTCCGAAGGATTGACCCTGGACAGCGTTGTTTCGGCCTGCAGCAGCGAATCCCGGAAGTGGCGAATCACGTCGCGGGCAGCCTGCCACGACAGGAGTTCGGGGCTGTCATTTTCGGGTACGGGGAGCCGCGTGAGTGGCAGCATGAGACGTCGGCCACCGAGTAGTCCATAACGATACTGGGCCTGCCCCAGATCTTCGATGGCGACCAGAAACTGTGCGATCCCGAGTTCAAAAGAGGCCTGATGGTCTTCTGGCCGAGAGTTGACGATCTGAGTGAGTGTTGCAACTGCAGTCCTTGTTTTTCCCTGTTTCAGCAGTTCCTGTAACGGAGGCTGCTGGGCGACTGCTGCGTTTGAGACGAGTACAGTCAGAAACAGCGGCAGCAGCAGGTTAGCTGGTCGTTGGGATCGCATGTGTCACCTTGTCTTACGATAGTCTGGAAAAGGTGGGACCAAATATTGAACGCGTGTTCGAAAGGAGCTCCGGAGCCGGATGATTGTCTCTGAATTGTCTGGACACGTGTGCGTGTTTCGGTGTGACGAGTTTGGAGCAGTCTCCGGATCTTCCGGAGATCAGGCCTTCCGGACGAGGGCGTTTGTCTGCGAAATCGTAACACAACGCTGACTGCGTTATCGCCACGATTGACCTCGGTGGATGCAGAAGTGGGACAAACGATCCTGGGGAGATCAGGGCTCCTGGGAGCTCTGCCGTCTGGCGGGCGGCAGATTGGGGCGTGTGGTTGTTGAGTTTCCGCCCGGTGGTCCCAGACCGAAGGAAACAGAGCGGAGCAGGCGATCCTGATGTCCGGCAAATTCGGCATAGCGTTGGAGCAACTGTTGTTCGGGGCCCTCTGCCGCATCAGTCTGAGCGAGGAATTCCAGACGTCCTTTGGCCTGAGCTGGGGACATGGTCATCAATTCTCGTTGTTGCTCTGAGGTGATTTTTTCGAATTCGGAGAGAATTTGTGCTTCGGAGACCGGGAATTCCTGAAGCAGATCACTGCCGAGTTTCAGGGCGCACTGGCTGAAGATGGAGTAGACGATGGGGGTGAGCCATCCGACTTCCCATGATCGACCTTCGACGGGGCGTACGGCTGTTGTGAATGCAGCACTCCATTCGGCGTCGTTCAGATCATTAAGCAGGATCGACTTAAGGGCGAGAATTTGTGTGGTGGCTTTTTGAACCTGTTCTGATGATTGCCCTGCATTCTGAATTTTTTCGAACAGAAACAGGTTGAGTCTTAACGCCTTGTGCCCGTCGGAGTTCAGTGACAGCAGATCGCTCTGGACATCGTCAGGCCGATCCTGTTCCGGCACCATGGTGGAGACCAGCATGAGGCATTCTGACGTGGTCAGGTGCAGAGTTGGCAATCTGCGGGCGTAGGCTTCAGGAAATCGAATCTCCACCTGGTCGCTGGTGCGGCGCGTCGAGGATGTCGTCCAGTGCTCCTGGACAAAGGTGAGTCTGTTCTCCGTGGAAAGGGTCATCCATGTGTCCCAGTCAGGGCGGGAGAGTTGTTTCCACCAGTTGCCGAACCGGAGCAGTGTTTCGTGAAGCTCTGGTTCAGCCAGCGCAGCGTGGTGGATGTCGCGGAGTTGTTGCTGTCGTTCCGGGGACTGTGCGAGGAAGTCTTTGTGACTGAGCAGCAGGTTATGTTTTTCGGTGTCCGTGAATTCACGGAACCGGGTAGACCGGGATTCCAGAAGGCGACGTTCGCTGGTGGATCTGCCGAGCAGGAGAACTGCGAGTAAGGAACCGCAGGCGATGCCAAGGAGGGCTTTTCCGGCAGAGGTTCTGGTCTGGTTCATGGAGTGTTCCCGGAGTTGGTCGCGGGGAGTGCGGCAAGTTTCTTCAGGAAAGCCGTGTCGGGAATCTGTCGCATGCTCTGGTAGTCCTGCAGCAGGGTCAGATTTCGCAGGATTTCCGTATCATCGGGATTGGCTGTGTGGACGTCTGACTGTCGGGAGAGCAGTAAGCCGGCGCTGGTACCGCAAAAGCCTGCCAGGGTCCAAATCAGCAAGGTTCCGGGTGACCACTGTGAAGCGAGGGCGCGCAGGCGTGATGCTGTGCTGTGGGGAGTTGAGAGTTCGGGGCGATTGTCCCGGGCTTGAATACAGCTCAGCGTCCTGCGGGTGAATTCGCCACTGGCGGGAGCTTCCTCGAGGGCATCGAGCATTTGCCAGGTTCGATCCAGTGAATCAGCGCAACGGCGGAGAGGAGCGTCCACCGCAAGTTGTTGTTCAAGTTTTTCGGAGTCTTCCGGGGGTAATTCTCCGTCGAGGTAGGCGACGAGTTCTGTCAGCGTCGGATCATCGATGGAGTCATCGTCCGGATGGGGTGATGGATTTTCGCTGGCACTGACCATGGGAAGGTTCTTCCAAACAGGGGCGGTGAGACTCAGACAAATCGCTCGAGGACTTCTTTCAGTCGGACTCGAGCACGTGACAGAAGGGATTTGACAGCGACGACACCCAGCCCCATCACCTCGCCGATTTCCTCGTAGCTCATTTCTTCAAATTTATGAAGGATGACGGCGGTCCTCTGGCGTTCACTCAGTTCCTCAATGGCCAAACGGACGACGTCGCGCATTTCTATGGCATCGAGTTGCCGCGTGGGCATGAGGGCTGATTTCTCGGCGAGGTTAGCTTCATTACGGTGAAATTCATGGGCATCTGAACCAGAAGCCAGAGAGATTTCGCGGCGGCGGACGGTACCGCGTTTCTGATTACTGGCGAGGTTGTTGGCGATCCGGAAAAGCCAGGTTGAGAATTTGGCTGTGGGTTCGTAACGTTCCCGAGAACGATAGACTCGAAGAAACGTCTCCTGGGCCATGTCTTCAGCGACGGGTCGATCATGAAACAAGTGAAAATAGAAGCCGACAAGCCGATCCTGGTAACGCACGACCAGATCTTCAAATGCCGTATGATCACCGGCTGCGACCCGCAGCATCAATTGCACATCCGGGTCTGCAAGGTATTGATTCCTGAGTGACTGGGAGACCAAAAGGCCGCTCCGGAAAAACGAGGTTGGCCAGAGCAGCGGGACGGGGCCCATGTCGGTGGCCTGAAGAGCATGCAGGCATTGTCACTGTATGGTGGCAGGCGATCGTCAGGCAAGTGTGCGTTGCCCTGATCTTCGACTTCAGCCGACACAGGCAGCATTTCGGAACATGCTTACCATGCAGGAGTGATGCGACGTGTGGTGATGATCACGGTTTGAGGGCATCATGGGTTGCAGAGACGGCCCTGGTCGCATTTGACGGCGGATCCAACAGGGCCGGCAGTTCTACGGGCGTAAAAAAACCTCGACTTTTTCAAGTCGAGGTTTTGACCCCAAGGGGATTTGAACCCCTGTTACCGGAATGAAAATCCGATGTCCTAGACCTAACTAGACGATGGGGCCTTGAAGTTCTGGCAGAGACTGTACCCGAGATGCGATTCCGTTTCAATCGTTTGCTGCCTTTGCGTGGCATGATTCTTCGGATCCGGAGTCTCGGAGGTCCAGGGTTTCTCGAAGGATGGAATCCCGTACTTCCTGACGGTGCACGGTAATATCGCGTGGCGCGTCTATACCGATTTTGACTTTGTCGCCCTTGAGGTCCACGATTGTCACAACAATCGAATCACCGATCAGGATTGATTGGTCCTTTTTTCGTGAAAGCACCAGCATTGCCGCACCTCCTGCGTGCTTCATGGCGAAAACGGTTCAGTAACCCAGCGACCGCCATCTGAACGTCCATAATTTCAGACGGTATCGATTTATGATAGAGGTGACTTTGTGTATGTCAACAGGCATTCGGCAGGAGTTGCCGGAGGTGTCGGGGCCGGCAAAGTCTGGTTGTGAGTTATCGAGGTGAATTTCACGAAAAAAGGGTGAGCGGACCTGGTCCACTCACCCTTTTTCATTGTGCTTCTGTTCGCCCGTGTGCTGTGGAAATGCTCCTGTGAACAACACGACTGACTAAGCAAGTCGGAACATCTGATAATTGATGTTCTTTCGTGGGCCTGTGCGGATGCGACGTGGGTGGTCCTGGGTGGCCATGAGGACTGCGATTTGACTTTCGCGGGTCTGGACTGGCTGCAGATGTCGCACGTTACATCGTGGAACGGCGGGGCCCTGCGAATCAGATCAGTTCTTTGAGCTTCTTCAGTGCCTTGACCTTCACAACCTTCTTGGCAGGCTTTGCTGGGTAGGTGCGTGGCTGGCCGGTGCGTGGATCGGTGCCGGTGCGTTCTTTGGTTGCCGGGCGAGCGTGGACGTAGATCTTCAGCAGACCTGGCAGTGTGAAGATGCCTGGGCCTTTTGACACATTTTCGGAAATCACGCTTTCCAGGGCTTCGAGCATAGCGCCTGCTTCCTTGCGGCTCTGGCCAGTCTTTTCTGCCAGAGCATTCAGGATATCACTCTTGGAAATCGACTTTGGCTTGGATGCTTTCTTTGCCATTTCAGGACTTCTCCTTTTCACTCAAAATCATTGCTGAACAAAACCGGCTTTGGAAATGGGGTCTGATGGAATCCGCTTCGCAACAAAACACCCTGTTTTTTGCGAGAAGTAGAGAGTTGAAGGCCGTTAGTGTCAATCCTGTGGAAGTTGGAAATTGCTGATTTAGTGCGTTTTCTGTGCTTTTTTGCGGTCTGCGGGGCAATCGAAGAGGAAATTACCCGACTTTGAAAAGTGCGGAAAATCGGAATGTTTTCAGGCGGCCTTCGATTGACCGGCGTGCAGATGGTCTGAATTTCGGCCTCGTGATCCATTATTTGCAGCAATTTACGGTGTTTTGACGGTGTTTTCGGTTTGGTGGTTGTTTCCCGAATTTTGCTGGGGAGCGAGGTTCAGTGAAGGTTTCAGGTCGGCCGAGACTGTGTTGAGTAGTGTTTTTGCGTTGAAAAGTGACAGGTTCGTTTTTGTTCTGTGAGTTCCTGTTGATGACGGTTGATGAACTCTGTTCTGGTGGTTGGGGGAAGTTTTCGAGTGTTTTACCAGGACGGGGCGAAGCGATTTGTGGTTGACTCGGGATTCTGGCACGATGCAGGACGTGCCGTGGAGAGGGGTTGTTTGTTCAGGAGTCAGGGGCGTCGCGCTGGGGCCTCAGGATCATTGGATTTCCTGCAGTTTTGACGCTGGTTGGTGGTCAGGGGATCCGGTAAATGCCTTTGGGGCCGATGGCTTTCCCAGACGGGATTTTGTGGGGACTTGTGCTGGTTTCGGGCAGTTCGTTTTCGGGTGTTTTATGGCAGATTCGATGGTTACTGATTTGAAATGTCGCGCGAGGGCTCAGCGCGGGCTTGCTGCAGGGTTATGCGTCCTGCTTTGGTTGCTGCCGTTTTACGGTGCGGTGACTGCTGAGGATTTGGTTCAGTTGCCTTATCAGAACCCGGATCTGGTTGTGGATCTTGGTGTTGGGTTGTGGGCATGGCCGCTACCCTGCGATGCGGATGGCGATGGGGATTATGACCTGCTGGTGTCCTGTCCGGACAAGCCGTCCAACGGGATCTGGTTTTTTGAGAACACCAGTGGCAGTACGGCTGTCAACAGATTTCCTGTGTTTCGCCCCGGGCGGTCACTGGGAAAAACTGTGCACTATCTGATGCCGAGTTATGGTCGTTCCGGGATGCGTGTGTTGTCCCCCGGTTTTGAATATGCAGACGTGACCACACAGGGACTGCGTCAGCGAATGCCGTTGAGCGTGAGTCCCGGGTTTCATAAGCCGTCTGGTCCTCAGCCAAAAGGCCCTGGAGTTCGCCACAACCAGTGGCGTTATCACGACTTTGATGGGGATGAGCGGACCGATCTGATCGTGGGGATTGAAGATTGGAGCTATTATGGATGGGACGACGCCTGGGATGCTCATGGGCAGTGGCAGAACGGGCCATTACATGGCTGGGTCTACATCTTCCGAAATCGGGGAACCGATGAGCAACCGGACTATGACAAGCCTTTTCTGCTGGAGGCCGGAGGGGAGGTCATCGACGTTTTTGGCTGTCCTTCTCCGAACTTCGGAGACTTTGATGGGGATGGTGATGCGGATCTGATTTGTGGTGAATTCCTTGATGGTCTGACGTGGTTTGAAAACAGGGGAAGTCGCCAGGAACCGGCGTATGCAGCGGGTGAGCGTCTGAGAGCGGTGGAGGGCAATCCGCTGGTGATGGATCTGCAGATGATTGTGCCGGTGGCATTCGACTGGGACAGCGATCGGGACCTCGACCTGATTGTGGGGGATGAGGACGGTCGAGTCGCACTGATGGAGAATGTCACGGAGGCGGGGCAGTCGGGGGCACCGCGGTTTCGCGGGCCAGTTTACTTTCGCCAGCAGGCTGACACGCTGAAGTGCGGCGCACTCGCGACTCCGGTGGGAGTGGACTGGGAGGGTGACGGCGATACAGACCTCGTTTCCGGCAACACTGCCGGCTACATAGAGGTCTTCAGGAATCTGAGTGGCCCCGGAGTTGCGAGACCGGTCTGGTCAGGTCCGGAGAGACTGCTTGTGGGTGGGCGGGTGTTCCGGGTTCAGGCGGGGCCGAACGGGAGTATTCAGGGGCCAGCGGAAGCGAAGTGGGGCTATACGACATTGAGCGTGGCTGACTGGGATCTGGATGGTTTGCCGGATATTGTGCTGAATTCAATTCTTGGCAGGGTACACTGGCTGAAAAACTGTGGTACTCGGCAGGAGCCACGATTTGAGGACTCAAGGCCCGTAGAAGTGGAATGGGAGGGAGCGCCGCCGCAACTGGCGTGGGGCTGGCTGAAACCGGAAGGCAAGGGGTTGCTGACGCAATGGCGTACCACTCCGGTTGTGGTGGACCTGAATAGAGACACACTGCCGGATCTGGTGGTGCTGGACCATGAAGGCTATCTGACATGGCTGGAACGAGTGCGTCAGGGAGACCAGTTGTTACTGAAGGCGCCTGCGCGGGTTTTTTTGGATGAGCGGGGGCAGCCGCTTCGTCTGACAGCGGGAGTCGGGGGGCGAAGTGGCCGTCGCAAGTTATGTGTCACGGATTGGGACGGGGACGGGCACTATGATTTGCTGCTGAATTCGGCGAACGCTGATCTGCTGCGGGGGCAGGGCGAGAAGAATGGAACATGGACTATGGTTCCCGCGGGGGCTCTGGCAAAGCGAAATATCGAGGGGCATGATGTCAGCCCCACGGTTGTTGATTTTGATGGCGATGCGGTGCCGGATTTTGTGGGTGGCGCCGAGGATGGCCGCTTTTATTTTCTGAAGAACCCTCGTTCCAGTACTCCATAGCCGGGTTTGCGGGACGTGGTGTCAGCAGCCGTTCTTTTCCGCAAATAGATTGATTCCTGATGTGTTTCGGGGGGTTGTTTCGGGTTGGAATCGGCTGTCTGTGGAATTGCGGGGATTCCGGCGTTCGGGCGTGTTCATGAACACCAGCCGACATTCAGGACTGGCCAGTGTTTGACGGGCGGGAGCGACAGATGGCGACGATAGCGGTAATGGGGACACTGGACAGCAAGGGGGCGGAACATGGATTTGTTGCGGACCAGATTCGGAGACAGGGGCATGATGTGATCCTGATCGATGTCGGGACAGGTGGACAGCCATCGATCGTTCCGGATATCCGGGCTGACGAGGTGGCTGCGATGGCTGGATTTGACATGCAGCCGCTGCGAGCACGCGGGGATCGTGGTGAGTGTGTGGCGGCGATGGCTGCTGTGTCTCCGTCTGTGCTGCTGAAGCTCTACAGTGAGCAGAAGATCGACGGAGTGATTTCGCTTGGTGGCAGCAGTGGGACGGCGATAGCTTCGTCCGCCATGCGAGCTCTGCCGACGGGGTTTCCCAGACTGATCGTCTCGACGATGGCCAGTGGCAACATTGCTCCGTACGTGGGAACCGGGGACATTGTCATCATGCCGTCGGTTGTGGATGTTGCTGGTCTGAATCGGATTTCCCGGATGATCTTTGCCCGGGCGGCCGGAGCAATCTGCGGGATGGTCGGAGTGAATGTTGACAAAGCCGATGCGCGTCCTGTGATCGCAGCCAGCATGTTCGGGAATACGACGGAGTGTATCAATGCGGCGATTCCGTTACTGGAGCAGGCTGGCTACGAGGTGCTGGTGTTTCATGCGAACGGCTCTGGTGGTCGAACGATGGAGTCACTGATCGAGAGTGGACTGATTCAGGGCGTCCTTGACGTGACCACGACGGAGCTGGCTGATGAGCTGGTGGGTGGGGTACTGACAGCCGGACCGGACCGCCTGACTGCGGCGGCGCGTTGTGGCGTTCCGGCGGTTGTGGCACCCGGGTGTCTGGACATGGTCAACTTTGGCGAACCCGGCTCGATCCCCGCGCGGTTTGCCGATCGTCGATTCTACGCCCACAATCCACAGGTGACTCTGATGCGAACGAATGCGGAGGAGTGCCGAACGCTGGGGGAGCAACTGGCCGGGAAGGTGAATGCCTCCACCGGGCCGGTTTCCGTACTGATTCCACTCCGCGGGATGAGCGTGATCAGCGCTGCGGGCGGGCCATTTCACGATGCTTTCGCAGATGCTGCACTGTTCAATTCGCTGGCTAATTCACTGCGGCCGGGGATTCGCAGGGTGGTGATGGATGTGACCATCAATTCCCGCGAGTTCGCGGAGGCATGTGTCAGGGAATTACTGGCCGGTATTGCCGCTGTCGGTCATTCTGTCACAGTGGAAGGTCAGCTATAGGGTCTCGGGCGTGTCCAGCTGAGATTCGGGAGGACGTTGATGGCCAAATCGCTGAAGCGTCAGGCGTTAATTGCCAACGGTCTGCTGGTCATGGCAGGCAGCATTCTCGGTGTTCTGCCATGGTGCAGCGGCGTTGGTGGCGTCGTATTGATTCTGATGGGACTTTCGCTGATTTTTTCCGGAGCCACGGACTTTTGTGGCTGGGTGCGAATCCTGGCGATGCTTCCGGGAAACAGAGCGGACGACATTCCCAGTCGACCGTCCGGAGCGAATGACTCGGCGTAGCGCCCTGGATATTGTTCCGGCGTATCTGCTCGGACTATTTCTGATCAGGTCTCTTCCGAGTTTCGAAAGGCATTGAACCGCAGGTACTCCCAGTGCTGGTAGAGTTCGCTGCTGCGAACAAGTTGTTCGTGTGTTCCGTCCGCAGCCACTCGGCCCTCGTGGATCATGATGATGCGAGAACAGCGTTTGACGGTTGACAGTCGCGTGGGAAGGAACAGGACGGTCTTGTCTGCGCTGATGCGATGGTAGGCATCATCCAGCAGAGTTTTGGTTTCGCTGTCCAGCGGTGTGGAGGGTTCTTCGATGATCAGAATGGCTGGCCGTCGTACGGCAGCTCGGGCAAGGCTGAGGCGAAATATCTGTCCGGGATCCGGTTTCAGGCCCTGTTCACCCAGTTGAGTTTCGTAGCCCATGGGCAGTGTACGAATGAAGTGATCAGCATGGACACATTTGGCAGCGTCAATGGCCTGTTGTTTCGTAATATCCGGCTGTCCGCAGGTAATATTTTCAAGAACTGTCGCGTCGAAAACAGGGTCGCTGCCGCCGACAAAGATGGCTTCTGCCCGGAGGGATTCGAGGGTTCCTTCCCGAATGTCGACTCCATCGATCAGGATCTGTCCGGGATCCGGATCAATGAAACGTGGAATCATAACGGCGGCGGCATACGCGGCGGCCGGCTGAAGCGAAAGCAGGGCGATTGTTTCTCCGGCGGTGATGCGTAAATCCAGATTGTTGAGCAACAGAGCTTCTCCGTCCGGCTGAAAGCAGACCTGGTTAAAGGTCAGCGTACGTGTCATGGGTGGCAGGAAGCCCGCTCCGGATTTCTGGCTGATTGAGGGAACGCGTCGCAGATAGTCTGCAATGTCCTGTGCGAGGGCACTTCCGTGACTGCCGGATTCAGTAATGTTCTCAAGCTGCTGAATCCTGTGAGCGAACAAACTCAGCGTTCCGGTCAGAACGAGCGCTGAGAAGATCGGGAAACCCTGCAGAACCTGAAAGCCGAGAATGACCGCTGGGAGTCCCATGGTGATCAGGGTGAGTGAATGAATGATGGATGAGCGGACCTGCGTCTGATTGTCTCGCTGTCGGCATCGCAGATTGTGCGAGTGCAGCTGATTCAGAAAGTGCTCCTGTTCACGAGTCTCCATTCCGAAATTGCTGACAATACGTCCCCTCAGCAGACTCGCCGACATGCGTTTCAGGCTACGCTGGAGGTGTTCCGTCAGCAGCAGTCGGGATGTCTGGTTGTGGAGGGATTCCCGGTGCAGCACCAGGACTCCCAGCAGTACAGGGATCATCGTTTGCAGGGCAACGCGCCAGTCCACGAGAAGACTGAAAAGAACCAGTACGCCCAGTTCCGGGAGTCCGGGAATCAGCGAGTCACTCCAGCGGACGGCCTGCTGCTCCAGCTGTTCGGCAGTCTGCTGACACAGACGTTCGGCGGTCTCGGCTTCACGTCCGCTGAGGTCTGCAGGCTCGAGTCGAATGGCTTTACGATGGATGTGCTGCCGAAGTCGTATGACGGCTGCGCTGATGTGTCGTCGACAGAGTCGCCTGCAAGTGGCGGTCAGCAGGGCTCGCAGAGTCCAGAATGTCGTCGCCAGCAGTAGAATCGCAACGAAGGCCACACCGCTGCGCGCGGCTTCGAGAAGGCGGTTCAGGCTGCCCGGTACTTCGGCAATCCACAGCGTGGCCAGCAATTGCTGAATCACAGTCTGCAGCGCTGGTGTTGAGCCATCTGATTCAGCAGAGAGAATCAGGCTGCCTGCAGAGGCCAGGCAGAGGACTGCAGGAATTGACAGCAGAGCACTGGAGATTGCACAAAAAAGCGCCGGCAGCAGACTCAGGCTGAACAGTTGACGCAGTGAGATGATACGTCCGAATTCGGGAGACGTCGCCAAGGTCAGATTCTCCGCCAGCCTCAGTCAGTTGAAGACAACCATTTGCAACCCGCGAAGAACTCTGCGGAAGGCAGAACCTTTCCAGCGGTAGAGACGATTTCATGTTAAGGCACGAATTCCCCTGGAAACAGACGTGCATGGGGAAATCTTCCAACAGAGGTGGAACTTCGTCGGTGCAGACCGTTCGCTGGTTTGCCCCGTGTGTCCGAATTGCGCCGCTTCGCTGATTGAATCGCGGTGATCTCTGCGTCGACGTCCGCTGACGGGCATTGTGAACCCAATGCAGGCAGCCTGCGGAGTTTGTGCGAAGGAGAGCGAGACAAACGGCACAGCGGTTGAGCGATGCCGTCGTTACCGGGCCACCGAGGCGACGACGATCAAATGGACGGGGTTGCAGGTTGTGCAGAGAGAATGAAACGATTTTTTCGCGTAGTTACCGTCCCGCGGCAGCGATATGACGTCGGCGAGCATCCTGATGCAAATGCGGTGTCGGATGAGGTGCAGGAAGGGCGTGATGCGAGATTGGTTTTGCGCCGCGGATTGGTTATGCCAGATCCCGATCCTCAAACAGCAGGAAACCAAGCAGCAACATGGCTCCGATGTAGGTTGCTGCATAGAGGAAACTGTATCCGAGGTAGTCCTGAGGCACGACGCGTCCGGTGGCAACAGCGGAAGAAATGTTGAAGGCTGACAGTGACGGGACAACCATCGAGATCAGTCGTGCGGTAAAGGTGACTGACTCCTTGGCCTGACCCTCAACACTCTGGTTCACGATGATTTCCGTCAGGTTACCGATCACAAAGACGGCAAAACAGATCACCAGATTCATGACCATTGGCAGCCGGGTGGCTACGGTGACGCTGATGGCACCGAGAACACAGACCTGCATGAATGTCAGTGCGATTCCGGGAAGGATGCCGGCCACAACGGCCATGCGTTCGGGGTGTGGGACTGGAAATTCGACATCGGAAAGTCTGAGCCACTGCCAGTAGGGCGTCACATCCAGTGACTGTTCCTTCTGATCGTAGCCAACCTTGATGAAGATCAACACGGAGAATAGCGCGGTGAGAATCAGGAACATCCAGATGACGGCCTGTACAATCCCAACGTATTTGCCCAGCAGAAACTGGCGTCGGTCAATTGGCTTACTGAGCAGTGTCATGGCCGTCTTGCCCTCAATTTCGCTGGTAATACTGGTGCCTGCGGTCCAGACGGCAAGGAGTGCACCGGAGATCAACAGGGTTGCCAGTCCACATTCGCTGAGCATTTTGCCTTCGTCTTCGAAGGTGAAGAACGGAGCGACTGTGTTGGCGATGAGTACCAGTGAAGAAATGGCGACCACGAGCAGAAACAGCGGTTGGCGGATGGCTTCTTTGGTGGTTGCGCGGGCGATTACCCCCGCGCGGGTGCCGTATGATACCGCCACCAGGGTGATAAGCAGAGCGAACACAGACAGCCAGGACCATGTCCAGTCAATTTCCGGACCCGTGAGCGCGGAGCGAACTTCGGCCAGTGAGAGAAGGTTGTTAAACACAGTGTTTTCCCACAATCAAAGCGAAGAGTTGGTCGATCAGGTGCACCTGCGACCGGGAGATCGAGCCTGAAAACTACCTGGCTGCCTGGTGCAGTACGACGCGCCCTGCAGGTTCGTTGGCAATTTTCGGGAGATCCTGACGTCAGACCGGACCGTGCACCACCAGGGTGATGAATCCGGGTGGGTGGCAGGCCAGACGAGCATTCTGTGGAGGGATGTGGCGGTGCACATTCTCCTTTTGCAGGTCGAGTCCTTTGTCGGTGTCGTCAAGTTTATCAGATAAACAGACTCGGTTACGTCAAAAATCCATGGTGGTAGTGGGAATCGTCGGTCGTTCGCAGAGTTTTTGTCACAGATCACCCGGATTTCCGTGGCAGGGCATGTGGATTGTGGGGAAAAGAGCGTTTTTCTGGATTCCAGGTGGTATTCCGACTGGGGAGGTTGTGGGAACGAACAGGATCCAGGTTTGTCGCGGGTGAGGGGTGATGCGCAGGGCGATTGTGGCGAGGGGATTTTGCCGGGGGGAGCTATGCCGGAGGGGGACTGTGGCGTGGCGGCATGGCGAGACTGTCGAGCTGGGTTTTGGGGCCTGATCCGTGTACGGATTGTTCGGGGCATGGCTGCTGGAGGAGAGTGTAATCGCCGGAGTTCGGGATTTCATGGTTTGCGCGACTGTTGAACTGGACTTCCGGAGGCCTATACTCCGACCAATCCGTTCCGCTGACGTTCTCGTGATTGTGGTGCGGGATCCAGACGGTCTGAAGGGTTAGTCAACAGGTCATCAAAAAGGTGAAAACTATGGCAGTTCGCGTTGGTCATCCGGCTCCAGGTGCAGAGCTGGCTCTGCAGGCATATGATCGAACAAAAGACGGAACCGACGGTCAGTTCAGGGACATGAAGTTGTCGGATCTGGCGGGAAAATGGGTCTGTCTGTATTTCTATCCGCTGGACTTCACCTTCGTCTGTCCGACGGAAATCATCGCATTTGACAAGGCCCTGGGCGAGTTTTCCGACCGCAACACGGTGGTTCTGACCGCCAGCACAGACAGTGTGTTTTCGCACAAGGGCTGGTGCGATTCTCACAAGGAACTGGGTCAGCTGAAGCATTTGATGATTGGTGATACCAACCATCAGTTGTCCTCAGCGTTTGACGTGCTGGATTGCAGCAAGGGAATTGCCTACCGCGGCGTGTATCTGATTGATCCCCAGGGAACTCTGCGGTGGCTGGCGGTGCACGATCTGGGTGTGGGACGCAACGTGGATGAAGTCCTGCGAGTGCTGGACGCCTTGCAGACGGACAAGCTGTGTCCCTGCAACTGGAAGCCGGGCCAGCAGACATTGAACTGAAAAGACGCACTGCCTGCAGCGGGTGCCTGAAACCCGCTGGTTTTGAGCAGAAAAACAGAAAGCCCGACCGAATCTGGTTGGGCTTTTTTGTTGCGCTGTTGATTGATCCGGGTGCGGCTGGGGGGCACGAACTTCGAGTGCAAGTCAGTGCCGCCGCGGGCTGAGACAGCCCACCGCGGACATGTTCCGGAACATCGAAGTGATGTTCCGGAGCACGAAGCTGGCGCGGTTCTGCGGAGATCAGACTTTCTGCAGGTGGGTAATGCGGCCGGTCGCCACCCATTCTGCCACGAAGATGTCGCCGTTCGGGGCGAAGCAGGCATCGTGGGGATGTACAAACTGGCCATCCAGCCACTGATCCGGTTTGCTTCTGAGGTCCTTCACCGCGTCCAATCGCTCGACGGCTCGGCCGAGTTGCGCAACGACTTCGTTCTTTTCATTCAGCAGGGTAACGCAGGACTTGAGTTCGGGGACCAGCATCAGGTTATTCAGAGTATCGATATTGGCCGGCAGTCCAAAGCCGGAGAGAGTTTCCCGATAGACGCCGTCCATCGAGAAAATCTGCAGCGTATTATGAGCCCGGTCTGTAACGACGATGGACGGTTCGCGTCCGGGGCGATTGTCCACCCACAACCCATGCGCGGTATTGAAAGTTCCTTTGCCATCCCCTGCGCCGCCGAAGCTGCTTTGCCAGTTTCCGTCCTTGTCAAAGCGGTGAATTGCAAAGGTGCCGTAACCGTCAGCCAGCAGAAAACCACCATCATCGGTGAAGGCAAAGTTTGTTGGCAGGAACCCCTGACGATTCCACGAGGGTTCTGTGGAAGTGGATTCACCCGGAGCGTAGAGGCCGGATTCCATCGGGGCCTTTCGGTACCAGACGGTTTCGCCGGTCAGAGTCATTTTGGCAAAGGCCTTGACCTGCTGGTAGGCGGCGACATAGAGGAATTCTGTGTTACCTTCTTTGCGGATTTCGATTCCATGGCCACCACCCTGAAACTGGGATCCGAAGGCCCGGATGAATTTTCCGGCAGGGTCAAATACGAAGATGGACGGGTGATCTTTCTGATCCCTTCGGCCTTCATGAATCACATACAGATTTCCTGCGCTATCCAGAGCGACATTGTGAGTGGTTTGCCAGGTGTACTTGTCCGGAAGCTGGCAAAAGGCATGGTTGACGCGATATTTGTAATCACCGTCTCCGATCAGGACTTCGGCGTTAGTGCGGCTGGCCGTGGCGATTGCCGGGGCGGCGGCGATGGTGGACGTCAGAGCGAGCGCTGACGAGACGAACTGGCGGCGTGAGTGTGTGGGCATGGAACTGGCTTTCCCGGCAGGTGAAAGAATGGGAGACAATCGGATCAGGAAGTGGATGGTTTACCATCGAAATCCGGCGGATTCCACTAACTGAGACGAAAGCAGACTGTGCTGTGCGAAAAAATGGCCATTTTGTGTCTTTTCTCGATTTATGGGGGGCCAGGAAACCCCGTGGAATGCAACGTTTACCCCCGATTTCAGTTGTTTTTGCCTCCTTGAGTGGCGATGGTGAGGGGGTAAAGCAGAGGAATTGAATGCGGTGAGTCGCTGAGTGATACTGTGTCGGCACGGAGTGGACTCAGGGCCGCACAGTACACGTTCTGAGGGGCTGCAGACTGAAGTCGGGTCGTGATGCTGAAGGAAAACCTGGTGATGAGCAGCATAGAGAACATCCGGGGATCGTTCTGTCGCAGAGAGATGCTGCGTGCCCTGGGTGGGGGTGCGGGGACGCTGGGAATGCTTGCCGCGATGGCGCCACAGTTACGGGCTGAAACATCATCGCATTTTCCGGGACGTGCCAAACGAGTCATTCACTTGTTTATGAACGGCGGCCCGTTTCAGGGGGATTTTTTTGATCCGAAGCCGGCGCTGAGAGCATTTGCGGGCCAGCGACCTCCGGAAGCGGACTTGCGGACGGAGCGTCGGACGGGTGGACTTTTGCCGTCACCGTTTCGATTTCGTCCCTGTGGAGAAAGCGGGGTCCCGGTCAGTGAATTGTTGCCGCTGACATCAGCCTGTATCGACGACATCTGTGTACTGCGTTCGACGTGGACGGACAATCCGAATCACGGGCCGGCGTTGTTGCTGATGAACAACGGCACAATTCTGCCGACGCGTCCCAGCATGGGGTCATGGTTGTCTTACGGTCTTGGTTCCGAAAATGAAAATCTGCCCGGATACGTGGTGTTATGTCCGGGCAAGCCGGTGCGATTTTCAATCCTGTGGACAAGTGCATTTCTGCCGGGATCACATCAGGGGACGTACATCAATCATGCTGACCCTGTTCCGGATAAGCTGATACCTTTTCTGAAGAACGCCGCAGCGGACCGCCGGACGCAGGAAGAGCAGGTGCGGTTGATTTCCCGCCTGAACGAATACCAGCTGGAGCGTACCGGACCGGACAATCAGCTTGAGGGGCGTCTGCGGGCCATGGAAACGGCGTTTCGGATGCAGTTCACAGCCACAGAGGCATTTGATCTGAATCAGGAAACGAAAGAGACGCGAGCGTTGTATGGTGAGGGTCATTTTGCGAATGGCTGCCTGCTGGCGCGACGACTGAGTGAACGTGGAGTTCGATTTGTTCAGGTGTACTACGGTGACGGGCAACCCTGGGATACTCATAGTGACCACAACAGTGCCGCTGTGGCACTGAGTCGCAACATTGATCGACCGATTGCGGCATTGTTGCGGGATTTGAAACAGCGTGGTCTGCTGGACGAGACATTGATCCTGTGGGGCGGTGAGTTCGGCCGCACACCGACCTCAGAAAATGGTTCCGGGCGTGACCACAATCACTACGGATTCACGACGTGGATGGCGGGTGGTGGAGTGCGTGGTGGACAGACGTATGGAGAGACGGACGAGTTTGGTTTCCGTGCGGTTCAGGATCGAGTGCATGTGCATGATCTGCATGCGACGATGCTGCATCTGCTGGGACTGAATCATGAGCAGTTGACTTATCGATATGCCGGCCGCGACTTCCGGTTGACGGATGTGGCCGGGAGAGTGATTCGGGAAGTGGTTCAGGGATAGATGGTGTCCTGTGCCTGCCCGGAGTCCGGCGAGGTGACGGGTACTGACGGAAACATGCGGGTGAGTAAGATGAGTGGTGCGATGCTTCGAGGCCTGCTGAGCGTATTGAGTCTGCTGATGTGCGCAGCAGACATGGAGTTGCAAGCGGACGAGCGGGTGCGATTTGGTCGGGAGATTCTGCCGATACTTTCTGCCCGGTGTTTTGCGTGCCATGGTCCCGACGAGTCTCAGCGACAGGCGGGGCTGCGTCTGGATCTGGAACAGGATGCGAAATCACCGCACGCGGGCGGAATTCCGATTCTGGCCGGTGATGTGGCCGGCAGCACACTGTGGCAGCGGATTAACAGTGCAGATCCGGAATTGGTGATGCCGCCAACGGAAACCCATGGGGAGCTGAAACCGGAGCAGCGGGATGTGTTGCGTCGCTGGATCGAAGAGGGAGCAGTCTGGGGCAGGCATTGGTCCTTTGAACCGCTGGAGCGACCGCCGGCCGAAACAGATTCTGCAAAGGCGATTGATCAGCTGATTCAGTCGGCACTGCGTGAGCGCGGCCTGTCGCTGCGTCCTCAGGCGGGGCCCTATGAACTGGTGCGGCGTGTCTATCTTGACACCATCGGACTGCCGCCAACTCCGGAGCGTGCGGATGCATTCGCACGTCAGCCGGACGAGGCTGCGTGGGAACAGTTGATCGATGAGTTGCTGGCGAGGCCTGAATTTGGTGAGCATTGGGCGAGGATGTGGATGGACCTTGCGCGGTACGCAGATACGAAAGGGTATGAGAAGGATCTGGGACGTACGATGTGGCCGTGGCGCGACTGGCTGATTCGTGCGATTAATTCGGACATGCCGCTGGATCAGATGACGCGTGAAATGCTGGCCGGCGATCTGCTTCCGGGGGCGACAGAGGAGCAGAAACTGGCCACGGCGTTTCACCGCAATACGATGAGTAATGATGAGGGTGGCACAGACGACGAGGAGTTTCGTGGAATTGCGGTGAAGGATCGCGTGGATACGACGCTGCAGGTCTGGATGGGATTAACGGTGGGCTGTGCCAAATGTCATACTCACAAATACGACCCACTGACTCACGCTGACTATTACAGTCTGTACGCAATCTTTAATCAGACGCAGGATGCCGATCGCTACGATGACTCGCCTTTGCTGGAGGTGGTGAGTCCGGAGTTGAGTGAGCAGCGAGAGCAGTCTCGGCAGCGGATTCGGGAGGTGCAGGGGCGGCTTGTGCGAGCGGAGCAGGTTGATGCAGCTCGGGAGGATGCGTTGTGGAGCGTGCCCGAAGTCACGGACTCTGTGTCGCAGCAGGGTGCAACTCTGACGCGACAGTCGGACGGCACGGTGCTGGTGTCAGGAACTTCCCCGGCTGAGGACGTCTACACACTGAATCTGCGGGTGGCGGGACGTGTTACGGCTTTGCGTTTGCAGGCACTGGTTCCGGAATCCGGAGGCGATGTGGGTGTGGGGCGTAATCCGCGGGATCCCAATTTCGTATTGTCGGAACTGGAACTGGAGCTTGTTGAGGGTGAGCGTGTTCGTCAGTTGACAATTGGCAGTGCTCGAGCTGATTATGCTCAGGACAACTGGCCAGTGGCTGCTGCGTATGATGGGCAGCTGAAAACAGGCTGGGCGGTAAGCCCGAAGCAGCGGGAGCCGCATGCTGCTGTGTTTGTGTTGTCGGAACCAGTAGACGTGTCGGAGGCCGGGGTGTTGCGAATTGTGATGCGACAGCATTACGGAGATTCGCTGACACTCAGACACTTCCGTTGGAGTGTCACGGGACGGGATACTTCAGAGACGCAACCTCTGGAGCCGTCTGCGGAGACACGGGAATTGCGTGAGTCACTGGCAGAGGCTCGGCGTGAACTGGAGGCGGTGAATGCCCGGATTCCGCGGACGCCGGTGATGGTTGCGGTTGGTGAAGGACAGCGACGGGAAACTCGAATTCATCGCCGGGGGAACTTTCTGGATCCGGGTGACGTGGTTCCTGCTGCCTTGCCCGCGGCGTTTTCCGGAGCATGGATCGGGAAGTTATCCGGGCGGGAGCCAGATCGGTTGGATCTGGCAAACTGGTTGATGAGCCCCGAAAACACGCTGACGGGGCGTGTCTGGGCGAATCGGATCTGGGCGCGGATTCACGGTCAGGGGATTGTGGAGACTGAGGAGGATTTTGGAATGCTCGGGGCCTTGCCGGCAAATGCACCGCTGCTGGACTGGTTGGCCTGCGAGTATCGGGACAACGGTTGGTCGCTGAAGAAATTTCTGAAAACACTGTTCCTGAGTGATGCCTATCGACAGGTGTCTGAACTGACACCGGAGTTATTGTCTGCGGACCCTGGTAATGTGCTGAATTCACGAGGGGCGAGGTATCGTCTGTCCGGGGAGACGATTCGTGATCAGATGCTGGCGGTGTCCGGACTGCTGTCCGAAAAGCGGGGAGGCCCATCGGTCATGCCGCCTCAGCCTGATGGTTTGTGGCGTTCGACCTACAATGGCCAGAAGTGGACGAATGCCGAGGGAGAAGATCGATATCGCCGGGCGGTTTACACGTATCTGAAACGTACGACACCTTATCCATCACTGACGACATTTGATGGGGGCAGTGGTGAGGTTTGCCAGATCCGACGGATCCGCACGAACACACCGCTGCAGGCCCTGGTGACTCTGAACGACCCGGTATCACTGGAAGCTGCTGGCGCACTTGCAGAAAGAATGACAGAGTCGCCGGGGCAGGCTGTGGAACGAGGCCTGCGGCTGGCCCTGATTCGACCGGCACGTGACGAGGAAGTGCAGCGACTGCGGGAACTGCAGCGGGCCATTCAGCAGTCCCTTCCCGAGGGACCGGCTGCGAGGCAGATGATACGAACTGCGCGGGCTGAGGTGCCATCGGGCATGTCGGAAGCGGAGTTTGCCAGCTGGTTAGTTGTTGCCGGCACGATTCTGAATCTCGATGAGATGCTGACGCGTCATTGAACATTTTTTCTGTTGCATTGAGTCCGCGCGGTTGCCGAACAGTTCAGTGGCCAGTGCATGACTATGATCGGTCTGTTGAGAGACTACAGGAATGGATCCAATACTGGAAAATCGGCTGCTCGAAACTCGGCGGCATCTGCTGCGCACGGCGGGCCTCGGGATTGGCTCGATGGCCATGCAGGCGTTGTTGCTGAAGGATGCAGTGGCGGCCCCGGCAAACGAAACCGGGAATCCGCTGAGCGCCCGACCGCCGATGTCGGGGGGCCGTGCGAAGCGTGTGATTTACCTGCACATGGCGGGATCACCCAGTCAGCTTGAACTGTTTGAACACAAGCCAGCCCTGCAGAAGCTGCATCTGCAGGATTGCCCGGCATCCTTTCTGGAAGGAAAACGGTTTGCGTTTATCCGAGGCGTGCCAAAGATTCTGGCCGGACAATTTGCATTTCAGCAGCATGGCGAAAGTGGTCAGTGGATCAGTGAGTTGTTGCCGCACTTCGCGTCTGTTGCGGACCGTGCCTGTGTGATTCGGACGATGCAGACGGATCAGTTCAACCACGCGCCGTCTCAATTATTTCTTCAGACGGGGACACCGCGACTGGGAAATCCGTCCCTTGGATCGTGGGTGACGTGGGGGCTGGGCAGTGTGAATGAAAATCTGCCTGGGTTTGTGGTGTTGCTGTCCGGTGGTAAGACACCCGATGCCGGAAAATCTCTTTGGGGTTCGGGCTTTCTGCCTTCGGTCTATCAGGGAGTCAATTGCAGGACCAGTGGCGACCCTGTGCTGTATCTGAGTAATCCTGAAGGGATGGACCGTGGACTACGTCGACGTATGCTGGACACGCTTGCGGAGATGAATGCGGCGGAGTTTGAACGTCACGGGGATCCCGAAACACAGACTCGCATGGCACAGTATGAGCTGGCGTATCGGATGCAGATGTCTGTTCCTGAGGTGCTGGACATTTCGAAGGAGCCGAAGCACATTCTGGAGATGTATGGTGCGCAGCCGGGCTATGTTTCACCCGCGGAAAGTGCGGATGATCCTCGCGTGCTGTACAAGGGCGACGATCCGACGTTTGCCAACAACTGCCTTCTGGCTCGGCGTCTGGTCGAGTCGGGTGTGAGATTTGTTCAACTGTATGACTGGGGCTGGGACCATCATGGTTCTTCGCTGGGTGAGAGTCTGGATGAGACGCTGCCGATCAAATGCCAGGCCTCAGACCGGGCGATCGCTGCGTTAATTCGTGACCTTGAGCAACGGGGCTTGCTGGACGAGACACTGATTGTCTGGGGCGGGGAATTCGGGCGTACGCCAATGATGCAGAACAACGTGCGTTCGGAGCTGAAAAAGGGATACGTGGGCCGAGACCATCATCCTTATGCATTTACGATGTGGATGGCCGGTGGAGGTATTCAGGGAGGATTGTCGTGGGGAAAAACGGATGAGTTTGGGTATTATCCGGTAGAAAACACGACGACGGTTCGGGATCTGCAGGCCACGATCCTGCATGTGCTGGGGCTGGACCCATTTCGGTTCAGCTATCTTTACCAGGGGCTGCAGAATCGACTGATTGGCCCGACGGACGAAGGACGAGTTCTACAGGACATTCTGGTCTGAGTTTTGGTGGTGTCATCCGGGATTGTCGGAACCCAAGTCTGTCGCGTTGTGGCCGGAAGAGCAGTGCAGAGGGGCAGGGGGCGCAGTGAAATAACCGGAGTCCAGCGCAGGGGGACCGGTATCGCTCAGCGTTTGGCAGGGGGTGTGGAGAACCCGTTGTCGAGTGTCAGCAGCCGGGCTTGCTCTGAGTCTGTTTTCCGACGACGATGCCTGCCGGAGACGGGCCCCTTCGCCCTCCGGACACAGAGTCAGGTTCAGATCGCTCAGGATGGAAGCAGCAGTGCAGAGACACAGTCAGGAAGTGCAGCCAGTCATCAGGCCCGAAGCTGCGTATCAGACGCGTCTGGAGGAAATCCGGGCGGAGATGCTGGTTTATCAGCAGCGGGATCGGGGGTTTGTGCACATTCGCACGGGGTTGGGGATTGTCACACTGTTGCTGGTGATATTGTGTCTTGGCGAGCCGGAGCGAGTGTCATGGTTGTGGCTGATGGTGCCGATACTGATTTTTCTTGCTGTCCTGCCTTTTGATCGACGATGTGTCAGAACGCTGCAGCGCCTGACACTGCTTCAGAGGTTTTACGAGAGTCGTCTGAATCGTCTGCATCGGATTTTTGCCGCGGGTTTGCCGGACGGGCGTGAATTCACCAGTGAGAATCATCCATGGACCCAGGACCTCGACGTTTTTGGCCAGGGTTCGCTGTTTCAGATGCTGAATGAGTGTCGCACGCAGCCCGGTCGCCAGCGACTGGCGACGTGGCTGACCACTGTACCGGATGCGGAGGAGATTCTCCTTCGTCAATCGCGAGCGCAGGGACTGAAGCAGGCGTTGCTGCTGCGGGAATCGCTGGCATGTATTCCTGAGGTGGAAAACTGGTCAGCAGCTGAGGATCTTCTGAAACGCTGGGTGCGTGAGCCGGCGCAGCCTATTCCCGTCGGAGTCCTGATCTGGGCGACAACTCTCGGGATAGCTGCGGTGCCGCTCATGGCGTTGTTGCTGATGGACTTGATTTCGTTGAGTTGGCTGGTGGCGATGGTGATCCTGCAGGCCCCTGCCATCCTGCTGACGCGGCGGCAGATCAGTCAGACGGCGGCAGTGATGGATCGAGTTGATCAGGCGTTGAAACAGTTCGGTGCAGTGATTGCCGTGTTTGAACAGCAACCGGTGGAGGAACCGGCTGTGCGAGACCTGCTGAATCATTTTCATACGGAAACGGAAACGGCATCGCGGGCTATTCAACGCCTGAGTCGATTGACGCAATGGATGAACAACTCGATGCGAAATCAGTTTTTTGCACCGATTGCCTGGACCTGCGGTTTGTTTGTGATTCTGACGCATCGGATGGAAAGCTGGAGACGGCAGTTCGGCATTGATGTGGCGGACTGGCTGGAGACGGTCGCCTGCCTGGAAGCGACGGTTTCGATTGCGGGTTATTGCTTTGATCATCCGGAGGACTGTCTTCCGGAGATCGTCAGTGATCGAGCGGAATTGCTGGCGGACGATCTTGGGCATCCATTGCTGAAGGGTTCAGTGTGTGTTCGTAACAGCCTGCACCTGACTGCAGAGACTCCTCTGATGCTGATCAGTGGTTCCAACATGTCGGGAAAGAGTACGTTTTTGCGGAGTATTGGTGCCAGTATTGTGCTGACATTCTGTGGCTCTGTGGTGCGTGCGCGGCGTTTCGTCACGTATCCGTTTCAGCTGGGCACCGCGATGCGGGTCAGCGATTCGCTGCAGGAAGGGCGTTCATTGTTTTTCAGTGTGGTGCAGCGTCTGAAATCAGTGGTGGATCTGACCAGCGGCGATCGGACAGTTCTGTTTCTGCTGGATGAGATTCTGCATGGCACAAATTCACATGACCGGCGTCGAGGCGCTGAGGCGGTGATTCGATCGCTGGTGGAGCGGAATGCGCTGGGATTGGTGACGACTCATGACCTGGCTCTGACGCGAATTGCTGACAGCATGCCGAATCAGGCTGTTAACAAGCATTTCGAGGACACAATTGTTGAGGGTACGATGCTGTTTGACTACACGCTGCGTGACGGTGTGGTGGAGCGAAGCAACGCGATTGAACTGATGCGGATGCTGGGGCTAAACGTTTGAGTCTGCCATGGCGTTCGCAGGGGCCCCGGGAATTCGGACGTCTGCAAGTGACTTTTGCAGCAGGGGGCGAATGAGCTGCCGCACTTCGATCGGCAGGCGAAACAGGGGGCGATCACCGGGAGTATCTGCTTTCAGGATTTCGACAGCAGCTTTCAGGCAGGCCAGCGGAATCTGCAGGTCTTCGCAATCTGTTGCTACCAGCAGCCAGGCGCGATACCAGAGTTCCAGTTGTGATGCCGAAAAATCTCCCTCGTCCAGTAATCGAATTGTACGTGTGAGGCTCTGACCAAGTTTGTCTGCAACACCGGCCTGAAGATAGAGTGGGGCAATCCGGGAGACATCAACAGCCCATTCGGAGGGGCCTCGCTTCAGCAGCATTGAGAGCAGTTCAAACGAGAATCCTCCGTAAGCGTCCGATTGCCTGTCGCCAAGGCTGAACGCATTCTTCAGCGAGATCATGAGGTCGTCTCCGGATCGAAGGGCAATCGCGGCCAGCGGTACGGCAAACAGAGCCTGAGTCCGCACGTCGGCGTCGTGGCCTTCACTGCTGGCTGCTGTGGCAAACTCGGTGAGGCTATCCTGCCAGTTTCCGGCTTGCCAGTACGCCATCCCCCGCTGAAGATGTTCCTGTGCCTGATGGGAGTGGATTGTTGCGGCGGTGCTGCTTGCGGGATTGCCCTCTGATCGCTCTGGTGTGAATTCCCGGGCAGCGGGGGGGCCTGCACATGGCTGCAGTTGATCCTCAGCAACGGCCTGGCCTGGACACGTATAGTCAGTCAGCGAAGACTGGTGAGTGACAGGCGGCCTGATGGAATCGAACGACTTCGGAAGATGGTCAGTGCCTGTGCACGAGGGCCAGAGTTTGCCCGGAGAGCGGCCTTCCATTGAGGTCGCTGTCCGCTGTAGAAGCCCCTGACTCTCAGAAAACCAGGCTTTCAGAAAGCGAGCCAATCGGTTCAATGGACGCCCATGCTGGCGCTTAAATTGAAGACACAGACGAATGAACGGGTCAGCCAGTTCATAGTAAGATTCTTTTCCCCGTTTTTCGCTGCGCACCCAGCCGGCACTTCGGAGTCCACCGAGCTGGCTGGAGCAGCTTCCTTCAGCAATAAATGTTGCTTCGGCTATCTCACGGACTGTCATCGCTCCGGTGGTATCGCAGAGGCATTGCAGCAGTTGGCGCTGCTGATCCGGCAGCGAATGCAGGCGTTCCTGCAGGCCCTGAGTCATTTCTTCAGCCAGCAGTTGTAACGCGGGTACGAGGTCGTCCAGTGCATCGTGAGTCAGAAAACCAGCCAGCAGGACATACAGGCGACAATTACCGGCAATCAGGTGATGCAGGGCGTGAACGCGATTTCTGGCGTGCTCGGTGCTCAGGAATTGCGTGAACTGTGCGTCTTCTCGCGCCACAGCGATGTTTTGCATCAACTGAAGAGCGTCATCAACGCTGAGCGGCTGGAGATGGTGCGTGTCAAAGAATCCAAAAAAAGCTTCCTGACGACTGGAGACTGCAGAGAACAACTGCCGGGAAGTGCTGAGTATGGCAATGCGACGCGTTTCCTGGAGGAAGGCTCGCAGTTTCTTTTGACCGGATTCGCCCAGACTCTCGAAGGTCTGATCCAGATTCTCCGTAACCAGCAGAAGGTGACGATTTCCAAGTTGGCTGAGGACTGTGTTCAGAACGGCCAGCGCCGCATCGTCGCGGGGCAGACCACGGAATCCGGATTTGAAATCTGCAGGGAATTCATCCGGATATTCAACTGAAAGAGTGTTTGCGATGGCAAAGGCAAGATGCACCAGCCCGGAGAAGACATCGTCTTCACCAAGCCAGGCAATACGCATCGTGTCCGACAACAGCGAATTTTGTCTTAGTGCCCACACCGCCAGTGATACCAGGTGTGTTTTTCCGCTGCCGTCCGGCCCGATGAGCAGCAGATGGTGCTTGTCTCCTGTTGTCATACTGGTTGTCAACCGGCGGACAACCATCTCCAGCAGCTTGTGTCGCTGAACCGTGATTCTCTTCAGCAACGCGGGATCGGAATTGCCTGGTGCGTGCGCGGAAACCGGAGAAGTGATACTCATGACTCCAGCCCCTGTGCAATTTTCCACCAGTTTCGGACCAGAGAAAAACGGAACTGATACCGTTTCTGCAGATCACAGCTGAGGTAGTGATCCTGAGCGAGTGACTTGAGCAGCTGTACGACAACGCTGCGGTCAGTGAGCGCGAACTGGCTACGGATGGTTGACCAGACCTGTTCGATCGACTGCGGCTGTTCTGAGACTGCAAGGTGATCAAGAATCGCCTGGGCAAGCAGGTATTCAGGTAAAGACCGACCGGAATTGTCCGTCAACAGACCGTTGTAGTAGACCCGGAGTCGACTGCGAAAATGATCCATTTCCCACGGGTCGTGATCGCTGGTCAGATATTCCCGGACTGCCCTGGTAACGTCCTGCTGCGTCAGCGGGTGATTCAGCAGAGACAAATGCCCGACGAGACGTTCCATGTAGAACGGAATGCCATTGGCCTGATCGACCAGTTGTTCTGCAATAACGGATTGATCATCAGCACAGGCCACACTGGCGGCATTCAGTAAATGGACGGCAAGCCTGTGCGCATCAGAGTGTTCCAATGGCCCGATTTCCACCAGCGGCATGTTGTTCACAGGTTCGGATGCAAGTTTTGTGTGTTTCAGTTCCCGGACGACGTGGTGCAGCCCAACGGAACCAGCAAAGATCATTCGCAGATTGGAATGACGTTGTCGGAGCGCACGCAGCAGGTCCAGCAGCGTGATGGCCTCATGGACTTTGCCTGCCTTTGATGAAACCTGCTCAATTTTTTGCAGCATATAGGGCAGTTCGTCAAACATCAGGACGACGATATGTCGCGGGCGATTCAGGCAGAAACCTTCGATGGCTTTTTCAAGCGTGTCCTGCCAGGTAAGCGGGCCGGTGTGTGGCAGCTTGAGCACTCCGCCGATTTCCATACCGTTTGCATTTTTTCGGAGTGTCTGCCACCAGTCGAGAAGATTTTCAGAAGCCGTCAGTCGCTGCCGCATGCGAGTCAGGAGGAGTTCATTCAGGCTGTTGCAGGAGTCAATACCTTCCACTTCAAGAAACAGGACTTCAAATCCTGCTTCTGGTTCGGCCGCCATTTTTGTCATGACGGTCGTTTTGCCAATGCGACGTTCCGCGGTGAAGCGGAGCGATCCGTCCTGGGAAGGCCTTTTCAGGCAGTTCCAGATCTGCCTGATAAGAGCATCTCTGCCGATAACCTGTTTTGGGTCTTTCTGTGTTCCCACTGAGCTGCCACTCCTGCTTTATTTTTGTTGTAATATGATTTTATCGTACGATGAAAATGTCGCATGTCAATAGTTATTGTGACTTTTGGTGTCGTTCCATGCAGAGGTCGCCTCGGGCATTCCTGATGAAGCGCCAGCGGATCGGCTGAGTGACCTTTGGCACCACTCTCAGTGGTGACGGTCGCAGGTGGACTGCCGCAGCTCAGGATTGCACTCGTCAAAGAACTTCCGCGACGTTCGTTGGTGTGTCCCCGAATACCGGATGGTGTTATCCCGAAATACGCCAACTAACGAATGGGGAGCTATGCGGTGGTGTGTCCCCGGCGGCTGAAAACAGCACAAAAATCAGAGAAAATCGCCTGCTTTGGTTTTGGACGCAAACCGGCAACCACTAACGACGCAATGCCGTCGGGGGATACAGAGACGCGTTCAGTGGTGCCTGATGGTGTGTCCCCGAGAGGTTCCTGAGTAGTTTGCCACTGGACAGTGCGAGGCGTTTGTTGTGTCCCCGGATACCATCCCCGGATACCAGGGGTGGTGTGTTCCCGGGTGAGGTCCCCGAGCGAGGTCGGACGCATTCAACAGCAGGTTGATGGGGGGACTTTCGGAAGGCTATGGCACTGCGGGAGCCGGTTGGATGGCGGCGTCCGGACTGGTGGTTGCCTATGGACTGATGCTTGCGTATGGAGAGACGGGGTTTTGCGGATTGGTTGAGTCTCCGCAGCATTCCGCGGAAATTGGAGGTGACTGGTGGATGAAGCAGCCACAGAGCGGTGCCAGGCAACGTGGACTGTTCGGACCGATGTCTCGCTGGTTCCTGCTCCGCAGGTCTCATTCCAGCAATACGGAGGGAACACGGTTCCGCGGTTAATGCCCTGTGTTGTCGGTTTGCCGGAACCGGGGAATTCAGCCGGAGAGTTCGTCGTGTTTCAGGCGAATCATGTCGAACTGCATTGTCCTGAGGTTCATGCGCAGCATGCGGTTTTTCAGTGGAGTTCCGAAGCCTGCCAGGAGTTTGATTGCTTCCATGGCGGCAAGGCAACCAATCGTGCCGCTGACAGCCCCAAAGACCGGAAACCGGCGCTGCCATCCGGCAGGCACGTC
>JBDKIW010000228.1:0-4038 GCA_039796955.1 Planctomycetota bacterium
AAACCATTCCTGCTGAGCTGCTGGACAAAGTCCTGAAGGCCAGCAAGTTCAATCAGGGATTTGACACCCTCGAATACCTCGCCGCCGCAATCCTGGATCTCGAGTGGCACAGTCTGACGCCGGACCAGATTCCGACAGATGCAGAAGCCTTTGAAGCTGCGACGCTGAAGAAGTACGGTATTGATATTGCCGCTGTGCCTCCACGATACCGCTCTGCGTTTTTTGCACACATCTGGTCCGGCGGCTATTCCTCCAGTTACTACGCTTATATCTGGAGCGAAGTTCTCGCCGCGGACGCATTTGCACACATGCTGGCGACCGGTGGCTGCACTCCCGCCAATGGCGCTCGAATTCGGGCTGAAGTGCTTTCCCGCGGCAGCAGTCGTGATCCCATGGAATCCTATAAAGCATTCCGTGGAACCACACCAACCGTGGACGCCCTGCTGATCCGCCGCGGTCTCAAACAGTGATCCGAATGGTCAGGTTCGTACAAGAAAGTGTTCCACTTCCTGCACAACCTGAATCACGGCCTTACGGACCACTTCGGAAACCTCTGATCCCGGGGAATAGACTTTCCCCGGGATCAGCCAGAGCGTTGTGGCTGGCAGACGGCCCAGTGTCTTCTGCAGCAATTGCAGGACATCCATTACTCCATACCCGTGACTGCCGCGAGGTGTCTCAGGAATTCCTTTGCGAGGTCCTTCCAGTACCTGACCATCGTCACCATCGGTCAGCGTCAGTGTTTGTACGGCGGCATCAGGATCTTCAGACACGCATGCGTCGCAGATGATCAATTCGGCTACGCCATCCAGCCAGTGCAGCAGGTCCAGGGGAACCGCTGCTTTCCTGACCCTGCATCCCGACAACACGATTTGTCCCAGTTCCAGTCGTTGCTGCAACAGCTCGGCCACCAACCAGCCCGCCTGATCATCACCATGGGAACTGCCGATCCCCACGACCAACCGTTCAGACGCCGTCCTCACCCGTCACTCCGTTGAATCGAAGTGGTAATTCGCTCTGAACTCGAAGCTTCCCCCACATTCGGGAAGACTGCCGGCGTCACCGATGTCGGATCCGGAATACGGATTGCTGCCTCTTTCGCAGACGATCGAACCAACTGCAGCCTCAAAAAGTGCGTTGAGCAACTGATGCAGGGGTCATAGGAACGAATCAGGCGTTCGCAGTCATCAGCAACCTTCTGCTCATCATCGACCAGGATAGACGGAATCCAGCGGATCAGATCCAATTCAATCTGACGCTGATTCTGTGACGTTGGAGGAATGATCTCCGCAGTCAGAATCTGGCCCGTCTCACTCATTTCATAGCGATGAAAAATCAGTCCCCGCGGGGCTTCAGTGGCCGCACATCCGGCACCAGCCTGATGACGATAGGGCAACCGTGAGAGTTTTTGTGGCTGATAGCGTCGCAGGATCTGCAGGCCTTCTTCGAACGCATGAATCAACTCCAATCCTCGCGCGATGATCGCCTTGAAGGGGTTGTAACACGGTGTTTCAAACCCAATCTCATCCGCAACGCGCCGCGCCGATTCACTCAGACGATCACGATTGAGACTCACGCGAGCCAGCGGACCGACCTGATAACTTCCCTGATCCGTCGATCGCAGAGCATGCAGTGCCGTACTGTGAGCGACGTGGTGTTCATGAAATGTCTCCTTGAATTGATCCACCGGAATATGCAGGCCGCGTGAACTGACCACGTCACCTTCGTTCATCGGGTATTCGTCGGGATGCTGCAGGGCCACCAACTCCCGCTCCGCAGAGAACTCAGGAAATTCAAACCCCGCGACCCAGTGAGTGGCTTCAATGGCGGCTGCCAGCCCCCATTCAAAAGATGGAACCAGCCGCTGCAATGCGTCTTTGGACGGCGACCGATAGAAGCCACCGATCGCCACGTTGACCGGATGGATAGCGCGACCACCCAGAATTTCCAGAAGCGTATTTCCGTGCTTTTTCAGGGTCAGCCCGCGAGTGACTTCTTTGGGAAAACGCCCGGCGAGTTCGATCCCACTGGCAACCCCGAAGAAATCGGGAGCCTGCAGCAGATGCATGTGCAGGCCGTGGCTTTCAATCCATTCACCGCAGTAGAGTAATCTGCGCAGCTCCCGAATTTCAGGTGTCACCGTGACTTCAAGCGGCTTCTCCAGCGCGTGCACTGCCGTCATCTGATAAGCCACTGGACAGATGCCACAAATCCGCGCCGTAATATCCGGCACTTCTTCGATTGGCCTACCTCGCAGAAAACCTTCAAAAAATCGGGGCGGCTCATAGATCGACAACTGGACGTCGTCCACACACCTGCCATTCAGATGAACAACAAGTCCCCCCTCTCCCTCAACTCGCGTCAGGGCCTCAACTCGAATCGTCCTGGTTTCGCTCATAGCGGTCGAATTCTGTTGCAGAGCAGATATGGGGGTGGCTGCACGGAGTAGGTCAGCAGCCTGAAGAGAACTCTACCCTGTAGTCTATGAGCCCTCTGAACCGTGAACCAGCGTGAAAAAACCACCCGGTGAAATCGCGGGAGGGAAAAACCAGCACTCCTTGATGGTGCTCTTCGCAATCAGTGCGGCCGTCTCCGGAACAGTTCCCGGACAGAACGACCGTCCACCAGCAGAATCCAGGACGGTCTATTCAAAGGATTACCTGACAGCTGACTCCCCCAACCCGGATCCCACTCTTCGATTCCTGACACGTCAGAAACACGGTTGCAGGCCGAGTCCAATGGCGAGACCACAGCGCCCTCAGAGTCGTACGCGTGCGGCAGACGAAGGCACAAAACAGCGACGTAAAACTGGTAGACTTGCCTTTTTCAGCGTAGAATTTCGCCTCCGGTCCGTGATGTGACCGGGTTTCCGATGCTTTATCTCAGCCTCCACGTTAAGCTATCACAATTCTTCCCGCCCTTCCGCCCCCTGCATTCCACACAAAACTCGCAAGGAGTTTCACGCATGAGCGCCTTCCTGACGACCCGGCGAACCACACTGCGAGGACTTGGCGTTTCCATGGCACTGCCGTGGATGGAATCACTCAAGGTCTGGGGACAGGAAGCAGGCACAACCGCCGTCAGTGGCGATGCTCCAACCCGCTTTGCCGTCCTGTTTTCAGGCAACGGCTTCCACAAGGATCACTGGTGGGCTAAAGGCGTTGGACGCGACATGGAACTGGGCAGAGTTCTCGAGCCCCTGAACGCGCACCGCGAAAAACTCCTCTTCGTGCAGGGACTTTTCAACGAAGAAGCCCTCAAGGGAAACATTCACAGCTCGCAGACCGGAAATCTCCTGAGTGGCGCCCCCCTGGAAGCAGGCGGCGGCATTCGCAGCGGTACCAGCATCGACCAACTCCTCGCCCAGCAATACGGCCAGACAACTCGTGTTCCCAGCCTCGTGCTGGGCTGCGAAAAAGCCAATCCGTCCGTGCACAAAAACTACTCCATGCTGTACAGCAGCCACATTTCCTGGAGCTCCCCCACAACGCCCACACCACTCGAGGTCTTTCCCGCACTGGCCTTCGACCGACTGTTTCGTGACGATGCCTCCAAAGCCGACAAAAGTGTTCTGGATGCGGTCCTTCAGGACGCTGGCGACCTCCGGCGTTCAATCAGCCGACGCGATCAGCAGAAACTGGACGAATATCTGAATTCAGTCCGCGAAGTCGAGCAGCGAATTGCAAGAGCCGGTGAACGCGGTGAATTTCAGGGTTGGAAGCCATCCCTCGACAAACCCAATATTCCCCGCCCTGCCGACGGTGTGCCTCAGGACATCGCCGAACACATGCGGCTGATGTGCGATATCCTGGTCCTGGCCTTCCAGACTGATTCCACCCGAATCTGCACCCTGAAGTTGAACAATGATCACTCCTCGTTGCGGTTCCCCAACCTCGGTGTCGATTACATGATCCATCACCTTCTGTCTCATCAGGAATCTGAGGACTGGCTGAAAGTCAATCAATTCTTCATCCAGCAACTGGCCTACATCGCAGACAAGCTCGATGCCATTCAGGAAGGTGAGCGCACAGCTCTCGA
>JBDKIW010000229.1:0-19564 GCA_039796955.1 Planctomycetota bacterium
CTGTGATCATATAGCTCCTGACTGCCGTCTGCGTAACGAATGTAACGCCATCGATCACTTCGGACCGCATGGTTGTTCTGGCCAAATGTGGTGACCGCCACATCATCCCAATCAGCTCCCGGATCACGCAGCAGCGAAGTCAGACTTCGGCCCTCCACATGAGACGGTACCGGTATCCCCGCCAGTTCACACAGCGTTGGATAGATCGACATGAAATCCACGGGACGCTGGCAGACACCCCCCGCCTTTGTCACGCCCGGCGCCACCCAGATCAGCGGTGCACGCGTGGCCTCCTCCCACAACGCAAACTTCCGCCAATGCTGTTTCTCTCCCAGATGCCAGCCATGGTCCCCCCAAAGACAGATGATCGTATTGTCCCGATGTTCAGAGTCCTCCAGAGCCTGCAGAACTCGACCAACCTGACCATCGAGGTAGCTGATGGACGCAAGATACGCCTGAATCGCTTCCTTCCAGCGTCCGGACTGCACGATATCCGCATGATCCCCCTCCGGCTTTGCCATGCGCAGTCCCGCCGCAGGGATGTCAGCCAGATCGTCTTCCTGCAGCGGAGGCAACTCAATCTGCTCCAGTGGGAACTGATCAAAATACTTCTGAGGTACATTCCAGGGCATATGCGGCTTGTGAAAGCCCAGCGCCAGAAAGAACGGTGCCCCGTGATGTTTCTGCAACTCCGAAATTCCATAGTCCGCAATCGCGGTGTCGGGGACGAGTTCATCACCGCCCTTCAGCACACCAAACTGAATCCCTTTGATACTGCGATTGTCCAGTAAATCTGCCGCAACTTTTTTCTCAGGTTCCCTGCCGCCCGTCGCTGTCCACTGCGATTCAAATCCAAGTCCACCGTGCCAGATTTTCCCCATGCCCAGAGTCTCATAGCTGGCCTGGCGAAACTGAGTGACCAGAGACTGCCCCGCATTGACGCCCCGCACAAACGGGATGTTGTTGTCGTAGACGCCCGATGAACCCGGCCGAAGCCCCGACAATATCGCCGCACGCGATGGATTGCAGACAGGAGCCGCACAATGCGCGTTGGAAAATGTCACGCCCATGGCTGCCAGACGATCCAGATGCGGCGTCTTCGCCTGAGCATTTCTTCCCAGATGCCGCACCCAGTGATTCAGATCATCCACCGCGATAAACAGAATGTTCGGTCGCGTGCCACGCACCAATGGAGCTGCGGTGGGCTGTTCGGCCAAACAGGTGTGGGCATTTCCCGAAATCAGCCCGCAAAGCAGCAGCAACATTCGAAAATTCATAAAGGCTCCTGAACGCCGGTCTTCACCCTCAAGTCACACATCGTTTCCGCGTCAGCACGGGCAACGCAATCACCACCGGCGCTCAACCACACCAGATAAACTGCACCTGATGGCCCGTTGAGTCCATGGCTAACATGCTGCCGAAGAACTTCAACATCCGGATTATGCAAACAGTTCCTCAGCCACATTTCCATGCACATCTGTCAATCGGAAGTCACGACCTGCGTAACGATAAGTCAGTCGTTTATGGTCGAGTCCCAGAGCATACAGAATCGTTGCGTGCAGATCATGCATGTGCATGCTGTTCTCCACCGGGTGAAACCCAAAGTCGTCCGTCGCCCCGTACGTCAAACCACCACGGATCCCGCCTCCCGCCATCCAGATACTGAACGCCTGAGGATGATGATTACGCCCGTCGCCGTTCTCCACTGTTGGAGTCCTGCCGAATTCAGAACCCCAGATCACCAGCGTATCGTCCAGCAGGCCGCGTTGTTCCAGATCCGTCAACAGCCCTGCAATCGGTCGATCCACCTGAGCACATTCCTTCACAAGCCCCGTATTGTTTCCGGTATGATGATCCCATGTGTAATCAGTCGACACCTGAATATAACGCACACCCCGCTCCGCAAACTTTCTCGCCAGCAGACACTGCCGCGCAAAATTGTTCACGGGCTCCTCATCAACACCGTACAATTTCAGAGTTTCTGCGGTCTCGTCCTCCAGACCCATAATCTGAGGGATTGCGGACTGCATCCGGAAGGCCAGCTCGTAACTGGAAATCAGTCCCTCAATCCCCTGGTCCCCTTCGGCAACCCGCAGATGCTCTCCATTTAACGCCTGGATCAGGTCCAGTTGGCCTCGCTGCGTTTCACGACTCAGCTGAGCATTGCTGATGTTGGAGATCTTCGCTTTCTGCACGGGAATCTCAGCCGCACCGATCGCCATTCCCTGATGTCGCGCCGGAAGAAACGCCGCCCCGTAATTCTGAACGCCTCCATGCCCCCGCGGCGGAGAAATCGTCATGAATGCCGGCAGATTGTCACTCTCACTCCCCAACCCGTAACTCACCCACGCACCCACACTCGGACGAACCAGATTGGAACTCCCCGTGTGCAGATTCAGCAACGCCTCCCCATGTGCTGACCCATCCGTGTGCATCGAACGCACCACACAAAGTCGATCAGCATGCCGCGCAAGATGAGGAAAGAGCTCACTGATCTGCTGACCGCTGTCACCATGGCGACTGAATCGAAAGGGTGACCCCAGCAGCACACCTCCCGGTGGATTTCCCTCTTTCCAGACCGATGCCGGGACCGACTGCCCACCAAACGTGCTCAGCAATGGCTTGGGATCAAACAAGTCCACATGACTCGGGCCGCCCCACATAAACAGGAAAATCACTCGCTTCGCAGTAGGCGCTCGATGCGGAAGTATCCACTCCTTCCCAACCGCCGAAGAAGCGGACATCCCTGCCACTCCAAGACTGGCAAGCCCACAACCGCTCTGACGCAGCAACGCCCGCCGTGTCAGTGCCATCTCAAAGCGATTACAGCGTGTCATTGCTCTCTCCTCCCGTATTCCGTGTCTTAACACACGGATATCTCAAACCGACAACTTGTCAGTCGAGATATTGAAATCGGCTGGATGCGAAAATCGCCTGGCTGACCCGAGCCCACATGGATAGTGTCACATTCAACGGATCTTCAGGGTTCTCGACACGGGCCATTTCCGTCAGATAATCCCTGATCAGTCGCTGCTCATTCTCCCCCGGATTACCTCCGGTGATCAATCGAAAAAGATGATCGATCCTCGTTTCCAGCGAACATTCTCCTGTCTCCGCCAGCATGCGTTTGGCCGTCGCTTCTGCCGCCGCCATGACCATCGGATCGTTCAACAGATACAGACTCTGTGTCGGTACATTTGTCTGAGGCCTTGCACCCGTCGCCATGTGTGGATTCGCAAAGTCGAAGACATCAAATAACTCAGGCAGATCATTTCTGATCACAGGCAGATAAACACTGCGACACTGATAATCCGTCCGTCGCCTGACAGGGTTACTCCCAACAGCCGTAGCCTGATCCCCCAGATAGGATACCGTCGACTCCATCGGCTGCAGGTCGAGTGTGCCGGCCGCCGCCAACATCGCGTCGCGCAGTGACTCCGGGTCCAGCCTGCGACGATTCGCTCGCCAGTACAGCCGATTCTCCGGATCGACGTTTCTGCACTCCTCGATCACTGCACTGCTCAGTGCAAACGCGCGACTCAGTACAATCTCCCGAATCAGCGCCTTCCTCGACCACCCGCTCGCAATCAATCGGCCAGCCAGATAGTCCAGTAACTCGGGATGCGATGGCTGCTCGCCAGTCCGACCGAAATTGTCGACCGTTCGCACTATCCCGCGGCCCATCAGGTGATGCCAGATGCGATTTGCCTGAACCCGCGCCGTCAGCATCCCCGCTCGTCCCGCCGGATCCGTCAGCCAGGTTGCCAGCGCCCTGCGACCACTCTCGCCGGTTGCCATGGCCGGAGACTCACCATCCTGCAGGACTCGCAGAAAACCACGCGGAATAATCTCCGCCGGATCGTCAAAACGACCAGCTCGCCGTATCGACTCGTCCCGGATCTGGTCCCCATCCGCTGGTATCATTGCCCGCGGCGGAATTGCCGGTGGCTTTTCATAACGCTCTTTCAGCTTCGCAACAAACTTTTCCTGCGCTGCGACCTTTTCAGCCTGAGTCACCTCGTCCCCAATCGCCTCCGCTGCAAAGGACTCCGCGTCATCCCGAATCTTCTGCGCTAACCCCGCGGCATCCGTCCCCTTCAACAGCTCCAACGCCTCCGTCGCACTGTCCAGCTCCTGCTTCAGGCCCGCTCGCTCCCGCCAGTACTTCTCATAAGAAGCATTCAACTCTTCACCCTGGTCTCCAAGTCCTGCCAGTCGCTCCATGACACGCTGCTCACCCAGCATGTAGCGCTGCTGCATGACTGTCGTCGATGTCAGAATGCCGGCCATGGCGTAATAGTCCGCCGTCGGAATCGGGTCAAACTTGTGATCATGGCACCGCGCACATCCCAGCGTCTGCCCCAGGACAACCCGGCCAATCGTCTCCAGCTGCTCGTCAGCAACATCCATTCGCTGCTTATCCGGATTCACACCCAACAGCACCTTTGGACCTATCACCAGAAATCCCGCAGCAATGCGCTGACGATCCCGCTGCGCCGTCGTCTCAAATGGCAGCAAATCCCCAGCCAGCTGCTCCAGCAGAAATCTGTCGAATGGCATGTCAGCATTCACAGCATCAATCACCCAGTTGCGATAACGCCACGCTTCCCGAAACAGAAAGTTTTCGTCCAGTCCGTTCGAATCCGCATACCGCGCTAGATCCAGCCAGTGACGCCCCCAGCGCCGACCAAACTCTGCCGAGCCCAGCAATTCGTCAACCAGCCGCGCAAACCCTTCGGCCGATGGATCCGCCAGAAATCGCTGCCGCTGCTCCGCAGTCGGCGGAAGCCCCGTTAACTGGAAACACACCCGACGCAGCAGATCCTCAGGCGATGCATCACCACCGGGACGCAGGTGCTGTTCTTCCAGCCCCGCCAGCAGATACCGATCAATTGTGCCCCGCGGCCAGCCTGAGTCCGTAACCGTTGGAATATCACCCGCCGCCAATGGACGCATCGCCCAGTGATCACGACCTGCGACAGGATCCGAAGGCACTGCCAACGGTGCCGCATAACGCCCCGCTGGAGCCGATGCTCCCATCCGAACCCACGCTTCCAGCACCGCAATCTGCTCATCAGCCAGCTTTTCAGTCGGCGGCATGCTGAAGTCCGCGTCCGTGTACCGGATAGCCCGGATCATCAGACTACCATCCGCGTCCCCCGGAATAACCGCCGCACCGCGCTCGCCACCCTCAAGCCATGCCTCCGCCGCATCCAGATACAATCCCCCCTCACGCTTGCCAGACTGCTCCGAATGGCACGAATAACACCGCTGAACCAGAATCGGACGCACATGCGTCTCAAAATACGCCACCGACGACGCCCCCTCAGGCTCATCAGACCAGCATTGGCCCAGCCCCAAAGCCAGACTCAATCCGAAGTTCAGGGTCAACCACTGGCTTGCCATTCGACCACACCACATCTGCTCTTCCCCCCGGCCAAACCTCAGCTCAGGCCCCTATTCCGGCATCGGATTTTCCCCAAACCCAAAACGACCGGCAGTCTTGCAGCAGTCACCAAATCACAAATTTCGGCCCGATTCCCAGTCTTTTTCTGACTCACCCTGCAAAACGGAACTCGACACACACAGACGGCCTTCCCGATCCCGCGCAGTCCGCAACCCAACACGCCAAACTGCCGAAATCATAACCACCCGAGATGTCGCCAAACCAACTAAATCACCATCAAAAAAACCGTCCGGCCATCACCTCAGCATCCCCTCGGCAGCGCAGCAAAAGACCAGGCGATCGCCTGGTCTTTTCTCTGCAGATTACACCTCAGGACACATTCAAGCGCGCCTTACTGGTGAATATCGTAGCAGCAGATGATTTCCTGGTCTCTTAGGTATAATTTGCCATTACAGATGACCGGGTGAGTCCACACTCGGCCTTGTGGGTTGCGTTGCTGCGTTTGAGGCGCCATTGTAAACCGACTCACCTCACGATAACCCTCCGGTGTGGCTTCCACCAGAAAACATTCTCCATTGTCCTCCGACAAGCAGTACAGCATGCCGTCCGCAAACGCGACCGCTCCCTTGCTCTGATCACGCTTCTCGTCCGACCACACCTTCTCACCCGTCATCAGATTCTGACAGATGATCCCGGTCGAGTCACTGTGCCCGTACAGATAATCTCCCACCAACAACACACCGCCATGATGATTCTTCATGACCTTGTTGTCATAGATCTTCTCGACACGATTGTCTGCTGTCACGTTGACCAGCATACAACCTGCTCCATATCCCGCCGTCACGTACACAAAACCGTCCCGGTAAATCGGCGTGGGAATCACAGCCACCCGGCCACTGAAATCCGTCTGCCACAACAACTTCCCGGATTCATCCAGCCCAAACAGCTTCGACGCAGTCAACTGGATGTACTGTCGCTTGCTGTGATGATCCACCGCTATGATCGACGAGTAATGTGCCAGCTCAGTGATCTCTCCCGACTGCCAGAGCTTTTCTCCCGTCTGCAGTTGAAAACAGGCAACTGTGCCCAGCGCTCCTCCCGGAGTCACCAGCACTCGGTCTCCGTCAATCAGCGGCGATTCACAATACCCCCAGCTTGGCAACTGACCGCCCAGATTCTTTGGATCATCCGGATTTGTCTGCAGCAACGCGGTTCGCCAGACCTCACGTCCGTCAGCCGTCGATGCACAGACGACGTCACCTCGAGCCCCCATCGCCACCACCAGGTCGCCGGCCGGCGAAACGGTCGGTGTTCCTCGCGGTCCACCTCCCCAGCCATTCTCAAGATATTGCCCCAGCCGTGTCTGCCACAGCTTTTTTCCGGTCTCTGCATCAAGAGCAATCAGAAAATCACTGGATGTCTCGGATGTGCCGTCAGAACCCATTGTGTAAATGGTCTTGCCCACAATCGCAAAGCCCGAATAGCCAAGCCCCGCGTCCTGACTGTCCCACAGCTTCTTCGGCCCCTCTTCAGGCCACTTTTTCAACAGCCCTGTTTCCAGGGAAATGTCATCCCGGTTGGGACCCCGCCACGATGGCCAGTCTCCAGCCTGAAGAATCGACAGCACCCCACAAACGCATAGTGCACACAGTATCCGGACCACCATACTACACCTGGACAAATCAACGATCTTTTCTGAGCCGGAAGCAACTGCCACCCAGTCAAGCTTCTCCTGCCTGAAGCCTATCAGATTTGTCCCGGCCTGTCCCGCGCGGATCCTTTCTGAAGCCCGTTCCTGCCACCAGCCGGAATTCATGCGTCAACCGCAGGCTGGGCAGGAATCACAGATCAAGGTCATCCGCGAAGCTGGCGTCGTCCATGATGATGCGATAACGCTCACTGGCGTCTTTTCCCAGCAACTGATGAAATGTCTTGTCCGCTTCCAGCTGACTCTCAATATTCACCCGCAACAGCACTCGAGCCTGCGGATTCAGTGTCGTATCACGCAGCTGCGCCGCATTCATTTCCCCCAGCCCCTTGAATCGCAGCACCATGGCCGTACGGTTGGCTGGTAACGCCGACAGCATCTCTTCCTTTTCCACATCATTGCGAGCGTAACGGACCTCCTTGCCGATTTCGATCCGATACAGAGGCGGCTGAGCAATGAACAATCGTCCCTGCCGAATCAACTCCGGCATATGCCTGAAGAAAAAGGTCAGCAGCAAAGTCGAGATGTGGTAGCCGTCACTGTCGGCATCCATCAGCAGAATGATCCGTGCATAACGCAGATGCCGCACGTCAAAATTGCTGCCAATCCCGGTCCCCAGCGTCTCAACAATGTCCCGAATCTCGTTGCTGTCCATGATCTTAGACATGGACATGGCTTCCGTATTCAGAATCTTCCCCCGCAAAGGAAGTACCGCCTGCGTCGCCGCCTGACGCCCCATCACCGCTGTGCCACCGGCCGAGTCCCCTTCGACGATGAACAATTCCGTCTCATCCGCATTCTTCGACTGGCAATCCACCAGCTTCCCCGGGAGATTTGTCTTCCGGACACCCACGGTTTTTCGCCTGACTTCAGAGACCGCTTCCCGGCTGGCCTGCCTTGCCCGCGCTGCCAGGACCATCCGCCCCAGAATGGCGTCCGCCAGAGACGGATTAGCGTTCAGCCAGTTCTCCAGCGCTGGTCGCACCACCCCGTCCACGGCAGAACTGGTCTCTGGATTGTTCAGACGATCCTTTGTCTGCCCCTGAAACATCGGATCACCAATGAACACACTCAGAACACAGACAATCCCCTCCCGAATATCGTCCGATGTAATCGTGACTCCACGCGCCTTGAAATCATGCACATCCATGTAATTGCGGATTGCTTTGACCAGCCCGGATTTCAGTCCGTTCTCATGAGTCCCGCCGGCATGAGTCCGAATGCCGTTTACGTAACTGCGAATGGTCTCTTCCGTCGAATCCGTCCAGCGCAGCACCACCTCAACCTTGGCGTCGCGGTCGTCACGCGATACCGAAAACACCTGCTCATGCGCCGGCTTCCGGCCTGTGTCCGTGGTCACCTTCTCGATGTAGGCCAGCACCCCCTCCGGATGGTGCAATTCGTACGTCTCACCCTTCTGCTCATCATGAAAGATAATCGTCAACCCGCCGTGGATGTACGAAATGTCTTCCAGATGCTGACGTATCGTGTCCGCATTGAACTGAGTCCTTCGGAAGATCTCATCGTCCGGCCGAAAGTGAATCGTCGTGCCTCGCCCCCGAAACGGACGGACCTTCTCGACCGGTCCCAGCGGGACCCCGCGACGAAATCGCTGACGCCATTCAAAGCCATCCCGATGAACAGTCGCCACCATTTCCGAGGACAACGCATTCACCACAGAGGATCCCACGCCGTGTAACCCGCCACTGCGCGAATAGTTCTTGTCGCTGAACTTTCCCCCCGCATGCAGCGTGGTCAAAATCACTTCCAGCGTCGATTTCTTCACTCGAGGGTGCTTGTCTACCGGTATCCCGCGACCGTTGTCCTGAATCGTACAGCAGGCACCATCCTTGTGCAGAGTGACCGTAATTCGATCACATTCCCGCGCAAGAAACTCGTCCACCGAATTGTCCACAATCTCCCACAACAGGTGATGCAGCCCCCGCGAATCCACTCCGCCGATGTACATCGACGGACGACGACGCACCGGTTCCAGCCCCTCCAGTACCTCAATGTCCTCACCAGTGTATGACGATGCTGGTTTTGTCCCCGATGCCATGAATGCTTCCCGTCCATCTGCTCGTTACTGGTCGGCTGATCGACCATCAACCAATCCCGGAAATCCCAATACTCGTAAGTTCCTGTCAGTCCACTTCAAACCCCGCACGCTGAGGACGGCTGAGGTACCCGTTCGCTTCCGCATCCTCGGGAAATCGCTCCAGAACCGGATCCCATTTCAGCGTTCGTCCAAGTCGAATCGCGATGTTCGCGAGGTGACACGTGCTGATACTGCGATGCTGACTCGCGACGTCCGACAACGGAGTCCTGCGCCCTTCCACACAGTCAAAGAAATTGCCCATGTGGTTCACGATTGCGTCCAGTTTTCCCGATCGCTCGGGACGACTGAGATTGTCAGAGCCGTACAGCACAAACTGCTCACGGGGCAGGGGGGTCTGAGCCAACGCCTCCACCGGACTTCCGGAAATCGTGCCGCGATTCACAAAAAGTCGCCCCTCCGTACCGCTGAACAGAATCCCATTACGCCCCGTGTCGCTGATCGTCAGCACCACGTCATTCGCAAAACGCACAACAGCACTGAATTCCACAGGCACATTGTAACCATTTTCCGTCTGAGGAAATCGTCCCGTCCCGGAAAACTCAATCGGCAGGGCATCGATCGCCCACTGCGCTATGTCCACATGATGCGCTCCCCAGTCCGTCATCTGCCCCCCGGAATACTCCTGCCACCACCGAAACGTGTAGTGCATCCGCTCCGGTGTATACGGCACGTCCGGGGTCTGCCCCTGCCAAAGGTCCCAATTGATGTGCTTCGGAACCACGGCTTCGGCAAATGGCCCCCCAACCTCATTCCGCCCCAGAATCACTTCCACGGTCTGCAATCGACCAATACGCCCGGCCCGAACCAACTCTACAGCCAGTCGAAATCGGTGGTCACTCCGCTGCCACGAACCAATCTGCACAATCTGCCCGGTCGACTGCACAACATCCTGTACCCTCTTCCCCTCCGCCACCGTCAGCGTCAGCGGCTTCTCACAGTACACGTCCCGCCCCGATCGGCAGGCATCCATCAGCATCTTTGCATGCCAGTGATCCGGTGTTCCAATCAACACCACGTCCACCGACTTCTGCTGCAACATCTCCCGATAGTCTTCAAAAATCGCCGCCGTACTGCCGAACGCCGCCCGCGCCTGCTCACGCACATGCCGGTCCACGTCACACAAGGCCACAAGGTTCCCATACTGTGATGCCTTCTCCGCAATCACCGAACCCTGATACCGCAGCCCAATCGCTCCAATTCCCGGCCGCTCAACTTTCCAGCGACTTTCCGCAGCACGAATTCCTCCAAACGTCACCGGCCACACAATCGACGCACCTGCCGCTGCAATTCCCGCCAGACCCCGACGACGACCGATTCGCTGTCCCATACTGCTTCACCCCGCTCCCACAACACGCCATTCAGACTCACAGCTGATCGCTCAGCTCCCGTCCCTTCAAACTATTGCCCCGGATAGGTGGCCCGAACCGCCCGCTGACGCGTTTCGCCGGCGCCACGCCGCGAGGACGTCTGACGCACTCCCAGATCCGTGCGATCCCTGACTCCAGACTCGCGAATCTCCGGGAACGCTCGAATCGTCGTCAGAATTTCCTTCTCCTGAGTCACCTCAAGCCCCTCTTCCGTCTGAATCTGTATCGTCATCACCCGATTCAGACGAACGTCCACGGGTAGTCCCGAAACGCGATCCACAATGCACTGGCCCAGACTGCGACCACCCGAAATTCGTACCCGTCCTGCTCCCTCCGAATTCACCGCTTCGCCGGATGCGATCCGCCCCGTGATCTCAATCTCCGCCGTCGCCGCATTGATGTCCGTCAAACGGTATGTTGACGTCAGATACACCGGCACCGGCTGCATCAGCCGTCGCTCGCGCGTCCAGACATCACCCGGCATCACCATCGACGCCGCGTCCGCGTCCACACTGCTGTCGTAGGGCAGCAATCCAATCGAGTCGTCCACAAAGTTTGCTACGCCGTCGTCGCCGAATCGACTGCTCAATTCCGCAAGCAGCGTTTGCCGACGCTCCATCGGCACCTGCTGCACGCATCGCTCCAGAAACTCCCGATAACCCACCAACTCTCGAATCGTGTTGTCTCGGCCCAGCCAGAATGAAAATCCATTGCCCACCATACCGGCATACGGCACGGCGTCCCACGGCACGTTCCCCTGATGCGTCGCCGAATCAAACTCCAGCCGACGACCACTGATGTCGTGCTCGTACTTCACCCGTGAATACTGAACCCCCAGCAAAATCGCATCCGGAAGTACCTCCTGCACCAGTATCACCAGATTCAATTCCAGTCGCGTCCGTGCCATGGCCGGATGCGTTTCCGAACGCTGTACCAGTGTCTGCTCAACCGTCTTGATCAGAGGAAACCGATCGCCTGCAGAAAGGCGTAGCTCCAGCTTTTCACCACGCGGCCGTCTGACCGCTTCTCCGGAATCCGACTCCTCCTCCAGAGCCACCGGTGACACTTCCTCGGACATTCCCCGGCGACCATCACCCCTGGTTCCTGCCGGTCGACGACCAGCACCACGCCCGGTCTCTCGACGCTCCGCTGCACCAGACTCCGCATCCCGCGACTCGGAATCCACCTCGGAACCGTCACTCAGCAGTTCATCCATCAAATCGTCATCAGCCGTCGTTTCCACCGGCGCAGGACCACCACATCCAGCCAGCAGTACCAACAGCATCAACGCCAGAGAAGCCATCCGCTTCTCCCGCTCTATCCTTCGAAACAACATGGCTGCTTCCCGTCCGTGGTTGACCCGACGTCGTCTCCTGACAACGACTGCTCTCAGTCCCGAAGACTATCAGGCCTGTCCTCAGCCAGTAAAGACAGGCCACTGCCATCATCCCATTCCACTTAGCCCCACAGGCCCCCCAGCCCCCAGCGTCCCATCTTCCCCGCATCTCCTGCGGCACTTTCTGCGTGAACAGTACGCGATCCTGCCGGTTCTGCCTCTGACTTACCGCGAAAATGGCCCTTTGCCCTGTACCGGACGTTCCCGAAATCCTCGCTCCAGACACTCGCCCACTGCACTTAGAACTCGGTCCACGTCCGCCTCCGCTATGTCCAGATGAGTCACCATCCGCACCCGCTGTCCACCCATCGGACCGATCAGAATACCCGCATCCCGCATCGCCCCGGCAAACTGAACCGCCGTGCCACACTCCTTCGCCAGATCAAAGAAAATCAGGTTGGTTTCCACCGTTTCCGGCACATTCAGAATGCCCGCAAACCGCCGCAACCCCGCTGCGATTCGCCGCGCATGCTCATGGTCGTCTGCCAATCGTTCCACATGATGCTCAAGCGAATACGACATCGCCGCGGCCATAATCCCCGACTGCCGCATCCCACCACCAAACAATTTCCGAATTCGTCTCGCTTTCCTGATGTCTTCCCCGTCCCCCACCAGAATCGAACCAAAGGGACATCCCAGCCCCTTCGAGAAACAAATTGAAATCGTGTCAAAACAACGCCCCACGTCCTTCGCAGAATATCCACCCGCCACGATCGCGTTAAACAATCGTGCACCATCCAGATGACACTTTAAGCCCTGCTCCCGAGTCCACGCGTACACCCGTTCCATAACTTCCAGCGGATAAACACGGCCACCACCAAGATTCGTGGTGTTTTCCAGACACACCAGCCGCGTGCGGCAAAAATGCTGGTCATTCACACGCACTCGCCCCTCAAGGTCGCCAAGGTCCAGCATCCCCCCAACCCCGGTCAGCGTCCTGACACTCACGCCGCTCAACGCCGCTGGCGCTCCCCCTTCAAAATTACAGATGTGCCCCATCTCATGAATCAGCAACTCGTCACCGGGTACGCAATGGACACGGACACCCATCTGGTTGCTCTGAGTCCCCGAGCAGGCTACCACGGCAGCTTCACGACCGAATAACTCCGCAACCCGCGCTTCCAGCGCGTTCACAGTGGGATCTTCGCCCATCACGTCGTCACCAACTTCGGCCTCCGCCATCACCCGCCGCATCTCCATCGTCGGGCGCGTCACCGTATCGCTGCGCAAATCAATCACTCTCACAACCTCATCCTTCCCGTCAACCCGCTCACACTTCCCACAGGCACAACTCACGTGTCGCCCGAGCTTCCCACTCAAACTTCAACCCCGCACCGCAATGTGTCCTCAATCAAACCACTCATCCCGCACGTCAAATTCCGGCACACAAATAATCAGCACTTTCATGCGCCCCACGGCACGGTGCCGTACACCTGGAGGAATCACAATGGCCTGCAGGGGCTTCACGGAAATCAGCTCCCCATCCAGCTCCAGTCGCCCATCCTCGCCACACTCCAGAATCACATATGTCTCCGTCAATGTCCTGTGGTAATGCCGCTGAGCGTCCTCGTGAATCTCGGTCAAATGCAGAGTCCCAGGGAACTCCGGAACCTCACGAAACGCACGTCTCGCCGTTCCGCAGGGACACGGTACTCCCTCAATCGTGGAGAAATCCGCAAAGTGCCAGCGACGCTCCCGCTGCTCGTTCTCGTTCACTCGTTTTACCTCCCCCACACAAACCGAAGTCCGTCAACCCGGCGGCCGCCGCAGGCGTCCTTCAGATCCCATCCCGAGTCACGTCTCCGGCAAAAAAAAACGCCTGTCCCCATTGAGGCCAGGCGCTTCCGTCATTGCATTCAATTCATCACTTCGCGCGAGCCGCTGTCCAGTCGTCCAGCATCGCCTGAATCCGCGCTGGATTGAAGTCCCCAGGCACCTCGTAATCCTGGTTCGCCATCAGGTCCTGTACCGACAAGTCACGTGACTGCACACCAGTCTCCGGCACCTGAGCATGCGCCGTCCACGCAATCGCATTCAGCACCAGCGTCCGAAAGTCACGATTGCCCCAGTTCCAGTGATCGTGACCGCCCGTGAACCCGAATCCCCGACCTGCGTCCGGACGAACCGATGCCCACGCAACCGTCTGCTTTTCCTTGCGCTCCAGCACAGCAGCACGCACCGCGGCGTTGTTGCTGTGAGGCCCGTCAGGTCGCGACAAACTGCCATCCGCTCGAACCAGCGTGTCACTCGGAGGCAACTCGGACAGCACGGGCACGACATTCACGCCCCCCTCCGCAAATCGCATGTGATAATACCACTCGTCATTCACCCGAAATGGCTTCACACCCCGAGAAATCGGGTGCGCCGGGAAATTCCCGAAACTGCCCGTCCAGTGAGGATTCACGGACCAGTCCGTTTCGAAGTAACCCCCGATCCAGCTTAGAAAGGCTTCACCCGATGGCCCCTTCGGAACTTCAACGCCGTAGTGAATGCAAACCATGCCCACACCACGCTTCTGAATCTCCTTCAGTCGCTCCAGATGACTGTTGAAGGGATGACCGCCACCACCATCCGCATAAATCAGAATCGAATCCACATGATCCAGAACCGACTCATCTTCCGGCCAGCCATTCGTGTAAACCGTTGCCTCAATGCCCAAACCCGAGGCATTCAGAGCCTCTGCCAGCAGCATGCAACCCGCACGATGCTCGTGCGCTCCGTAACCATGACTGGGACGCCCAGCAATCAGGGCGACCTTTTTGGGAGCCGGCAGTCGCTTCAATCGAATGTTGCGAAACTGAACCGTCATCGGCGGGCCAACGTGCGCCTGCAGCGCCAGCAATCCTACCGCTCGACGCTCCTTCTCGTCGTTGTCCGTCACATCCACGGTCTTCAGGTCATTGATGAAATGCTGGAAATGGTAGCCATTCGCCACCACCCGGTATTTGTTCCAGTCTTCCCGACGAATGCTTTTCTGAATCGCAGCCGATTCCCCAACACTCCCGGTCACCTTCACTTCAAACTTCCCGTCATTCCGCACCAACTCCGTCGACTGGCCACGCTGAGCCAGAATTCCACGGAACGCTTCCCCGTACAGAATCCCCGAGTACGTTTCGCCAGCTTCAAAGTCCGCCTGATAGCCGCCAATTCGCCACTTGCCGTCATTCAACTCAAAACTGCGGTACTGAATTCCCGAATTGCCGTTCACAATCCGGTATTCCAGCTCGAGCTCAAAATTGTCGATCTCGCCACCACGGTAAATCAGGAACGTGTTCCGATCCAGCTTCACTTCTTCAGTCGTCCGGCCGGTAATTACCCCGTCCTCAACACTCCACACGCGAGGATCCCCGTCCCAGCCTGCCAGTGTCTTCCCATCAAACAACGACTGCCACTCGTCTCCACTGGCTGACACACTCGCTGTGACCATCATCGCCAGCATCAATACCCAACGCCTGATCTGCATATCTGCTCCCTGTCATCCCGGTTACTTCTCGAAGGATGCCCTCCGAAATTTCCCAGAGCTCTCGCTCACACTTCAACACTTCACCAGACCGCCACACAAACAGATTCACGTTTCAAACCAGATCTGCCCACGGACTGCCCGCCTGTTCAATATCTTTTCCCTACGATGCCACCACAGCCGATAGCCACCAGAATCACACATCAGGCAGCCGTCGCAGCATCGTCGCCACTACCCCTCAGTCGTACGGCCAGCGCGAGTCGAGCCTTCACCAGCAATCGATTCACGCATCCGAGTGTCGGCCTGAACGTTTTTCAATTCGTAAAAATCCAGTAACCCCAGCTTACCATTTCCAAACGCCTCCGCCACCGCTTTCGGCACTTCAGATTCTGCCAATACCACCGAAGCCCTGTTCTGCTGAATCAAGGCAACCATTTCCTGCTCCCGCGCACGCGCTGCTGCCCTGCGCTGCTCGGCACTCGCCTGCGCCACACGCATGTCCGCTTCCGCTCGATCCGCCGTCAACCTCGCTCGGATATTAGCGCCCACATCGATGTCAGCGATGTCGATCGAAACAATCTCGTAGGCGGTCTGTGCCTCGAGGCCCTGCTCCAGTACCGTTTTGGAAATGTAGTCCGGATTCTCGAGTACCAGTTTGTAGGACTTCGTGGACCCAATCGCCTGCACAATCCCCTGGCCCACGCGCGCGATCACCGTTTCTTCTGTGGCCCCACCAATCAACTGCTGAATATTCGTACGCACAGTCACCCGCGCTCGAACACGCAACTCAATCCCGTCCGCAGCAACCGCCGACAACGTTCCCTGCTGACTCTTCGGATCCGGGCAGTCAATCACTTTGGGATACACACTGGTCGTCACCGCCTCAAGAATGTCACGCCCCGCCAGATCAATCGCCTGCGCCGTGTTCCAGTCTAACGGGATCGAGGCCTTGTCGGCCGCAATCAATGCCCGAATCACGTTCGGCACGTTGCCGCCAGCCAGTGCATGCGCTTCCAGGGAACGTGTCGACAACGGATACTTCTTCCGAAGTCCCGCCTGGACCGCCATAATCTTACTGCGCACAATCAACGCCGGATTCACTCGACGAAAGCGCATGTACACAAGGTCAAGCAGGCTGATGCCAGCCCGCGTCACTTTGCACTGCAGCCACAAACTGGCGAATTGCGCGAAGACCGCCAGAAAAACCAGCAGACCCAGCAACACAATAACCAGAATTCCCCACTGCAGACTGGACAGTGCCAGCAGGAATGGTGCACTCATCAGATTCTCCTGAAACCAGGCAGCACGCCGCAAACCTGAGACTAACGTGGATCAGACTTTGCCCGCGCGCCGCCATGGGTGTAATCGGACGGCATGTCGAAGTCAAGCCGCCCGGCGTCGCCGGTGCCAGAGTCCCCACTTTTCCCCGGGGGAAGTTCTGCGTCTGATGCCCCGCCAACTGCCGCCCCTGCAGACTCGTCCTCTCGCTGCGGCCGAACGACCAGCCGATTTGCACGCACTCCAACCACAACCACCAGCGTCCCGGGTTCCACCAGCATTCCCGTCGATTCCGCATGGAATCGCTCACCCGCAACCACGACCATCCCGCCTGGCGTCATCAACGTCTGCGATTTTCCCGTCTGCCCAATGAGCGATTGCAGAGTGTTCACCGGAGACGGCCCGGCGTCATCGGTCGGCGCCAGGGTCATCCGCCGCCCCAGTCTGGTTCCCTGCAGAATCGCCACCGCCCCCATCAGCGATCCGGGAATCCCTGCAATCAACACAAAGACGTAGCTCCAGAAGAAGACCGGATCCGTACCCCACCACGCTTTACACGCTGACCAAAACGAAACCACCAGCGATATCAGAGATAACACCAGCAGCATCCCGAAAGATGGTACGAAAAACTCCAGACCCAGAAAGAACAACCCCAGGATCAAGCCGAGCGTCGCCAGTACCGCTGCATCCGCCATGTGATACGTTCCCCCGTTACCCGCTCACCACTTCGCAGGCCCGCCCTGGCCCGACAGAACAGTCTCCGCCGCTCCACGCATTCTCGACGGAGCCGCATAATACCATGTCACCCCGCGACCCGCGAACGCCCGACACCCGACACCCGACACCCGACACCCGAAAACCGACACCCGAAAACCAGTCGCGTCATCACGCCGCAGTCGCTGGCTTACGACTCAAGTGTCTCCCGACGCTCCGATAAGTCCGGCAGTCGGTAAAAGAGTCCAACAGGGAGCAGCATGGCCGCCAGCGTCAGAAAAATTATCCACTGCAATCGTACGTCCGCCCCGGCTCCCGCTGCCGCCCTCACCATCACACCAAAGACCGCCGAATACACAGCACACAACAGTATCCCGATCCACGTCATCAGGTTCTGCACGCCCAGCAGTCGCCCTTTTAATGCGGCCGGCGGTGCCTGCTGCAGAAATACCTGAATCGGCACCACAAAAATTCCCGCCGCAATGCCTAACATCACCATCGTGGTTCGCAGTGCCCATTCCAGAACGTCCGCTCGCAGTACACTTTCGGAAATGTATTCGCTCTCTCGACCAGAACTGGCCGGTAGCCCCGCAAATCCACTCCCTAACCATCCGATTCCGCACAACGACACCACCAGCAGCCATGCCCCCCGAACCGTCCAGCGATGGCCATTCGATCCGCTCCCCACAAAACCCGCGATCACACACCCCACCGCGATCCCGATGCCCATCGCCGCCACAAGGATGCTGGTCCGCGTACTGCTCAGTTGCAGAGTCCCTTCGCCGAGAGTGTTCACCGACATCTGCGTCACTCCCCCCAGAAACCAGAACAACGCGTACACCAGCAAGGCCAGCACGAGGTGTCGGTCACGCCGAAGAATGCCCAGAATCGATCGCGGAACCGCCAGGTTTTCCCACTTCAATCGCAGTCCAGGCTCCGCCACTCGCGTCCTCGGTATCAGCATCGATGCCACCGCACCCGCAATCGCCACGCCGATCGCGATGACACTGCCCACCCACAAACTTTCCCGAATCAGATCCAGTGCAATGCCCGCACAGACTGTTCCAAAAATGATCGCCAGAAACGTCGTCATCTGCACGGCGCCATTCACAGGCAACAACTGCTCCTCACGAAACAATTCGGGCAAAACCCCATACTTGGATGGACTGAAAATCGCACTGTGAACACCCATCAAACTCAACACACCAATCAACGCCACCAATTGCCACTGCATCGAAATCCCCGGAATCCTCAGAATTAACAGGCCAATGCCCACAATTCCGATCTCCGCCAGCTTGCACCCCACAATCACGCGCTGCTTCCCATGCCTGTCCGACAGAAAGCCCCCTAACCCCGAAAAAATCACAAAGGGCAGGGCGAATGCCGCCATCGCCATCTCTTTCCATGGCAACCCTCCCGCGACCCCGACCGCACGCTCACTCACACAAATCAACAGCACCATCTGCTTGAAATAATTGTCATTGAAGGCCCCCAGAAACTGAGTCGCCAGGAAACTCCAGAACGCTACCGAACCCATTCCATATGTCCGATAGGCTCCCTGCATTCGCTCGTCACGAACCGACTGCTCGTTCCCTGTCATCTGCTGCCTCACCCCGGAAATAGCTCCGGTTCGCCACTCTCCCAAAATCGCCAATCCCAGATAGCCACGCAGATTCCCATGTTCGAGCTACGACGGAAACCCCAAATCACCGCATTTTCGCGTTCCAGCGGCGTTCAGAAAAGGGGTCAGGAACCAATAGCCAAATGGCCCGGAGGGTGCTCCGCACTATTGGTTCCCGGGTTCAGAAAAGGGGTCAGGAACCAATAGCCAAACGGCCCGGAGGGTGCTCCGCACTATTGGTTCCTGACCCCTTTTCTGAACGCCTATTCACACAGCCATCGCATCAGGCTTTCCACAGTCCTGATCCGATACCGATCAACCCAGCTAAGCCACCAGTCACAGAGGACCAGAAATCCCAATGCCAGAAAAAAGGATGGCCACCACGACAGAACCTTCCCCCAGTACAACGTCGGATCCCCCGCCACGCTGTACCCATAAATCCATAAAGGCCACAAATGCACAACGTGATGCACTAGATAAATCGTCAGCGAATA
>JBDKIW010000230.1:0-7509 GCA_039796955.1 Planctomycetota bacterium
AGGCCAGCTCCGGCACACTGCCAACTCCGGATGCGCGCTGGAGTTTCGAGGGTGACGCGCGGGATCGTGTTGGACAGCTCCACGGCGAACTGCTCGGCGGGGCCGTGATTCGCGACGGTCGATTGATTCTGGACGGAGTGGCCGCGAATCTGCGGACGGTATCGCTGGATCGCGACATCCATGAGAAAACTCTGGAGGCCTGGGTGACGCTGGCCAATCCGGATCAGCGCGGGGGCGGAGTCATCGGTCTGGAGACGCTGGAAGGGAGACTCTTTGATTCCATTGTCTTTGGCGAACTGACCCCACGGCACTGGTTGCCGGGGAGTGATTTCTTCAATCGGACTCAGGAGCCAGGTGGTGCAGCTGAGACGTCCGGACCTGACCAGTTGATTCATGTGGCCATCGTCTACGCCAGCGACAACTCCATCACCCTGTATCGTAACGGGCGTCAGGAGGGTACCAGTTATCGCAAGGGAACACTGCAGCCGTTTCTGCGGGGGAAAGCCCGGTTTCTGTTTGGCCAGCGACTGTCAGACATCAATCCGCCGCTGGCTGGCACTATTGAAGAAGCGCGGGCCTACCTGCGACCGCTGACTGCTGAGGAACTGGCATTGTCATATCAGGCCGGACCAGCGGGCGTCACAGCGGCTGAGATCGCAGCGGTCCTTGACTCTTCTCAGCAACAAACCCTGGAGGCTCTGCAGACCGAGCAGCGGCAGGTGCAGCAACAGCTGTCAGACCTCCGCGGGGCTCAGAACGCGGCCTGGACGACAGCCCTCGACGAGGCCCGGAGCAGTTCGTCCGGCCCACTGACACTCTGGCTGCAGGCCACCGCTGGCGGAGCGGAGGCGGAGGCGAACGTGCTACAAACGATGTGGCAGGAGCAATCGGAGTTCCAGCATCGGGAACAGCAACGTCGACAGTCGTCGAACGCGGCACAGTTCCGCCCTCTGTGGGACCTCCGAGGACCTCAGTCTGCGGACTGGTTCTGTTCCGGCACCGGGCTGGCTTTTCCACAGGCCGCCAGGTCACGTCGAGCGGCACAGGCCACAACCGCAGCGCACCATGGGCAGCTGGTGATTGAACCGGAGGGGGATCGCGTGCTGCGAGGCCTGCATCCGTCTGCTCTGCTGACACATGGACTGAGTCAGCGTCATACCGGCGTCCTGCAGTCACCACGGTTTCGGATTGACTCAGACAATATTTTCGTCAGAGCCCTTGGACAGAACAGTCAGGTACGTGTGGTGATTGAAAATTATCCGCTGGGCAATGGCGGGCTGTATCCGGCGGTCAGGCTGAATCGTGACGAGCTCGGCTGGCTGCGTCTGGACACGGCCTATCGCCGCGGATCACATGCGTATGTGGAGTTCATCACAGATCCGACCGAGCGTGCTTACTTCGGTGCAGCTCAGGTGGTCGCGGGAGATCAGGCAGACCTTCCCGTGGAAACCAGTCTGCCAGCGATGACGATTCTGGAAGGTGATCCTCCGACGTCCATCGACGCACTGGCTCAGCGGTACAGTCAGGCGCTGCAGGACGCGGTGCGAGCGTGGCAGACCCGGACGCTGACCGAAGATCAACTGGCCCTGCTGGACTACTTCGTGCGGAGGGATTTGTTTCCGACCACGCTCAGTGCTCTGCCGCAGCTGCGTGAACTGGTGGAACGATATCGGCAGCTGGAACGGGAAATTCCGGTCCCCCGACGAGCACCGGGCGTGCTGGAAGCCGCAGGGTTTGATCAGCCACTGCTGGAGCGAGGTCAATTGAATCGCCCCGGGCGGATTGTGCCTCGTGGTGGTTTGCAGGTCCTCGGTGCAGAGCCGTTTGCGACTGAGCAGAGTGGTCGCCTGCAGCTGGCGGAACAAACAGCCTCGGCCGCCAACCCCTTGACAGCGCGTGTGATGGTCAATCGTCTGTGGCAGCATGTGTTCGGCCACGGGATTGTCAGAACACCTGACAATTTTGGACGGCTGGGTGAGCTGCCGACACACCCCGAGCTGCTGGACTACCTTGCCGCGAGATTTGTCGAGGAGGAAGGCTGGTCGATCAAGCGTCTGCTGCGATTGCTGATGACTTCAGCGACATGGCAGCAGGTGACCACCACCACAGACGCGGCGATGGAGCGTGACGGAAACAATCTCTGGCTGTCGCATATGCCGATCCGTCGCCTGGAGGCGGAAGCCATTCGCGATGCGATCCTGGCCGTGTCAGGACAACTGGATCTGCAGATGTATGGACCGGGCGTGAATGTGTATTTCGTGGGCAAGACGGAAGGGGGCGGTAGTCCGGGTCCACTGGACGGTGACCGTCGCCGCAGTGTGTACCAGCGGGTTCGCAGAAATGCGTTTAATCCATTTCTGGAAGCCTTCGATGCACCGCGGCCTTCCACCACACGTGGCCGGCGGGACGTGACCAACGCACCGGTGCAGGCATTGACGATGCTGAACGATCCCTTTGTGATTGATCAGGCGAAAAAATGGGCGGCGTCGCTGGTCACCGAGGGCGATAATCCGGAGCAGCGAATTCGCCGGATGTTCCTGCGGGCCCTGGGCCGTGAACCCGATCAGGCCGAACTGCAGGCATCGCTGTTGTATCTTGCAGATCTGTGTGAAGAAAACCGTGTGGCCGTATCGGAACTGAGTCACAGTGCCGAAGTCTGGCAGGACTTCGCCCAGTCCATCTTTTGCCTGAAGGAGTTCCTGTATGTCCATTAGCGAACAGAATGGAATCGGGGGGATCAGTCGCCGCACCCTGCTGGCTCGGAACTCCACCGGCTTTGGTCTGACGGCGCTTGCCGGCATGCTGGCTGCGCAGTCGCGCGATCTGCAGGCCGCAGACAATCGGGCGTTGCTGCACCGCAGTCGAAACCGTCCACAGCGCGCGAAAAGTGTGATCTTCTGTTTTATGTCCGGAGGTGTTTCGGCGGTAGACACCTTTGATCCGAAACCGCGACTGACACTGGACCATGGAAAACCGATGCCGGTGCCTGTCCGTCCGACCATGTTCAATGCCAATGGCAGTATCATGGCCAGTCCGTGGGCCTTTCAGCACTATGGGGAATGCGGACTGCCGGTGAGCGATCTGTTTCCCTGCATTGCCCGATGCGCGGATGATCTGGCGGTGGTACGCTCCATGACCAGTATTGCCAACGAGCACGCCCAGGGCAATTATTTTCTGCACACTGGTTTTTCACTCGCCGGTTATCCCAGTGCCGGAGCATGGTTCAGTTATGGCCTGGGCAGCGAGAACGAGAATCTGCCGGGCTATGTCGTCCTCGCTGGCGGAGGGTCGCCACTGGGTGGTGTCGGTATTTATGGCAACGGGTTTCTGCCGGCCGTGCATCAGGCGTCACTGCTGGATCCGGATGCCGCAGAACCTCTGACGAACATCCGTCCGCGGGAATCTGCTGTTCGGCAGCGTCGGCGATTGCAGTTCGTGGAGCAAATGGATCGTCAGCAGCTGGCACAACGGGGAACGAATGAGCAGGTGGAATCGGCCATTCGCAACTACGAGACGGCCTTTCGTATGCAGACTGCGGTACCGTCGCTCGTGGACCTCAGTGACGAAACCGCTGCGACTCGAAAGTTGTATGGCATGGAATCGCCCGTCCGGGAAACGGCGGCCTATGGGCAGCAGTGCCTGCTGGCGCGCAGACTGGTGGAGCGAGGTGTTCGATTTGTGGAACTGACCTGCCTGCCGCGACCGGCGGATCCCGGTCAGATCGGCAATCCGTGGGATCAGCATGGCGGGCTGAAAACGGGGCACGCCGAGATGGCGCAACAAGTTGATCAGCCGATCGCCGGCCTGATTCATGATCTGAAGCAGCGTGGGCTGTTTGACGAGACGGTGATTGTCTGGGCCGGTGAATTCGGCCGCACGCCATTTGCTCAGGGCAGCGATGGTCGTGACCACAACCCGTTTGGCTTCAGTGTGTGGCTGGCTGGCGGCGGGATCCGTGGCGGCACGGTGTACGGCGCCACGGATGACCTGGGTTATCACGCCGTGGAAAATGTGACCACCGTTTATGATCTCTGGGCCACCGTCCTGCATGTGCTGGGAGTGGACCATGAGGCGTTGACATATCACTTCGGGGGCCGTGACTTTCGGTTGACCGATGTGCATGGTCGAGTGCTGAGTGCGATCCTGTCGTGATGCACGCCCAGCCAGTTGCCGGGGGGCGTCACTGGAAATCCACCCGTTACAGTGTGCGGAGCATCTCGGCGACACGCGTCTCGAACAGCTGCTGCCATTCTGGTGCGACCAGAGTATCACAGTCTTCCTGGGCGTAACCAGTGTTCAGGCGTTGTTCGGTCGTTGGAGTGTAGTAGATGTAGCCGTTGGTATAGCCGGCCACGAAGGTGAACCGATGCGGTGACGCCTGCTTGATGTTCAATCCGATCTGCACAGTCAATTCGCCGGGAAATGTCACCAGCACAAATTCCCCGATGCGCAGTCCCCCCACTTCGACTGTCAGCATCTTTGACTCGGCCTGTTCCACCTGTCGCTGATGCATTTTCAGCAATTGCAGGTTGGTCTGCAGCTTCGTGAGTTTTTCCATGGTGCGTATGTTCTGTTCGTACGCCTTGAGGCCGGCGCGGTTTTCAGCATCCAGCCGTTCCAGATCCTGACGACCGTTGGCCTGATCCAGCAGATAGCGATGAGAATACCAGGCGGGGTACTGAGGATTGACAGCGTGCTGGATGTAGAGTGGCAGGAACGTGCGGAAATTCAGATTCGTTGCCTGCAGCGAATTCAGCAGTTTCGTTTGCTCTGCCTCCAGATTTCGAATTCGCTGTTCAAAATCGGTAGCCCATGGGATTTCCAGCGACTCATTCATGACTCGCAGCGTGGCCTGATCAACGGGCTCGGCAATGGCCCGCAGACCACGCAGCACATTCAGCCCCAGCATGTTGCCAAAGGGCTCGCTGTCATGCGGCGTGGAGACGTCTTTGTAGGTGACGGGATTGATGTCGCCAGCGCACCCCTGCACAAAAAAGGCCATTGCCCCATGACCCAGGTTTTCTTCGATCACAGTGGAGGCAAAGCCCGGAAAGTCTGCAGAACTTAAACCACTGGGAACACCGTGAATCGGATGGCAGGCGAAATTGTAAACGGCGGCCAGCGGGGTTCCATCCAGGCGATCCAGACGCAGCAGACCAATTTCCGGATCGACCGGACCGATCCCGGTCACTTCATCATCCCAGGGCATGGAATACGCGCGTCGCACATCCGCTTCACTGCCGTCGACCAATCGCAGGCGACGGTTTTCCATGATGCGGACTTCCTGCCCGACGCCGGAACCGGCACGCACGGGCACCAGATGCTTCCACGCCTCCTGCACCGCGGCAATGGTCCGTTCCGCAACATCGGAACAAACAATCCCATGGCAGTGACTGGCGTTGACGAACACCTGCCGCGGCGGAATGCCCAGTGACGTCTGTAAGGAGTCACGCACGGTGCTGAGAAACGAGTCACGGATGTGGCCGATCCCACCGATGGCCACCGCGTCCACGGTGATCAGCACTGCCACGGTTTCATTCTGCTTCAGCACCAGGGCTTTGGCGAACAGTGGATCGTTGAAGGGTTGAGTGCGATCGGTGATGTCCGCTCGTGCGGTTCCCGCCAGCAAATCGTCGGCCTGTGCCGTTGCCGGACAGACCGTCATCAGGAAGAAAGCCAGAATGCTGGCAGAAAAGAGGACTCCGCGAATCGGCCCTTGTACGCACATCATGGACTCTGCCCTTGGCGGAAGATTTGCTGTGAAAAGAGGGGACCGGTCATCCGTAAATCCGCCTGCTCCCGGGATGCGGTCACAGTGGGGACAGTTGACGGCGGAGCTGGGGTGGTGAGTGTCCGTGGGCGAGTATCGTCGAATGGTGGGCGTGGAGCAACGCTGCGGCGGCCGGAATCACGTCCTGGATCAGTGCGGGGATTGCTGGAATTCTTCCCGCAGCATGAACTTGAGGCCCCGCAGGAACGAGAAAAAAGCGACCTGTGCGGGACGGTACAACCTGCGTTTTGTCGGTTGTGTTCAGTGGGGCCCGCTGTAAGATGCGGTACTCAGTCAGATTCACCAGCATTTTCCCTCAGCGGTCTCCGGGTTTCGGGGCCAAAGTTGCCATCTCATGTCAGTTTCTGCAGAGTCGTCTGTCGGTTTTCCTGCTCCATCGGCGCCGATGGGTGACCTCGCGATCCTCGCCGGATCCGGCAATCCCGGGTTTGCCCAGCGGATTTCCGAGTGTCTGGGGGTCAGTTTGACGCCTTGTCAGGCGCAGGTGTTCAGCGAAGGCAATGTGTTCGTCCGCGTGCTGGAAAACGTTCGCGGCCGCGACTGTTTTGTGGTTCAGGGGGTCCATCGACCGGTCAATGATAACTTTGTGGAGTTGTTGTTCTGGATCGATGCTCTGAAGCGTGCCAGTGCCGCGCAGGTTACCGCGGTGATCCCGTATTTCAGTTATGCCAAGGGCGACAAAAAGGACGAGCCGCGAGTTTCGATTCGTGCGCGAGTCTGTGCGGACGCGATTGAGGCGGCGGGTGCGGACCGCGTGCTGACCATGGACCTGCACAGCCCGCAGATTCAGGGCTTCTTCAGCGTCCCGGTAGATCACTTGTATGCTCGGCAGGCCATCTGCGATCACATACGCACACTAAACATCCCCAACCTCGTCATCTGCAGCCCGGACGTGGGATTTGCGAAATCCGCATCGGCATTCGCCAATCTGCTGGGAGTGCCTGTGGTCATTGGCAACAAGCAGCGGAAGGACCACACCGAGACAGCTCAGGTGCTGGAAGTGATTGGAGATGTGCGGGGCTGCAACGTGCTGATGGTGGACGACTTCACCATCACCGGTGGCTCGATGGTGAGTATGGCCGAGGTATTGAAGGCGCGGGGGGCGTGTGATATCTATGCTGCGGTGTCGCATGGAGTCTTGTCGCGCGGTGCAGTGGCGCGGATTGAAAACAGTGTGATTCGACGGATGTTTATGACGGACACGATTGAGCCGGCGATGGAACCTCTGGGGTCGCGCATTGAGATCATTTCTGTGGCGCCGTTATTCGCGCAGGCAATTTATTCCATTCATCGACGCACCAGTGTGAGCATGCTGTTTCCGGACGTGAAATCACTGTAGGCCGCCGCCACGCCACGGAATCACGGACGGTCACGGCGGCAAGGACTCCGAAAGTCTGGTTCGCTGGGGATCAATTCTGCACCTGGCTGCGGGTGTGGCTATTGACGAATCTGCAGCGACTGGCCGGCCCGCGTAGTGCATCGGCGAGTGTGGAATTCAACAGAATTCGGTCGCCAAAACGTGTTTTAGCGACTTTGACAAACGGTGTGTTCCTGATTGATTTTTGTTGATTTCAGTCGGCATAAAGAGTCATGACAAAACTGTCTCCGATGATGGAACGGTACCAGGCCGTGAAGGCTGAGCATCCGGGAGCGATGCTTCTGTTTCGCATGGGCGACTTTTACGAGTTGTTCTACGAGGATGCTCAGAACGCCGCGCG
>JBDKIW010000231.1:0-11869 GCA_039796955.1 Planctomycetota bacterium
AGTTTCACGAGGAACACGACTCTTTCCCGCAGTTCCTTGCCGAACTCGTCGCGGCTCAAACTGAACCAGGCGACATCTCGGCCGCAGCCATTCTGGGGATGACGGAAAGCTTTCTGGGGCACGATCAACAAGCCCGCGAGGCTCTGCAGCAAGCCACGATTCAGCGTCCGAGTGACCCCGTAATGCCATGGCTGCTTGGACAAATCTGCCTCAAGCAAAATGATGCCGAAGCCGCTGTCGAGCACCTTCAGCAGGCACTCGCAAGGCAGCCGGCCGCACCCGACCTGCTCCCCATCTCCAGAGAGCTTTCACTCGCGTTGCGTCGGGCCGGCAGAGCAGAAGAAATCTCTGCGCTTTGGCAGGCGATCGAAAAGCAGGTCGGCCCGAATGAACGTGTTGCCGAACAGATTGCCGGTCTGGTTCATTCAGATGGTGATGTTCCCGAGGCGATCCGTCGTTTTGAAGAATTATCCCGCACTCACAGCGACCCATGGAAAGCCACGCAGTTCGGCATCAAGGCTGCCGAACTTAAACAACAGGCCGGGCAGACGGATGCCGCCCTTCAGGATTTCCAGGCTCTGCTCAGCAATCTGGCCTCCGAAAGTCTTCAGGCACGTCGGATTCGGGAACGGATCGACGCGGGATTTCGCCAATCCGGTGATCTGCCCGGGCTCGTGAATTGGCTGCAAAAACGACTGGACGAGAATCCGGACGACCTCGATTCCCTGATCAGCCTATCGGCTTTGCTGACCCAGACCGGACGACCGCAGGAGGCGGAACACAAGCTTCGCGAGGCCCTGTTGAAAGCGCCCTCCAGCGTCAGACTTCTGCGAGCCTTGATCCGCCATTTGCGTGATCAGGGGCAGCCGGAAGCCGCGGTGGTCATCTTCGAATCCATGGAACAGCAGTCGCTGCTGCAGCCGGACGATCTTGAGGACTGGGCCGGACTCTGCCTGAAACTCACGTCAGTTTCCGCAGAACAGCAAAGGCGGCTGGCCACGGAAGTGTGGAAGAAGCAATTGCAGGGCCACATGGACGATCCAGTGCTGCTGCGTCAGACAGCGTTGCATCTTCGCTCAACAGCAAGCCCGGACGAAGTCATCGCTCTGTATGAAGCCGCACTGCGTCTGGATCCCGACGACGTGGTGACGCGCGAACAGTACGGTGAATACCTGTTGACGCTGCGACGGACAGACGACGCGTTGCAGGTGTGGCGGGCGATTGCTGAGGGCAGGCAACAGCGACCAGAACAGCTGCGGACACTGGCCACGATTCTGCATCGATTCGGACAGACTCACGAAGCCATCACGACGTTTCAGCAGGCCTGTACGCTGGATCCTGACTTTGAGGAACTACTCCGCCTGGCGCAACTCATGGGAGACTATCAGGCAGGTGCTGCCCGACCATTTTCCGAGCAAAGTCTGCAGGTGTTGGCACAGGCCGAATCCCAGTGTGCCTCGGAAGAGGATGTCGAACGTGTACTTCAGCTTCAGGTGAACGTGCTGCAGAACTCCGGTCAGCTGACTCAGCGTATCGACCTGCTGCAACGCGAGCTCTTCTCACCGCAGTCCCTCAACGCGGTCGGAATCGAACCACCCACTGTCGAACGCTGGCTGAAGTTGGCCACACTTTGTCAGGCCGCTGAGCGTCTGGCTGAGGCCGTTCAGGCTGCCGAACAGGCTCTCAAACTGGCCCCGGAATCTGTGCGTGCTCTGCGACTGATGACCAGACTTTATCGGGCCAGTGGCCGGTTGGCCGATACGGTTCGCCTGACGCAGTCGCTGCTTCGACTCGATCCCCAGTCTCGACTGGTGCATCTGCAGACACTGGCCGAGCTGGAGCTGGAGCTGGGACACCTGCCCGAAGCTGCGAATGCGGCAAAAAAACTGGCGGCGATGGCAGACAATTCCATCGAAATGGCCACATTCAGTTCCCGGTTGCTGATGCAGGCAGGACAGGTTCCCGAAGCCCTGAGGATTCTGAAACGCATCGCTGTGGCCAATCCCGAAGATCCGGAGGTTTGTCTGAACTACCTGAAAGCCCTGGTGGATGCCCGGCAACGCGAGTCCGCTGAGGAATACTGCTGGCAACTGCTGGAACGCCGTCACGAGGACGACGACTTGTCCCTGAATGTCATTCCTGTCCTCGCCGAACTGTTGCAGTATTCCGGACGCAGTTCAGAGTTGCCGGCAAGGCTCGAACTACTGTTGGCCAGTGAAGAAGATTCCGGGCGTCTGACACGCTGCCTCAGCGTGGCGTGGATAGCCCTCGGTGACCCGGCAAACGCACGTCGGGCGCTCGAGCAGTTGCTGAACTCGACGGAGGCACAGCCGGAAGACAGCCTGCGACTGGCTGAACTTTGTCTGACGGAAAACGACGTTAAGGCAGCCCAGCAGGTGCTGTCCCGAATTGATGTGGAACAATTGCCGGAGACGCCGCGAACTCAGGCCGAAGAACTGCTGCTGCGGGCCGTCGCCAGCGGTGCACAGGACCTGTCAGTGAACGCGATCTCAACCCGCTGGAGTCGCGAAGAATTGCTGCGGCGGGCAGATCAGTTACTGACCGATGGCTCGACGCCGACAGCACTGGCGATTCTTCAGCAACTTTCCGCGCAGGATTCCGAGGAGCCTCGATTGCTCTTCCGCGTTGCCATCGGTCAGTGGCGTCAATCGTCTCGACCGGAGGCCTTACGGCTCTTTCGAAAGCTGCTGGAGGCGACTTCTCGCCCGTCGGCCCTCGGTAGCGACATCGCGAGCCAACCAACGGCGGCTTCTGGTGTGCAGGATCACGCACCAAAATCCACAGGAATCCCCGGTTTTCAGTGGTGGGAGCAGCAGTTTGAAAAATCGAACCGGATTTTGCTTGCAACGGATCAGTCTGCTGTTCTCGAACTGCAGAAATGCCTCGAACAACCTCTGCCCATGTTCATGGTGGCCTTACTGGCACTCGGCGAAGACGCGGCGCAGCAAGATCAGCTGGACACCCTGTTTGACGAATTTCAGCAGGCCGCCGAGCAGCGTCCCACCGCGGCCTGGGATCTCTGGATGCTGCGGCGACTCCGGGGCAGCGGACATGGCGAACCATGGACGAACCTTGCGGACTCCCTGCAGCTCTTCCACAGCGGACATCCGGATGGTGCTGCTGCTGTGCTGGCCGACGTCATTTTTCTGTTCGGTGCCAATCCAGGCGAGTCACAGAATTCCGCAGCCAGCGCAACACCCCGGTCAGCCCGATTCGTTGCAACACCGCTCACGGAATCGGACTTTACAGTGATCCTGGAGACCTGCGCAGCATTTGCGGAACAACTCTCCGCGGAGGACCTGCGGCGGGTGAGTCAGGCGATCGTGAACGCGTGCCTTGCCGGTCCTGCAGAACTGCAACAGATCCTGACTACGGTCACCATGAAACTGCGTCACTCACCCGAAAATGCGTCCGACAGACTACTGTCGCTGCGCCTCGCTGCGGACTTCGCGTGGACCACCAAACAGCCGCCGCCATCACTCATCGAGATCTCGTCAGCCTTGTCGACGGATCAGGCCTCCCCTGCACGCACCGCAGCCGGACAGGCACAGTGGGAGGAATCCAGCGTCGGCCTTGTTGCAGACGTCCTTGCAGCGGCACCGCCCGTTCTCACGCCGGAGGCAGTCACGGAGACTCTGAATTGGTGGGTTCGGTTAAGAGCGAAGGAGTCACCCCAGTGGAGAACAGCACAGGATGCAACGCAACTTCCACTGTCTCTGCTGTCAACGAGTTCAATTCGCCTGCAGCGGCATGCTGAGGGGCTGGGGACTCAATTCCTGACTTCGGCCGACAGACGGTTGCTGGAACGACTTGCCACAGCAGTTCGACAGTGGAATGATCGTACTGCGGACTGGAGCAAACGCTGGAAGGCCGGGCTGGCAGGACGACCTTCCGGCGAAAACGTTCCGGCAGTCCTCGCGTGGATGCTCGTCTCAGATCCGCGTATGCATCCGGAAACGCATACCGAAGGTCTCAATTTGCTGACGCAATGGATCCCTGAGGATCCCGCGCTGCTGATACGACAGATGGCCAGTGACGAGTCGGCAGGTGACTATACCAAAGCGATCGAATGGCTGGATCAACTGCCGGATAACGATCCGCAGCTGTTACGAGCTCGGGAACTGAAGGCTATGCAACTTGCGACCCTTTCCGGGTCCCAGTCACGAACCGACCTCGCCGCAACACGACTGCAGGGGCTGCAGTTGAGCGCCGCCGAACAAACCGAATTTCTGCGACTGCTGCGCCTTGCGGGCCTGACCGAGCTTTACAGCAGCGAAGTGCAGCGCCTGTTTCCAGCGGCATCAGCACTGTCACCGGAACGGCAAATGGAGCAACTCAATCTGCTGATCGCCCGCGGGCAGCATCAGGAAGCCGTCCAGCTGGCCGAAGAACTTATGCGAAGCACAGTAGCCAATTCGGGAACGCGATTTCGACGCACCGGCCGTATCACGGCAGACGATGTACGCCGGCGAGCTGAGGAAATTTGCAGGCAATTCAGTCAGGAGACCGGTTCACCGCAGGCTCCCCCTCCGTCGATTCCATAGACCGACAAATGCAGAGACGCGCGGTGACTTGCGCCGTGTCACTCAAACAAGCCTGCCGAGGTGGCTGCAGCAGACACTTTTCTCTGCCGGGCACACGCCTGGTTGCTATCCCCCCGGTCGAACGTCACGGAGGAGGCACCTTGCTCAGCACAATGTTGAATCTCAGTGCCAGTAATCGAAACACGACGACGACGGAGGCGGCCACGAAGAAGCTGATCGAAGGATCCAGTGACGTCAGTTTCAGCAGTATCAGCAGCCACCCGCCAACAAAGGCACAGGTGGCATAAAGCGGTGTGGCCGGACGAAACAGCCCAGGCACATCGTTACAGACAATGTCGGCAATGACGCCGCCAAATGACCCTGTGATGACCCCCAGCAACACAGCGACAAACGATCCCACGTTCTGTTCCAGAGCCAGTTCCGTTCCGACGATACTGAACAGCCCGAGTCCCAGTGCGTCCGGAAGGTGCAGAAACCGTTCAAAGGAGGCCGAAATCCCGGGGATGACTGCGGCGATCGCAGCCACGACAAACACCATGACCGGATACCGCGAATTCTCTATCCAGAACAAAGGATGACGGTCCAGCAACAGATCCCGCAGTGTGCCGCCACCAAAGGCCGTCATGAAAGCCACGGACGCAACGCCTACAAAGTCAAAGCCCTTCCGGCGCGCTGTCAGTACCCCGAACACTGCACCGCTGACGACCGCCATGATTTCAATCAGTGGAATCATGGAGTCACGGTCTCAGTCTCCGGCATAGTCTTCGTTGCCGGGGCGTCAGTCCTCGGTGGATTCTTCTGAACGGTCAACTCACGACCACGTTCGTCGATTTCGGACCATTCGGATTGCTGCTGCATGTCCAGTCGCCATGAACGCTTGCGAATGGCCTCTTCCTCCACCAGCTTGTAGATATGCAATTCGAGCAACTCCACCCCCGGGAGCGGATCAAGCGACCGCGAAAGTTCCGCAACGCGATCACGCATGCGGGCCATCTCCTGCTGATCCGCAGCGTTCTCCGAGAGCGGGTCCAGTTCGGACTTCATCGCGATTCGCAGAATCAGCGGAGTATCCTTGTGCATTTTTTTCTGACCGCCATCGACTCGTGGCGCAGATCCAGGGAACTCCGCCACGATTGCCTCCTGCAGCGGCATGAACGGCATCAGGTGCAGCGTCCAGTAGGCGTACAGAAATGAAGTGGCAAGAATGCCCAGCAGAAACATCAGCGCAACAATCGTCCTTCCGGACAGGAAAAACGGCTTTGCGGGGTTCGCAGCAGTAACCGGAGACGTGGTCATCGGCATTCCCTTCGAACACCCGCGAAGACGGCGGGCGCTGGGTAGTGTCCTGAAATCGCAGCTCTCAGCCGAGAGCCCGTGTGATTACACCTTCGGTTGGACTGGACGCCGTCGCATAGAGCTTCTTCGGAATTCGGCCTGACAGAACCGCATGTCGGCCGGACTCACAAGCCTGCTTCATGGCCACCGCCATTCGCAGGGGATCACGCGCACTGGCGATCGCGGTGTTCAGCAGAACTCCGTCACATCCAAGTTCCATCGCAAACGCGACGTCACTGGCTGTGCCCACCCCGGCATCCACAATCACAGGGTAGTCCGGATCATTCTCTTTCAGGTACTCAAGACAGATTCGGATATTGTTGGGGTTCAGAATTCCCTGACCACTGCCAATCGGGCTGCCGGCAGGCATGACCGAGGTGGCGCCGGCCTGCTTTAGACGACGCGCGGTGATCGGATCGTCCGATGTGTAGCAGAGAACCTGAAAACCGTCGGCGACCAGTTCGCGACAAGCTTCCACTGTGGCGACCGGATCCGGCAGCAATGTGCGCGTGTCCGCGAGTACTTCGAGCTTCACCCAGTCGGACCCCGGATTTTCCAGACCTCGCAGAATTTCACGTCCCAGCCGCGCAACACGCACGGCATCTTCCACATTGAAACACCCCGCGGTGTTCGGCAGAATCGTGTAGCGTTTCAGATCAATGAAATCAAGAATATTGCGACCAGAAGCATCCACCAGACGCTCGCGCCGAACGGCCACGGTAATGACCTCAGAACCACTGGCCTCAAGGCATTGCTGCATGAGCTCCAGTGTGCTGTACTTGCCGGTCCCCACGATCAACCGTGAGGCGAGTACATGATTTCCCAACACAAGCGGCTTATCAGCCGGCAGAACAGTCATTGCTTCCACTCTCTCGCACGTCGCGCAATTTGCTCAAAAAGGTCAACCACCGCCCACCAGGGTCACGACTTCAATTTCATCCCCGGACTTCAATAAACATGTGGCATGCTGCTCTCGCGGCGTCACCCGCCGGTTCAGTTCCACGGCACAATAACGACTTTCAATTCGGAGGTCGGTGAGCAGATCGCTGACAGCCCAGCCATCCGGAATCTCACGCACCTCGCCGTTCAACTGAACTTGCATGTCCTGCCCTGTCATTCCGCCGCCTGACCATTGCCGTGCGATTGCAAAGACGCCGCCCAGCCCAATCGCTCCAGCTTAATCGACAATGATCGGCTAATAGTCGCCCTGTTGATTCGTCCCGGTCCTGTTCTGAATTCTGCCTGTCTGCCAGACACGGCCCTGTCCGTCATCACCGACAATGAGACGAGTTGTGTACCAGCCGAGTTCCTGCGGGCCTTCTCATTGACGACCTGCGCTGGTGCAAAAATGGGCTGAGGCCACATCACACGACAACCTGTGGCCTCAGCAGATCCGAAACCGGAGTTGTGTCTGAACACGACTACAGTTCGTAGTCCGTCTCTCCCTCACTCTTGCCACCCACAGCTTCTCGCATCGCCTCGGCCTGGGCCTTGACCGTGGCATCCGGTCCCGTGAGTTTCAGGAAATAGACCTCTTCGTTCTTCAGCACCAGAATCATTCCCAGCATCCGATAACCGGGAGCGGGCTCTGTTTTGCGCAGAATCGGAGGGCCGACCGATTTCTGGAAGGTTCCCGTGATGTCGACCACGTAATACTCGTTCTCACCAGCGGCGCCCTTCTTTACAACGGACTTGCGCCCTTCCGGGCTGAACTGCCCAATCCAGCGTGTCAAATTTGGCTCGATTCCACCACCACCACCTGGAAATGTCGAAATCGCGAGTTCACCCTTCTCTTTGTCGCCGGCGGCTGCCGGAATGTCGTAGGTTGCCAGCCTCATGGAGTTCTTGACGTCGGAAGCCGACCAGGTCTTTGGCAGGGCCAGCGTCAGATCCTTCAGCTTAACGGAAACCTTGTCCGCAGATTTTGACGGCTCGTCCGCAGTGGCCGTTCTCTGGAACGCCGAACCACCGAGAATGATCGCTGAGACAAGACACAGGCACTGAAGAGCACGCATCGAACCGATCTCCTGAATTTCAAAAAACTGCACTGACACTATGTTCTGATTCTGAGGCCATTTCCGACACCCGCAGCCGCGCTGGACTGTTAACCGAGTGCATGACAACACTGCCCGACTGCTGCAAGGCCGACGGCCTACACCACGATACAACCCGATTCACTTGCTGGCCGCTGGATCCGCTTTCTTCCGTTCGATCCTGCCGAACATATGCCCGCCGACCGCCCCATGCTGCCATGTCCCCGCGTAGCGATCTTCGTGAAACAATACTCGTGCTGAAAATCCTTCTCCCAGCCCCGGTAGCGTGGCGTTGGTCAGATTGACCATTGGAGTCTCTCCCGCCCACTCCAGAGGCACTGTGACTGGCAGCTTCGTATCCAGTTTTCCATACCGAATTCGAACCGTGAAAATCCACAGATTATCCGTGGCTTTTTCTGCACTCTCAATTTCGTAGCGTTCGGGTTTCGGTGGCCCATTGTCAGCCTGACCGTCTGTCGTAAACGAACCCACCAGAACACAATTCTGCATCGACTGAGAAAATTTCTGTTCGAGCGCCACGCGGCGTGGATCCTCATCCCCCCTCGCACCGCCGCAAAACGCAGAGACCCAGAGCAGACTGCATAAAAGATGAACCCGGGTTCCCACAAAACGCCCTCCACTGAAGCCACGACCGATCGCGCAAACCCACACGTTGTGGTGTATCATAGGCAGTTCACACCGGGCCTTCAAATCTCCAGCACTCAAAAAGGGGTCAGGTCTCTTTTCAGAAAAAAGAGACCTGACCCCTTTTTTGTGATTACTGGATGAGGTCGTCGAGGTTCTGCATGTGAATCCGATACTGGTGGTCCAGATCGGTCCATGAAACTCCTGCGATGCGGCTGAAGGAGGGTTCTTCGAGAATGCGATCTGCGTCGGGACGGTAGACTTCCGCGAGCAACTGAATCAGGTCATCGCGGTAAAGGCCGTCATCGTAGTGCATCAGAAAATGGGCAAACCCGGAAGCCTGTGTGTAAAGGGGACTGATCTGCGGGTGATTCTGAAACTCATCCTTGCCAAGGGCAAAGAACTGCTGAGCGGGCAGATAGAACAGGAAAGCAGGATCGAGCAGCCGCTGTCGAGCAGTATCAAACCGCACGTAGGCTGGGTCTCCCAGTGTAACCCGCCCGTCTTCATGCACTTCAAAGGACTCGAAGTAGCAGGCCAATCCTTCAATCAGCCAGAAATTGGATCTCTCGCACAGGATCCATTCATCGGGGCGTTTCTGTCGTGTTTTCAGGGCCATCGCCCGAGCAGCGACTCGGCGCGCTTCTGTGGTGTCTACGTCAAAGATCTGATGCGTGGCTTCATGAAACAACGTGGCGAAATCTTCGCGTGCGGGGTTCTGATAGAAGTAGCATGTGCGATCCGGCTGCCAATAGAGCCCGTTGGTTTCAATATTCGGAGGAACTTTCCCGGCAATTCGTTTCTGGTATTCGTCACGAGTGGCGTAGTAGTGCACTTCCATCGGTTTACGTTTTCGGGCAGACGACTTTCGGCCTGCATTTTCGAAACGTTCCTGCAGCGAAGCGGGTGTGTCGAAGAATGCCGCAAAGTTCTGCTGCAGCCATGCGTGAAAAATCTCCAGCTTCGAAGAGATTTCCAGGCCGGCTTCCAGACTGACGTTGGTCTTCACCAGAAAGTGTTCACTCTGAATCTCCCACGCATTGCGAAAGTCGCGCCGCAGTTCCCCTTCCTTTTCACGACTGATCCAATCGCCTTTCCACGGTCGCAGTCCCTGTTCGTAGCGTGCGAGACTGGCCACAGCGATCCAGCCAAACCGGGGGTCGTACATCTGAGGTTTCTGGCCGCTGCGCATTTGCTTTTCGAAGGCCGAGACCCACTCCCCGGCGTAGTTCGGGTCGTCTTTTGCTGCGGGATCGCGATACTGCTCCTGGCCGAGCACCGAACGGGCAAATTTGTGATCCGGATCGAAATGAATCACGTCGCCGATCATGGAAAACGCCAAAGAGGGAAAGCCGGCCCGCAACGCGGCGCGAGCCAGTGTGTACAGCTCGCCAGCACGGGTCTGCCGTGCCTTCAGCAACTGAGAGCGCCACGCGAACTCCTCCGCCGGGAGCGAAGCAGGTAACTCCGGCGTCATCAGACGCGGTGGCTCGGGTCGCGATGTCGTCTCAGTCAGTGTGCTCCGAAGTGCCGCCACCTCATCGAGTGCAGATGACAACTGCCGTTCGCGGCACCATTCAGAGACGTTATCGAGGTCGTCCGACAGCCCCTGCAGAATCACGGCCCGACGATCCAGAATCTGCCGATGACGTCGATCCCGAGTCGCGTTTTCGTCGCATTTCGCGGCTGAACTGAGGACCACTGAGCAGCAGGCAACCGTCATGACAAAGAGCATCTGCAGAAACAGACGTGACGCCTGCCACCGAACCTGCTGTCGACCTGCCTGAACCATCTGCGCAATTCCAGTTTGCATATGTAAAAAGGGCTCGCTCCGGAGCCTGAGTGGTACGGCTATGCTGAAACGTCATGGAAGAATAGCAGGCCTTTCCTGTTCATCCCATTTCAGTTTTTGCGAAAACAGCAAAGCGGTCGGGGCCCAGGATAGCCAGAAACGGCGATTTCGACGAAAAATGCAGCACGGCCCTGATTCGCATTCCTGAACCACTGCCGCCTGCAGACAGACTTTTTCCTGAGCCGGCCGGATCCTGCAGAACACCCACGCCGCCATGGATTGATGGGGTTATTCGTCTGTCGCAGGCTTATCAAAACTCGGAATCCCTGTGCCATGGAACAGAAGCCTGTGCTGATCGTTGGCGGTGGCCTTGCCGGCCTTTGTTGTGCCAGAGAGCTCTCACGGCAACAGGTTCCCGTTGTTGTGATCGAGTCTGAGGCCGAAATCGGCGGCCGAGTCCGAACGGATCTGGTGGATGGATTTCGACTTGATCATGGCTTTCAGGTCCTGCAGACCGCCTATCCCGAAGCCACAGCTCAGCTGAATTACCCGGCTCTCCGTCTCCGTCCGTTTGCTCCCGGAGCCCTGATTCGCACGCAGGGGCGTTTTGTGGAAATGTCGGACCCGTGGAGACGTCCGGACAAACTACTGTCCACGCTGTTCAATGGTGTTGGTACCTTTGCGGACCGCCTGCGACTTGCGAAGTTGCGATGGAACGTCTGCCGACACACTGACGCGGAAATTCGAAAAACGCCGGATCTGTCCACCCGACGCTTTCTGCTGGAAACCTGCGGATTCTCACCGGATCTCGTCGAACGATTCTTTCGGCCCTGGTTTTCCGGAGTCTTCCTTGAAAAGGAACTCGCGACGTCCAGCCATTACTTTCAGTTTCTGTTTCGGATTTTCGCAACAGGCAACGCCTCACTCCCGGCAGAAGGCATGGCGGCAATTCCTCAACAGCTGGCGGCCGCCCTGCCCGCTGGCAGCATCCGTACGGGTACGAAGGTGACGTCTGTCTCTCCGCATGCCGTTCAACTGCAGAGTGGTGAGTCCCTTGAGGCGCGTGCTGTCGTCCTGGCCGTTGCAGGTCCGGAGGCCGCCAGGCTTTCTCAGGGCTCCATCACCAGTCCCGCGGCCTGCTCCACAACCTGCTTCTACTTTGCGGCAGCCAAAGCCCCCATGTCTCAGCCGCTGCTGGTGCTGAATGGCGACGAAGCTGGTCCAATCAATAACCTCAGTGTTGTCAGCAATGTCGCTCCCTCGTACGCCCCGGACAGCATGGCACTCATCAGCGTTTCGGTGACCGGCGAAATAACGGCAGATCTGCAGCAAATAGAATCGGAAGTGCGTCAGCAACTGAACTCATGGTTCGGTTCTGCGGTCACCACATGGAAGTTGCTGCGTACCTACCGCATCCCCTTTGCCCTGCCTGCTCAACCGCCCGGATCGCTTGCCGCCCCGGAAAAGTCCTTCCGGACCGCCGATGGGCTCTTTCACTG
>JBDKIW010000232.1:0-51365 GCA_039796955.1 Planctomycetota bacterium
TCCAGATGCACAATTCCGGCACGATGCAGAACATCCGCCGCCCTTGCGATACAAGCGACAAGTCGAACCGCCTCACGCAATGGCAGAAGACTGGTCATCCGCGATTTCAGCGTTCCACCGGAAATGAGCTCCAGCACCAGATACCGCTGCCGCTCATGTTCCCCGGCATCCAGCAATCGCACCACATGCGGATGTCGAATGCGTCCAAGTGCCCGGACTTCTGTCAGCCAGCGCTGCTGCAACGCCTCCTGTGGCAGATCGTCACGCGTCAGCAGTTTCAACGCTACCTTGCGGCCAATCGAAGGCTGCAGAGCTTCATACACAACCCCCGCTCCGCCTCGCCCCAGTTTTTTCAGGATGACAAATCCCGGAATCTGCGGCAGCTCTTCGGTGACCTTTCGGGAACCTGCACCTGTGTCCGCCGACCCCTCCCGCGCCAACATCTCGAGACGATCCGCGCAGGCCACACAGGACTGCACGTGCGATTCAAGACGAACAAAGGTGTCCGTCCCATAATGACTACTGCCCAGGAGCTGCAGTTCCTCGGATGTTGGACAGCCGTCAGCGTCCATCTTCACTTCCTTCGGGCTCAACAAACCCCAGTTCCCTGGCCGTCCTGCGCAATAACTTCCGGATACGCTTCTGCGCTGCGAACGCAGCCGCGTAGCTGATGTTCAGCGAATCAGCAACCGCACGGACGGATTCTTCATGTTCACAAATCCGTGAGAAAACCAACCAGCTCTGCGGGTCGACTTTTAAGCGGACCGTTTCCTGCACAATCGCAGCCTGCTCAAACAGGAGCTTCTCAAACTCATCCAGCGAAAAATCGGACTGCGTTGCCTGCTCCGAAATGTGTTCGTCTGTCAGCGGTAGAAAATGCAGCTGCTGTCGCTGTGTCTTACGCCACTGATCGATCGCCCGAGACTGACACAACCGCTTCAGCCACGCTCGAAATCGATAATGCGGCAACGGCTGATAGATCTGCATACGCTGCGAAAGTTCCAGCCAGATTCTCTGGATCAAATCCTCACGGGAATGCAGATCGAATTGAAAGCTGTAGATGTAACGGCGGATGAGCGGGTCATAGCGTTTCACAAACGCATCCCACGCCTCGGTGTTTCTCAGGTCTCCCACCGCAAGCAGCTCCAGTGGATCGGTCGTCTCGCCGGTACAGACACTCATCGAAGTTCCCAATCCGGATGTGGGTACGATGGACGCAATGATGACACGGAGGGCAGGGGAGGAAGGAAGGCTCTGCAGAGGTCTGCAGGACGAACCTGCCGCATGGAGGAGCAGGATCATTTGACGTATCTGAAACTGCGGGGGGCGAGTTGGGCTGTTCAACACTCCGCCACGGCTAAACCAGACACCTGCCCCCCTGGGCTGCGTTTTCTGCTGCCGAAACACCAGCCTGTCTTTGATGACCACCAAAGACGCTTGCGCAGTCGCCCACCAGAAATCATTAGGTAGTGAATGTTCCCACAGCCCCCTGGAGTATCCTAAGAATCCACCAGCCGCCGTCAAGGATTCCTGCCAACAAACGGCGTCAGTCGATCCAGGTACACCGTGCACAATGACAGCATTCGTGATCCGCTTTCGAGAACAGGCATTGAGCAGCAGTTACCTTCCATGTGGCCTGGTGTCAACGGCAGCGTGACCGGAGGGGAGGCGATGGCCGGGATGTCTTTCGTTAGCAAAGTCGGCTCAGGTGGAACGTCGCCCAACCGGGGAAATCACAAACGGCCGCTGATGCGGTGTTGATGCGTTGTTGACTGCAACCAAGTGAATCAGGCTGAGCTGAGGTAGTTCAGCCGAAGCACGCCTGACTAAGCGGCTCAGGTGGAAAGATAAGCTACACCTCGGTAAAACCACTACCGGCCGCTAGCGCGTTGCCGCTCACAGTCACGGTTATTCCCGGGGAACGTAAGCGGCATTGCTTATGCAACGCCGCTCACAGCAACCCGCGGTGGATTATTGCAGGGGTACGGGGCGGTGGGGCCATGCGGGGCTGCCAGGAGGATCCGCGCGATGCGGCGCTTTGCCCAACCCGAAGTCTTCGGGTTTGAGGTTCAGTGTCTTGTAGTAATTGCCGTCATTGATGAAGCCGTAGAAGGTGGGGTAGAAGGGGTCGACATAGGCCACATCGGCCATCGCCGGCACTTCACCGCCAGTCAATGCGATCGCGGCATTGACAATCAGACGTCGCAGGTCTTCATCAACAAAGTCCACAGCGGCTCCTGCGGTGGTGCAGAAGGACTTGCCGGCCTTGCCATCGGGCAGCTGGTACGGATGCAACCATGCCAGCGGCTGCATGGGCTTATTGCGAGCGTCTTCGGTCAGAGTTTTTGATGAGGGATCGAGGGACTCGGTAATGGCGCCACGGAGCAGAATCTGGTCGGCATCTGTCAGGTGCACAACGCCGTAGACGTCGCTGGGAGCGAAGATTTCAGAGACACCGCGAAGGATCGCGTGCTGTTCGGCACCTGGTTCGACAACACTGCGAGCGCCTTCGACTTTGTGGTGGCCATGATGGGACACCCATTGTTCTCCGAGCACCTGTCGGCCGAACTGGTCGAAGGTCAGGGAGTCGCCGAATTTTTCACCGCCGCGAAAGGCGTGGGTGGCGGTGCGGAGTCCGATGACCGGTTTTCCGGCTTTCAGGTAGGCCGCAATGTGTGCTGCCTGTTTGGCATCCGGATGGCGGAATCGGGTGGCGATGATCAGCAGGTCGGCGTTGTCCAGTGTTTCAAGCCCGCGGAGACCTTCCTGATTATTTGAATCGATGTACTGGGCCCCGTCAGGGCCCATCGAAAACAGGACGGTGCATTTGAACCCATGCTTCTGGCTGAGGATCTTGCCGAGCATCGGCATGACTTCTTCAGACCGATATTCTTCGTCGCCAGCCACCAGGACAATGTGGCCCTTCGCAGCTTTGGGAGGTTCCAGAATCAGACGATCGGCCGCGGGCAGCTGACCGGCACTGATGAAACCGCTGACCACCAGCAGTGCCAGGGAGCAGAACAGAGAACAACGACGCATGGCGGGACCTTATGAGTGTCTGCGAGGAGGCTGAATCCGAGACGAGACGTCACGGGCGGAAAGCGAACGGTGAAGCGGGAGCCAACGAGCGATCAGGCAAAGAATTCCATGACCGCGTCATTCTTCACCATCTCGCGGGGCTGATTCAGGTGGTTATAGACCGTGCGGCGAGGATACAGGCCGACTGCGTGGTAGATGGACGCCAGCAGTTCGCCGGGGTGCACAGGATTTTCCGCCGGTGAGGAACCGGTTTCGTCGGATTTTCCGTGAACGTAGCCGCGGCGGGTCCCGCCACCAGCAAGGACTCCGGTGTAGCAGTATGGCCAGTGATCGCGACCATCGTCGCTATTGCTGTTGCCAGAGGTGCTGACCCCGCGTTTGGGGCTGCGTCCGAATTCACCCACGGCGACGACCAGAGTTTCCTGGAGCAGACCGCGCTGATCGAGGTCTTCGAGCAGGGTGGCGAGGGCTGCATCCAGCATGGGAGCGGACTGCTTTTTCATGCGGTCGCTGAGTCCGGTGTGGACGTCCCAGGAATGGTTATCGCTGTTCGCGACTTTCGGCCAGTTGACTTCCACGACGCGTGTCCCGGCTTCGACCAGACGGCGTGCGAGCAGACAGCTTTGACCGAACGTGTTGTTGCCGTACTTTTCGCGGAGTTCCGGAGACTCGGACGAGAGATTGAACGCTTCGCGGGCTTTGCCGGAGAGCACCAGGCCGAGTGCTTTTTCGTAGTACTCGTTGAGCGCGTACTGGTTCACGGCACGGTCCATGTTTTTCATGCCGGCACTGATGGTGTCGCGGAGCGATGCACGGCGCTGCAGGCGATCCAGAGGCACATCCTGACGGAGAGTCAGGTCATCCACGCGAACCCGTTCCATCTTGGCCATGTCCATGTCATCGCCAGACGGATACAGGTAATAGGGGTCAAATGCGCGTCCGAGGAACCCGGCCGTGCCGGCCTTGCCGATCACGTTGCTCTCCTGGAGCGGACGTGGCATCATGACGAATGGCAGCATCGGCGCGTTGAGCGGCTTCAGCTTGACGATGTTGGACCCGAAGTTCGGGAAGTCCTTGGGGCTGGGTGGTTCCAGCTGTCCGGACGGGCTGACGTTGTCGGCGGTGTAGCCGGTCAGCATCTGATAGATGGCGGCGGTGTGATTGAACAGACCGATCGGTGTGTAGCTGAGAGATCGAATGAGGGTGGCACGGTCAATCTGCTGTGCCAGCTTAGGCAGCAATTCCGTAAACTGTACCCCGGGAATTTTTGTATCGATGTTTGTGAAGACGCTGCGGACGTTGTCCGGCACATTGGTCTTGGGGTCCCACAGGTCGAGGTGGCTGGGTCCGCCCTGCAGATACAGCATGATCACGCTTTTTGCGGCGCCAAAGCCCTTGCCGCCATAGCGGGCTTCTTCATCGCTGACTTCCGCGGCCCCTGCGGCTTTTTCCAGCAGAGTGGCCGTGCTGAGTCCGGCGATGGCTGAGCTACCAATTCGCATCACGGCTCGGCGGGAATATCCGTCACAGGTGTCTTTACCAAAGTGTCCGGGAATCACCAGCATGGAACGCTCCTTTAAGATAGTGCACGAGCGAGTGGGACGCGGGGAAGGAAGGAGGCAGGGGACCAACAGTGACTGCTGAAGTTCAGCGGCGCACCGTCAGAGTTTACGGAGAAAAACGGGGTCGACGCAATCCACTGTGTCTCAAAATCGGCAATGAATTCGGACTGCGAGCAATTTTCGGCGGCAGAATCTCTGGAAAACCGCAGAGCAGGACCACTCCGGATGGCTGGAGGAACCGCACGGGGAGGATTCAGCAGTCACCTGCAGACCTCGCCTGAACCGGGGGCAATTACCCAGAGAATTGCTGTGAACGCGGTTCACAACGTCCTGGCTGACCAGTTTTGAAATGGTATCAGCGGGGTGGGAGTGTAGGAATTGCATCGCCGGCACGAAAAAATTTCTGGCGAAACAAAAACGGCAATTTGGCACGACCGCCGGTCACCGGGACGTCGGGTGCTGGGAATTCAGAGGAAAATTACCACGCTGAAACCAATAGTTTTCTGGGAAAAAAGCGATTTCAGGGCAAATACGATGAATGCGGAGCGGTCGAAATGCCGACAGCGCACGAACGGGTTCGGGGCAGCAGCGGATCTTTTTCCCGAAAATTCGCGTGACTTGTCCAACGAAAGGCCGCAAGTTACACTGAAAGGTTTACAGGTTGCAGCGAGCGCTGGAAATCCCGGCGATTTCGTTTGTTAACTGTTGCAGGTGATCGCAGTGGGGACCAGTTTGGTGACCGCTGTTTCCATGGTGTTTGTGAGGAAGCGAACCAAGTGCCTCCAGCGAATCCGGTAAATGTGAGAGAAATCCTTGAGTCTGAAGGTCTGCTGACGCTGGACCAGTTGCATCAGCTTGAGCACGCAGTGGGATCGAAGCAGTTGACGGAAATGCGTCAGTACGTCGGCGATTTGACGCGTCGAGTGGAAGTGGGCGAGCGTGCTGAGCACGTGGTGGCTCGCGCGGGAGTTGGCAGCTACCTGCTGTCGCGTCAGGCTCAAGCCGATCGACTGCTCGCACAGGTCTCTAAAGACGGCGTGGCGATGTATGTGCATGGGCAGTGCCTGACCTCGCTGAATCGCCCGGAAGAAGCCGCCAACCGCTTTGACCTCGCGGCGCGTGCCGGTGTGGATCCGGTCGGCTGTACTCTGCGACGTGCCGGGGCAATTCGTGCCGCCGGTCGTGTTGACGAAGCCGAAAAACTGCTCCGCAGCGTTGCTGCGTCGGCAGCCAGTCGGGCTGAATATTCTTTCCAGATGGGATGTATCTGGGCGGACCGAGGCGATTCGCTGACCGCAGTCGAATACTTCGAACGTGCGGTCGACATGGACCCGCACCATTCCCGCGCCCTGTTCTGGCTGGCGGCCGAGAACGCTCTGCGTGGGAACGACGAAGAAGCCATTCGGCTGTATGAACGGTCCCTTTCGCGCCCACCGTTTTACGTCGGTGCGTTGCTGAATCTGGGGCTGCTGTATGAAGACCGCGAAAATTACCAGGCAGCCGCATTCTGCTTCCGCCGGATTCGCGAATATGATCCGAACAACGAGTTTGCTGAATTGTACCTGAAGGACATCGAAGCGACTCAGGGCATGTACTACGACGAGGACCAGGCCAAGCAGGAAGCGCGGCTCAAGCAACTGCTCGGCCGCCCGGTCACGGACTTCGAACTGTCCGTGCGCAGCCGCAACTGCCTGCAGGCCATGAACATCAATTCGCTGGGCGATCTGACCGAAGTGAGCGAGCAGGAACTGCTGGCCGGAAAGAACTTTGGCGAAACCTCACTGATGGAAATTCGCGAATTGCTGGCAGCGCACGGTCTACGAATTGGTCAGCACCTGCATAAGATTCATTCTCGCGAGCATGTGGTTGACCAGAGCCTGTCTCCTGAAGAGCAGGCGATGATGAACAAACTGGTCGGCGATCTGAACCTGTCGGTTCGTTCTCGTAAGTGCATGGCGCGGCTGAACATTCAGACCATTGGTCAGTTGGTTCAACGAACACCGGACGAGCTGCTGGCCAGCCGCAACTTCGGTGTCACGTCGCTGAACGAAATCCGCCAGAAGCTGGGGGAAATCGGAATTCGGCTGCGTAACGACTGATCGCCCGGCGCGGGTGTTCAGGCGGCATCAGATTGCGGAAGAAAAATCCTGGCAGCAACGCACTGGCAAGTCGGCGACTTGTGGTACACTGTCTCCAGGGGAATGTGTTCAAGTAACCCGGTAGTGTAATCGGTAACACAACAGATTTTGGTTCTGTTTTTCCAGGTTCGAGTCCTGGCCGGGTTATCAGTTTTCATGAGCTGAAAACTGCCACAACATCAGAAGCCTGAAGGACCTGAAGCGATGAGCTTCAGGTCTTTCTTTTTTGGTTCTGAGTGGATCAGACGTGGATCGAAAGCATGTTTCGGGCGGGGCGTGTGTGTTGCCACGGGCAGCGTGATCATGATTGTGTGGCACTGGCCAAACTGAACACATAAACGGCTCAGGTGGAACTTCGACCTCCCGGAAAACGTGCGGCCCAGATGGAACTTCGCCATCCCGGGTGGGAATTTAACCGGCCGCTAGCGCGTTGCCGCTCACGTATTTACGGTAGGGCGCTGATTCGACTTATGTCAGAACTTGTGCGGCTCAGATGGAACTTCGCCCTCCCAAAAAAACGTGCGGCTCAGGTGGAACTTCGCCCTCCCAGAAAACGTGCGGCTCAGGTGGAACGTCGGTGTGGCGGGTGCGGGGGAGTTTGGGGGTTGTGAAATCGTGTGGGGTGGCTGGATTCTGCGGAATCCAGCGATTTTGAGGTAGTCCGGGCGTAAAGCCGGCCGGATTTTTAGCCAACAGTTCGCAAAAAAACCGCGTACTGTGGCTGCAGGACTTTGTTTCGGCCGGTTTTTTGTCGAATTCCCTGTGTCTGGCTGACAAGAGCGTTCAGTCGTGGGCTGGGTTTCGGTGTGTGTGCACTTTTCGGTGTCTTTCGAAGCGAAAACGATATGTCAAACGCGGTCATTGAGATCCGGAATCTGTCCAAGATTTATCGCGACTTCTGGGGACGCAAGAAAGTTCAGGCGGTGAAGAGCCTGAGTCTGGACGTGATGAAGGGGGAAGTGTTTGGGTTGCTGGGTCCGAACGGTTCGGGCAAGACCACGACGATGAAAATGTTGCTGGGTCTGTTGTTTCCCACCTCGGGCGAGATGACGATTCTCGGCAAACCGGCCTCAGACGTGTCCAAGAACGAGCGGATTGGCTACCTGCCGGAAGAGTCTTACCTCTACCGTTTTCTGAACGCCGACGAGACCCTGGATTTCTACGGCCGTCTGTTCAATATGTCGGCCGCAGATCGGGCTCGTCGTTCTGACGAACTGATTGAGATGGTGGGTCTGGGGAAGGCTCGACGTCGGCAGTTGAAAGAATACTCCAAAGGGATGACTCGTCGTATCGGGCTCGCGCAGGCTCTGATCAACGACCCGGACCTTGTGTTGCTGGACGAGCCGACCAGTGGACTGGACCCCATCGGTACTCGGGAGATGAAAGACCTGATTCACCAGTTGAAGGCTCAGGGCAAGACCGTGGTCATGTGCAGTCACCAGCTGGCCGACGTTCAGGACGTCTGCGACCGGATTGCCGTGCTGTTTCAGGGTGAGCTGAAGGTTCTGGGTCGGGTGGATGAGCTTCTGGAACTGCGGAACGAGATGCAGATTCGGACGACCAGCCTGACGGACGAAGCCATGGCCGACGTTCGCAGAGTTCTGGAAAAGCACAACGTGAAGGACGTGGAATTCAGCCGTCCGAAAGCGGATCTGGAGCAGTTGTTCCTGCGGACGGTTCGCGAAAGCGGCGAGCGACCAGGTCGTCGGTTTTCGACGGAAGAAGTGGCGGCATCGGGACGGGGCGGCAAGTCCTGACGGTGTGTCTGATCGCTGGCGGTTCACTGGAGCAGGTGAACGACGTGAGTTGGACGAGTGCTGGTGCTGCATGGTAAACGACATGCAGTCCTTGAATGACTCGGGGTCTTTGAAACAGTATTCCGCAGCTGGAATTCCGAACCATGGAATTTGATATTCGGCCTTACAATTTTTCCTCTGCCACGACCTCCTGGCTGCTCTTATCGGGTGTGCTGGTGCTGTTGGGGCTGGGGATATCGCTGTTATTGTCGCTGGCCCGTAATGGTCGTGGCGGACTGGCGATTTTCACAGGTGGTCTGATCGGTTACCTGACTGACATTGCGTCGATCTCGCCACGGCGTATTTTCGCCTTGTCATCACTGACTCTGAAAGAAGCGGTACGGCGCAAGGCGCTGCTGGTGTTTGTGGTGTTTGCCGTGCTGTTGATGTTCGCGGGCTGGTTTATTGCCGACGCGAATGAGCGGCCTGAGTTGCAGGTCAGTGTGCATGTGACCTTTCTGTTCACGGCGATCTCGTGGTTGATTCTGCCTGCCATTATGTTTCTCAGTTGCTGGGCGTTGCCGGAAGACATTCGGCTGCGATCACTGCACACAGTTGTGACCAAACCGGCGCGGCGACTGGAGATTGTGATTGGCCGTATGGCAGGACTGGGCGTTGTGACGCTGTTTGTTCTGCTGGTGATGGGAGCGATCGGACTGTTCTGGCTGACCCGCCGCATTCCGGACTCGGCGCGTTCCGCTCTGAACTGTCGTGTTCCGGTGTTTGGTGAACTGTATTTTATCAGCGCTGAGGGCCAGCCGACAGAAGTTGGGCTGAACGTCGGCGACGTGTGGGCCTATCGTTCGCACATCCTTGGCAACTCACGCGCCCGAGCGGTCTGGGTCTTCCGGGGACTGGACGAATCAGCACTGACGAAAAACGAGCAGGGTGAGGAAGAGTTGCAGCTGGAATGCCGGTTTGAAGCCTTCCGAACGGTCAAGGGTTCAGAGCGAAGCATTCTGCAGGGGATTTCAGCGCAATACACACTGTCCTCAAATCCCCGCGAAGAAGCCTTCGGGATGTTGGCGCAAAGCGAAGCGGTGCGTCCCTTCGCGGATGCTCTGCGGGACGGGCAGTACCGGAATGCAGCCGACCGCCTGAAGCAACTGTCGGAACGGATGCGAACTGCGCCGGGCGAATTGCGTCCGGCGGACTATTTTGGGCTGCACTTCGGGCTGTTGGTCGCCGGATCTGTGCTGGACTATCGCAAAGACGAGCGGCTGGGAGATCTGCCGAAGTTGCTGCTGGAAGGCAGTACGGCCGGGCAGTTGGTTTCGGAACGGCAGAAGGAAGAGCAGAACGGCGGCAAGGTGGAGATTCCTTATGCAGCCTTTGCTGATGCACTGGACCGGATTTCGGAGGCTCTGGTGACGCAGGCTCCTGTGTTGATGGAAGCGTTGCCGCGACTGGAAGTGCCGCTGCCGTCTTTCCATGTGGCGGAGTACCACGACGGGGACGAGGATTCGACCAACCTGACACGGGTACCACGCAAGCTGCGGTTTGTGGCAGACTACGAGACGCTGGGACGATTTTTGTCGGGCATTGTGAGCGAGTGGAACGAGAGTGGCAGGTTGCTGGAGGGCAGCAGCCTGAAAGCAACTCTGACAGATGATCTCGTGCGGGACGCGAAGATTTCCCAGTTGAATGCTGAACGATTTGTGACGGTGTTGAATGAGCAGCTGACAGCCGGGGCGCTGGCGATTGACGGTGGACGGCTGAAGGTGGCAGACGACCGCAGCTGGTATGTGTTCTTCGACGACCTGATTCGTCGTGAAGTTCTGGTCTCCGAGGACACTCAGGGTTGGGTGATTGAGCGGGACCTGCTGCAGGACGTGGCGAAGAATGGCGAGCTGCGTGTGGAAGTGGCCTGTATCAACGACCAGATGTACCTGGGGATGGCACGACCGGACCTGTTCATCCGGAAAGCGGATCAGCCATTCTGGGCCGGCTACTGGAAGGCGCTGATCAACATATCGCTGATGCTGATGCTGATCATCGTGCTGGGCGTCACGGTCAGTTGTATTGTGAAGGGGCCTGTGGCCCTGCTGTTCACGCTGACTTTCTTCATTGTGGGGCAGTTTTTCCATGACTTCATGCTGAGAAAACTGGATGGGATTGAGAAGGGCATGGGGACTCTGGAGTCCGCCGTGTTGATTGCACAGCATCGCAATCCTGAGGTCGGCATGGACGTCTCCGAGACAGCTCAGAATGTCGTGCGAGCGGCCGACCGGTCGCTTGAGAGCGTGTTGTGGTTGTTCAGCAACATTGTGCCGGACTTCACGATTTTCAATCGGGCGGCGGCCTTTGTGGAAAACCGGTTTGATGTGCCATTGGGTGAAGTCGTCGTGCCGGCCGTCGTTGTGTTTGCTGGCTTCATGCTTCCGTGTATTCTGATTGCGGCGGCCTTGTTGAAATTCCGCGAACTGGAGTCGAAATGAGCACTGTGAATTCTCGTCAGCGGAAGATCTGGTACGGAGCGGGGATTCTGCTGCTGCTGGTCCCTGTGGTTTACCTTGGATTTCCTGCACAGCAGACTGCCGGAGCAACGCGATCATCGGGTCTGGGTCTGTTGTCCCAGAAGCGGCAGCAGTACGACCTTGGAGAAGCGACACTGGGGCGGGTCGATCCCTCCAGTGCCGCGATGAACCTTGTGTTGCTGGGTCTGCGTGGACCGGCTGCCAGCGTACTGCACCTGCAGGCGATTGAGTATCAGGAGCGGAAGCAGTGGGCGAAGCTGCGAGCGACTGTGGATTCGATCATTCTGCTGCAACCTCACTATGTGCAGATCTGGAAATTTCAGGGCTGGAATCTGGCCTACAACGTGTCACGTGAGTGGGACAAGGTGGACGACCGGTTTTACTGGGTCAAGGAAGGTATCAAATTCCTGATCCTCGGGACTCAGCGAAACCAGAGCATTCCGATTCTGTTTCACAACGTCGGGGACTTTGTGCAGTCCAAGATGGGTGTGTCGGACGAGAAGAAGTATTTCCGTGAGTTCTTTGAGAAGGACCCGGATCCGAGATTCCGTACGGAAGCGAATGTTGCGGGTCCCGACCCGGCCATCAATCCGGAAGGCAAAGACAGTTACCTTGTGGCTCATGAATGGTTTGTGCGAGCGAACGAGAAGGACGACAACGACGGGATGATTGGCGTGAAGGGCATGACGCATGTGTTCTTCCGTCAGGGCCCGGCGCGAGCGTTGCTGAATTTCGCAGAGACACGTGCGGAAAAGGGGTTATTTGACGAGCATCTGGCCGCGTGGGATCGCGCCTACAAGGCGTGGATGGACGACTACGGCAAGATGGATTTTCTGGGTCTGGATGACAAGAAGTACAGGTTGAACAGCTCGGAGGAAGAACTGAAAGCATTGGCGGAAGAGAACGGCATTACGCTGCAGGAGCAGCGTCGCCTGTGGGCTCAGAACCTGGACATGACGAACTTCCGACAGTGGCGTGACGTGGCGGACCTGGAACGCGACCCGGCCATGCTTCAAGCGCGGAAGTCCTTCTATGAAGCGAAGCAGGCCTATAACGAAGCGCGTGGCTTTGACAAAGTGGGAGCCAACGGGGAAGTCGAGATCTCTGACGCTCAGAAGTTCCTTGAGGCGGCAATGTCACAGTGGGCAGCGCTGGCCGAAAAACAGCCCAACATGTTTTATGGGGGCGACTACATTGATGACTGCATGCTGATTGTGCAGTACTATCGAGCTGTGTTTCAGCAGAACGGTCGCAACCTGCCGCCGGAGTTTCCGTTGAAGGGCGTCTGGGATGCCAATGCATTCCGCCAGGCGGATGCGGAGCGAACATTCCTGATCGAAACGCGTTCTCGTCAGTTGAAGTGAGTCACGGGATGCCGGTTGAGGCCAATGCTTGTTGAGCGACGAACCAGAACGTGGCGTCCTGGTTCGTGATTGGCCTCGTATCGGCAGCGTGATCTTAAAAGGTCAATGGGACCGATGGACGTGGGTAACGGGGTCTGTGGACGAAGAAGATCCTGAAGGGAGTTGTCGGAGTGGCTGTCGGTCCGATTTTTGAGCGTGAGGTGCTGACAACACCTCGCAGGCTGAGCCACTACCTGATGCGATCGGGATTCGTCGCGGCGCTGCTGATTCTGTTTTACAGTCTGCGGCAGGCCACGATCGGCTTTCAGGACATTGTGTTTGCCGGCGACGTGGCTTCATTCAGTGCCATGACGTTTCGTGTCTTCGCGCTGCTGCAGCTGACCCTGAGTCTGTTTTTCTCGACTCTGTTTTCGGCTTCACTGGTCGCTCAGGAGAAAGACCGGCGGACGCTGATTCTGCTGTTGATGACCGACCTGCGGAACTATGAGCTGTCGGTCGGAAAACTGCTGGCCAGTCTGCTGAACGTGGGCGTGCTGCTGGCCGTTTCGTGGCCGGTATTCTGTTTTCTGAAGTTACTGGGTGGGGTCACCTGGGAACAGATTCTGTGGTCGCAGGCGATTGTGCTTTCGGCCACCCTGGCGGCTGGTAGCTGGGGCTGTCTGGTAGCATTCTGGCGAGAGAAGACCTTTCAGACTCTGGCCATCAGCGTGCTGGGCGTCGTTGTGTTTCTGCTGGCCGCGCATGGACTGGGTGTTGCGGTGGATCGATCGCTGACGGCGATTTCGCCGTATGACGGACTGCTGCGTGTGCTGAATCCGCCTGAACTGAGCCAGTTGGGCATAGTTCGGGTTTCGGCATGGACCTCGGTCCTTGTTCAGCTGGCATTGGCCGGCGTTCTGATCGTTACGACCATACTGCGTCTGCGTGTCTGGAATCCTTCAAAGGAAGTGCATCAATCTGTAGCGGAAGCGGACGATGTTGCCACCCCGGCGGGTGTGGTTGAGACATCCGGACCGGTCGTGAAACGCGAGCATCGGCATGTCTGGAACCAGCCGGTGATCTGGCGCGAGATGCGAACTCGGGCCTATGGGCGGCGGATGATCTGGATCAAGCTGTCATACATTGTGCTGACTTTGGTTCTTGCGGCCACGTCGTGGAGTCAACCGACAATTGAGGCTCAGGAGAGTCTGGTCCTGGGAATGGTGTCAGCCCCCGCATTTTCCCTGCTGGGCATTGGCATTTTGAGTTTGCTGCTGTGTAACGCACAGGCGGTCACCTCCATCACCAACGAGCGTGACGGGGGGACACTGCAGATTCTGCTGGTCACGGACCTGCGTCCGTGGGAATTCATGTTTGGAAAGATTGGCGGAGCATTATGGAACGCGCGTGAGATGCTGCTGCTGCCATTGCTGTTGACGGTCGCCATGGGGATCAGTGGGGTTGTTCCGGGGCTGACACCGGAGAACATCGTGTACGTGAGTGTGACGTATACGGTTCTGGCGTTGTTTGCCGTGGCCCTGGGTCTGCATGCAGGTTTGAGTTACGAGAATTCACGGCAGGCGATTGCACACAGCCTGGGCACGATGTTCTTTCTGTGCATCGGGATATTTGTGTTCATGCTGTTGCTGGTGGAAGCGCGGTCTTCGTTTGCGATTCAGCTGCAGAGTTTCATTCTGTTTATTGGTTTTGGCAGTCTGGGCCTGTATTCATCGCTGACCTACCGCAATCCATCGAATGCCTTGACGCTGGCTGCGTTGCTGCTGCCATTTCTGACGTTTTATGCGATTACGGAATTTCTGCTGGGCGGCAACCTGGGCGTTTGTTTCTGGATCTGCATGGCCTATGGATTTGCTGCGGTGGCAATGATGGTTCCGGCCATGAATGACTTTGACATCGCACTTGGCCGCAACGCCCACGAAGTTCGCTGAGTCGCTGGCGTGTGGTCGTGCCCGGAGGACGATTGAACACGCACCGTGATTGGCGATTCGGCCGGCCGGGGTTTCGTGCGGACTGGCTTCTGGAAGCGTTCCGGACAAACTGTCTCGCCGGGAGTAGTCGTCTTTGAGACCAGGATGTGCCACAATAGACTGACACATAACGGGTTCAGACGGACTGGATATTGCGTCTTAGCGTGACATCTGCATTGACTCGACGCAATTGATATCATCCCCACTGTGCTCTAAAGGCGAAAGGAATCGTCAGTTTTCCGCTTATGACCGGAAAACTGGTCCCTGTCAACTTGCTCTCTGACCCGCATCGCCGTAATTTCACTGCCACAAACTCGTTTCAGCCGACAAGGTTTACACGATCGACTCGCCGCACTGCAACATCACAAATCACAGTGAAACGGAAATGCGAACACGCGGCTGATACGGAGTGGCGGAGCTGTCTGCATTGAAATCGATAATCGCTCGCCGCCACTCTGGTGGACCGTCTCGTTCTTCGTTTCGAAAGTGTCGTTCTTGTGTTCAGGTTTCCCGACTCCTCGGCATTTGGGCTCGTTATCCTCGTGATCAGCAGCGTTGCCCTGTGCGGGGTCTTCGGCCTGCTCAAGTACTGCATACACGGTTCGCGATCACAGGCGTGGCAACGAATTGCTGTGATCCTTGGTTTCTCCTACGAGGAGAGAGATGCCAGTGACTTGCAGCAGTACTCTCACTGGAACACATTCTCGGACGGTAACGCACACGCTCGGCATTTGTTGAAATCCGAAGCAAATGGCTGCTGGCGATGCATAGTCGACTACGTCACTCCTGACGGCGACGGTGGAATTAAGACCTCTACCATTTGCCTGGTCCGTTCCGATCTGCTTGCGCTTCCGCACTTCAACATTCAGCCGGCAACCTGGCTGTCTCGACACGCGATAAAGCTCATGCGAAACACGGCCGTTTTCCCCTTCACAGAGCATCCTGACGACGCGGAATTCAATTCTGCCTATCACCTTCAGGGGTCGGACGCGGCTGCGATTCAAGCGATCTTAACGCCGGCAGTCCGAGCTTTCCTGATATCGCAACGAACACGAGGATTCTGTTTCGAGGCGGACGGACAAACCTTTTTGTTTCACACTCGAACTGAGGTCCGACCAGACAAGGCACCAGAATTGCTTGAAAAATCGCTCGAAATCCTTCGAGTGTTTACAGGAGGGCACTAAGGTTCCATAATCGAATGTCAGAAACGACCGTGAAATCAAGGCCCCCAGCTGCTGCTGGGCCCCGTCTGTCCACCGAGAACACCGCGCGCACCGATCGAGCTCATTCCCAATCTGTGGCCATCCGTGAAATCTGTGGTGCACTTCAATGTGCATCACAAATGAAGAGGATTCAGGCAAGTCGGATCAATTTTCAGTAAATCGCCAGCATGCCCTGAATCGCCTCACCAGGGACCGATATTGACGTCCCGTCTTTGTGTGACATCTGCACAGACTCCGCGCGGTTGGTATCACGCTCGCTGCGACCGGAACGCAGAGAGTCTAAAAAGAGTCAGGGAATACCTCTCCCAATATTCCTCCGTGCATCAAACATCAAACGCCGAAGCCAGACGATCGCCAGGACGGTCGCACTCGTGTTCGTGGGTCTGTGATTTGGTCGCGTGGTGGCGGGGAGCGCAAGGAAAGAGGGATCGCGTGGATGCCTGGAGGAGCACCCACATCGATCCCTCGCTCTGTTGTCTGGTTGAGTGACCGTCAATCGCTGTCAGTTGGGGGGGCGAGCAGGAGCGACACGCGTGCCGGCAGTTCGCCTTCAAATCATTGGCGATCAGCGTCCATCTTCTTTTTCGCTGCCTTCTTTGTCACTGTCTTCTTTATCGCCATCGCCGTCGGCTCTTTCTTTCCTGTCGCCACCGTCCGCGTCATCGCCGGCAGGAGGATTTGGGGCGGCATCTTCGACGGGTGGACGCTGTGGGCGGGCTCGTTCGCCTTCGTTGCGTTCACCGCGACCTTCACCGCGACCTTCACCGCGACCTTCACCGCGACCTTCACCGCGACCTTCACCGCGACCTTCGCCACGACCTTCGCCGCCACGACCTTCACCGCCGCGGCCACCGAAACCTTCTCGCATCCGGGCGGCCATGCCGGCTTCCAGTTCAGCCTTATCAAGTTCACCATCCTTATTGGCATCGAACGTGGCCATTTGTTCGCGGAGGAAGGGTGGAATTTCTTCGCCGGTGAGTTTTCCGTTTTTGTCTGCATCGCTGGCTTCCATCATGCGATTGAGGAACTCACCGGGGCGAGGTCCCTGACCGGGCCCGGGTTGGCCCTGGCCCATACGTTCGCGAGCCATGGCCATGACTTCTTCACGGTCGAGACCACCGTCTTTGTTGCGATCACTGCGTTCCAGCATGGGCTGGAGTCGTTCGGGAAGTTCTGATTTGGAGAGTTTTCCGTCCTTATCAGCATCCATGGCCATCATGCGTTCCAGCATGGCTTCGCCACCACCGTTCTGCCCGCCGGGGCCACCGGGGCCAAATCCACCGGGGCCACCTGGGCCGCCGAAGCCACCAAATCCGCCGCGTCCCATCTCCTGGGGCATGGGGCGAAGTTCGGAACCATCGAGTTTTCGGTCTTTGTTGCGATCGAGGGACTTCAGGGCAGCGACGGCACCATCGATTTCTTCTTCAGAGAGTTCGCCGTTTTTGTCTTTATCCAGAGCGTCGAGCAGCGGGTTGGGAAAGCGGCCTCGCATGCCGGGTGGTTGACCGAACGGGCCACCCCCTTCAGGTCGTCGGCCCTCCTGTGGTGGTTGAGCGACTGCGGAAGCGGAAAGAGCCAATGCCACACACATCATTCCGAGTTTGCCAGGCTTCATGTGAACACTCCGGAAAAGGTAGGACAGAGAATGGCGACCGGTTTGGAGACCCATCGCCGGACCGAGAGTATGGGTGATTGCGTCAGGAAAAGGAAATCCCGGCAGCGGCCCTGATGAACGACTGTCGGGCAGCAGCGAACTGCTCCAGCCACCAACACTCCTTTACCCTTGAACCCGGCACCCGTGCCGGCGACACCGCACTTTTTTGCGGAAGCTTTAGAAAAGGGGTCAGGACCCAATAGTGCGGAGCACCCTTCGGGCCATTTGGCTGCTTTAGAAAAGGGGTCAGGACCCAATAGTGCGAAGCACCCTTCGGGCCATTTGGCTATTGGGTCCTGACCCCTTTTCTAAAGCCCGAACGTGAGAAACGCTGGGATTTCCGCGATTTCCACACTTCGCTTTAGTTTTTGATGCAGATCCGTCGTGTTTTTGCCGATCAGGCTGGAAATTTTCCGAGAATCTGTCTATCCTGCGTGGTCCCGGACGTTTCAGAGCGGTTCGGGGTGTTGACTTCCGGCATTTTTCATTACCGGTCTTTGCGTCTCGGTTTTCGTTTCCACCTAAAAAACACCGACTACTATGCCCAATTCAGCGTCTGCAGAAAAGTCTCTCCGGAAGTCCAACGTTCGCCGCGAACGGAACCGTCAGCAGCGTAGCACTTTGCGTACGACCGTAAAGCGTTTCCGAGCATTGTTGGCCACCAAGCCGACTCAGGAAACCGCAGACACTCAGTTTTCACTGGTCACCAAAGCACTGGACCAGGCAGCGGCCAAGAAGTTGATTCACAAGAACACTGCATCACGCACCAAGTCTCGTCTTGCTGCGTTGAAGAAAAAGACATTTGTTGGCTGATCGGTCATTGCGGGGCCCTACGACGGCGATCCGGGCGGTCCCGCTGGTCGTCGTAAGCGGTTCCATGTGCTGTCGAATTTTCCAGAAGCTGCCATTCATTCGGATGGCAGCTTTTTTCGTTTGATGGGGGGCGATTGTGCGTGCGTTGGTGTGGGTGTGTCGCGCTCAGCAAACCTGCGGACACAGTCAGCCGGTTCAGACACGTCGGTCGGGGAAGTCTCTTTTCGGTGCGTCTCCGGGATGCGTCGAATTTCCCAACCGGATGGAACACTGCTGACCCTGTTCCGCATTCGGACGTAGTTCACCGAAAGCTGCTGCTGCGGGTTTATTCTCCCCGGGAACTCGGACAGAACCAGGTGGTATCGGAACTGCATTTGTCGATACGGAGGCAGCGGCCTGATAGAACAAGGGGCTGTTCAGTATGAATTGAATTCGCGGGCCCGTGAGCAGCGGGACGATCCGGGAGGAGTGAGCGAACTGATGGCGACAAATCAGCGCGGGCCGGTTACGGCGGACGAAGCGGTACAGATTCTGCGATCCGGCATGAACATTTTTGTGCATGGGGCTGCTGCCACGCCGACTCCTTTGCTGGAAGCCTTAAGCCGCCGCAGTGATCTCACGGGCATCACGCTGTTTCACCTGCATACGGAAGGACCGGCCGCGTTTATTGCTCCTGACTGCCAGCAGCGAATTCGGTCGGTATCGCTGTTTACGGGCCAGCCGGTCCGGAAGGCCGTGCAGCAGGGCGTTGCCGATTTTGTGCCGGTGTTTCTTTCGGACATACCGCACTTGTTTCGGGACGGCACGATTCCGCTGGACGCCGCGATTCTGCAGGTATCGCCGCCGGACCGTCATGGCATGTGTTCGCTGGGGACCTCGGTGGACGCTGCGCGGTCGGCGGCGGATTCAGCGCAAATTCTGATTGCGGAGGTCAATCAGCAGATGCCAAGAACTCTTGGCCTGACGGCGATTCCGGTGCAGCGATTTGACGCCTGGGTGGCCACAGACAGGCCCTTATTTGAACATGAGGCAAAAGAAGAATCGGAGATTGATAGTGCGATTGGCGAGCAAATTGCTCAGTTGATTGACGATGGAGCCACGCTGCAGATGGGCATCGGAACGATTCCGAATGCCGTGCTGCGGCGATTGAAGAACAAGCGGGATCTGGGCATTCACACGGAGATGTTTTCGGATCCGGTGGTGGATCTGGTGGAAGCGGGAGTCATCACAAATCGTCGGAAGAAGATTTATCCGGGCTGGATCGTGACCAGTTTTGTGAATGGAACTCGGCGCGTGTTTGATTTTGTGAACGACAACCCTCAGGTGTGTTTTCTACCGTGCGACATGACGAACGACACCAACCTGCTGCGGAAGATTGACCATCTGGTTGCGGTCAATTCCGCACTGCAGATTGACCTGACGGGCCAGGTGTGTGCGGATTCGCTCGGTCACCGGATTTACTCGGGAATTGGCGGGCAGATGGATTTTATTCGGGGGGCAGCGATGTCACGGGGTGGTCGACCGATCATTGCGTTGCCATCCACGGCGGGTGAAGGCCGGTACTCAAGAATTGTGATGGAATTGACACCAGGAGCGGGCGTGGTGACAACGCGGGGGCATGTGCACTGGGTTGTCACGGAGTATGGGGCCGTGAATCTGCATGGACTATCACTGCGACAGCGGGGTGAGCGCCTGATTTCGATTGCGCATCCTGATTTTCGAGCGGAACTTCGTCAGCAACTGAATGAGATACGTGGCTATGGAATCGGAGAGGTCAGATGACTCTGGATGCTCCCAATCTGTTGAAAATGCTGGCCTCCACGCGTTTTGCGGAAGGGCTGACACATCAGGATCTGCAGAGTCTGGGCCGTGCGGCGCGATTGCTGGAGGTGCCGGCGGGCCATGTGCTGTTTCGTGAGGGACAGCGGGAAGATGCCGTCTTCGTGGTGTTCTCAGGTCATGTTCGATTGTCGATGAAAGTTCCGGGGCGGGGTGACATCACGATCCTGACGGCTGGCCCGGGAGATCTTGTCGGGTGGTCGGGACTGATCAGCGACGGGATCATGACAGCGACGGCCACCATGACTGATTTTGGGCGATTGATCGCCCTGTCGAGTCAGCAGCTGAAGCAGTCGTGTGATGCAGATCCGCAGCTGGGATATGTGTTGATGAAGCGTCTGTCACAGGTGATATCCCGCCGACTGGTCGCGACTCGGATCCAGCTGCTGGACGTGTTTGCGGAACGGAGAAACCACTCATGACCGAGTCAGAGGCGGGCCCCGGTTTCAGCGCACCGGCCATGGACTCAGGCAACGGCCCTGAGATCACGAGCGACAGGCGGCCGGAGAGTTTTCTGCTGCGGGACGACCTGCAGTGGCTGATGCGGCGGCTGCAGGAGGATGGATACACGATTGTCGGACCGAAAGTGGATCAGGGCGCCATTGTGTATGGGGAGCTGACCGGGGTGTCTGATTTGCCGCAGGGCTGGACGGATCAGCAGCAGCCGGGGCAATATCGCCTGGTGCCTCGAGACGATCAGCGGATGTTTGGGTACGTGCCGGGTCCGCATTCCTGGAAGCAGTTTCTGTTTCCACCGGCGGCGATTGTGGCGACAGCTCAGCGTGTGGGAAGCAGTTGGCAGATGAGCACTCCGGATGAGCCCGCTCCGCGGTATGCGTTTCTTGGCGTGCGATCCTGCGAGCTGTCCGCGATTGCGATTCAGGACAAAGTTTTTCTGGGCGGTGCGTTTGTTGATCCGCATTATCAGCGGCGACGTGACGCGGTTCTGTTGATCGCAGTGAACTGCACCCAGGCAGCTCCGGTCTGTTTCTGCACCTCCATGAAAACAGGACCTCGATGCCAGTCTGGCTTTGATCTGGCCCTCACAGAAATTGATACGGGGTTTCTGGTGGAAATCGGTTCCGAGCGCGGGCGGTTACTGGTGGAAACGCTGCCACTGCGGCCTGCTGTGTCAGAAGAAATCCGAGCGGGTGAACGGGGTCGTGCCGACGCGGAACGACAAGTCACAAAGCAGATGGATACTGAGGGACTGCATGACCTGCTGCTGCAGCAACTGAAAAGTCCGCACTGGGAAACAGTGGCAGAGCGTTGCCTGTCGTGTACCAACTGCACGATGGTCTGTCCCACGTGTTTCTGTTCCAGTGTGACAGAAGTATCGGATCTGTCGGGCGATCGCGTGCAGCGTGAGCGTCAGTGGGACAGTTGCTTCAATGTGGACTTCAGTCGTGTGAACGGCATTCCGTCGCGGGACAGCATCAGCAGCCGCTACCGACAGTGGCTGACGCACAAACTGGCGACGTGGCAGGATCAGTTTGGAACCTCGGGCTGTGTGGGTTGTGGGCGCTGTATCACCTGGTGTCCGCCGGGGATTGATCTGACTGAGGAAGTTCGCACGCTGCGGCACCTGGCAGAAGCGGAGACCGCTGGCGTGACCATGGCGGAACCGGGTCCTCAGGGCCCCTCGCGGCAGACAGAGAAGGGGCGCGGGTGATGGATACATCCTGCGGGCAGAATCAGGATCCATGGCGATCACATTCCGTGCGCATCACCGAAGTGACGAGGGAGATCCCCGGTGTCGTGACGCTCGACCTTGAATTCGAAGACCCGGTGCAGGCAGCGGCGTGGACATTCCGACCGGGTCAATTCACCATGCTGTATGTTCCGGGGGTCGGAGAGTCGGCAATTTCCATCAGTGGTGATGCGACCGACACGGCGCGAATTCGGCAGACGATTCGGGATGCCGGCAATGTGACTCACAGTCTGACCGGATTTCCAACAGGGACGACGATTGGACTGCGGGGCCCCTTCGGATCCAGCTGGCCGGTCGACGCATGTCATGGACGGGACGTGATTCTTGTAGCTGGCGGCATTGGACTGGCGCCACTGCGACCGGTGATTTATCACATGCTGCATCATCGACAGCAGTATCAGGAATTGACACTGATTGTGGGGGCGCGAGAGCCCGCGTTGCTGCTGTACCCTGGAGAATACGAACACTGGCGGACGCAGGGGCTGAACATCATGCTGACGGTTGACCACGCGGACGAAAGCTGGCGGGGTGGCGTCGGCGTGGTCACGACGGTGCTTGAGCGACTGTCGCTGCGTTCCCCTGCAGATACGATGCTGATGACCTGTGGTCCGGAAGTGATGATGTGGTATACCATCCAGACGGCGCTGGGACGCGGCATTCCCGCAGGATCGCTGTTCCTTTCGATGGAACGGAACATGAATTGCGCCATCGCCCTGTGTGGGCACTGTCAGTTTGGTCCGTATTTTCTGTGCCGTGAAGGCCCGGTGTTTCACTTTGAGAAGCTGCGGTCCATCCTGCGGATTGACGACCTCTAGCGGGAACCGATTTGCTGCGAGGCGGAGCGTGCGTTGGCCACGGTTGTGGATCCGGAAGATAAGAGCGGTTTGCAGGCGGGGTCGTGGAATCGGCGTGGCGACAACCGATTCAGTGCGAGTGACGTATTGTGCAAAATCGTAGTGGGGAACAGTTCACATGACACACGCACCAACCCGAAAACCTCAACTGGCCGTCTTCAAATTTGCCTCGTGCGATGGCTGTCAGTTATCGCTGCTGGACTGTGAGGATGAGTTACTGACTGTCGCGGGCCTCGTAGAGATTGCGATGTTCCCGGAGGCCAGCAGTCGGATGCAGCCGGGCCCGTGGGACATTGGACTGGTCGAAGGATCCATCACGACGCCGCATGATGCCGAGCGGATCCGACTTGTGCGTCGAGACTGCACGACTGTAGTGACGATAGGAGCCTGTGCCACGGCGGGTGGAATCCAGTCGCTGCGAAACTGGGGTCAACATGAGGACTTTCTGCGATGCGTTTATGCGCGGCCGGAATACATCTCCTCACTGTCAACTTCGACGGCGATTGCTGAGCACATTCCCGTGGACTATGAATTGCGTGGCTGTCCGGTGAATCGTCAGCAGTTGCTTGAGGTAATTCTGGCGCTGGTGGCCGGTCGCAAGCCGCGACTGCCTGCGCACTCGGTGTGTCTGGACTGCAAACGGAAGGGGACGGTCTGTATTGAAGTGGCGCGTGGTATTCCCTGCCTTGGACCGATCACACAGGCGGGGTGTGGCGCGATTTGTCCGTCGTTTGATCGTGGTTGTTATGGATGTTTCGGTCCGGCGTTGCAGGCCAACTGTGGCAGCCTGACGAGTCACTTTCTGGACACCGGCAGTACTCCGCACACGCTGCTGCCATTACTGCGAAACTTCAATGCGGCGGCACCTGCGTTTCGGGAGCAATCCGATCGTGTGGAGCGGCTGGCTCAGTCTGTGTCCGGGAAGGGTGGTTCAGTGTTGGAATAGTCGCGGCGAAGAGCGTGGGCAGCGACTGTGAGGGCCCGGTCGATTCAGCGGGCAACCGATCGGTGGATGGCTTACGGCGAATCCGTCACTGAGCGGACCTGGATTCTGGCGTGGAGGGGAGCGAAAGGAGCAGCGACGGCTGCCAACGCTGCTGTCTCCGGGGAGGAAACGAAAACAGCCCCTGGATCCTGAGATCGAGGAGCTGTTATCCGTTTTGGAGTCGGGCTAGCGGGATTTGAACCCACGACCTCTTGACCCCCAGTCAAGCGCGCTAGCCAGGCTGCGCTATAGCCCGGGCCGCGTGCGATGGTAACAGGTTTACTGAAGTGAGGCAATCCGTTGAGGCGGGTCTGCCAACATTTTCCGGGATGGCGGAGGCATACCGGGTGGGAAGCTGTTTCGCAGGGGGTGAAGAGGCGCTGAAAGCTGTGATTCAGCGGTATTTGGATGGGAAATCCGGACATTCTGAGTCCGGCGGGGAGGACGGAAAATGGGCGGCTGCGGCCGGCGAGCGGCAGCACAGGGAAAACCCGAATGGTCAGCAATTTATGCAACTTCGGAAACTTTATTCTGCGCGTGCATTGTGGTGCAAACCTGATAGACTGTGCTCGCAACGATTCGTCGGAAGCAAATTTCGCAACGTGATGACTCTGCGAAGCTTTTCCCGCGATGGTCTTTCTCTGAAAACACCCGTATTTTCGTTGCACTGAATCATCCATGTTTACCGGTCTCGTCGAAGGACAGGGCACTGTCGTGAAGGTCTCACCTATGCCGGTGGGACTGCGCCTGACGATTGAACCGGATTCAGATTGCTTTCCAGCCTCCTCGGTCGCTCTGGGCGACAGCATTTCGATTTGTGGCTGTTGTCTTACGGTGGTTTCACAAACCGACTCGGCCCTCGACTTCGAAGCGGGTGAAGAAACGTTATCGAAGACGACGCTGGGGACCTTTCAGCCGGGGACACGTGTCAACCTTGAACGATCCCTGAGGGCGGAATCGCGACTTGGTGGTCACTTTGTGCAGGGGCATGTGGACGGAACAGCTCGGGTGCTGGCGGTTGAGCGCAATGGCGACTGGATCGACATGTGGTTTCAGCCTGGGGGTGCGCAGCAACGGCTGTTGGTGCCCAAAGGATCGGTCGCGATCGATGGCGTCAGCCTGACGGTGGTTCAGGTTCAGGCGGATCGATTTTCGGTCGCCCTGATTCCTCACACGTTGTCTGTGACCACACTGGGACAGGTTGTCCCCGGGTCACTCGTGAACATTGAAAACGACATTCTGGGCAAGTATGTGGATCACCTGTTGCAGGGACGACTTGCCGGACTGCAGCTGGCTGGTACTGCAGCGGTGCACGCGTCCCCGGTTGTCCCCGTGATTTCTCAGACTCTTCCGGAAAGCACTGTCCCGCAATGAAGGACGTTCAGCGTCAGACTCGTTCCTATCTGATGTCGCTGTTCCGGCAGCACGGCATCAATCCGCGCGGCGATCTTGGACAGAACTTTCTGATTGATGTGAATCTGATTGAGTTCGTGGTGCGACACGCGGACCTCGGGCCCCGGGATGTGGCGCTGGAGGTGGGGACTGGCACCGGTGGAATGACGGCGTTTCTGGCGCGGGACGCTGGTCATGTGATTTCTGTCGACATTGATCAGAACATGTCACGACTGGCCGCCGAAGCAGTTCAGGACTGCAGCAACGTGACGCTGGTTAACCAGGACATCCTGAAAAACAAGAACACGCTGTCGCCGGACATCACGGCGCTGATCCTTGAAAAAGTGGCTGCGATTCCCGGAGGCCGTTTGAAGCTCGTATCCAACCTGCCGTACAGCGTTGGGACTCCGGTGATGTCCAACCTGCTGGCCTCAGAACTGCCATGGGAACGGATGGTGTGTACGATTCAGTGGGAGCTGGCGGAAAAGATGGCTGCCGAAGCGGCTTCCAGTAAGTATGCGGCGTTGACGGTGTGGATTCAGTCGCAGGCCACGGTGCGGATCCTGCGGCGTCTGGGTCCCAACGTCTTCTGGCCTCGCCCCAAAGTCGATTCAGCGATTATCAGTATCTGGCGAGACAAGGAAGCCGCGGCGCGGATTCACGATCGTCGTTTTTTCCAGGACTTTCTGCGAAGGATGTTTTCCCAGCGGCGTAAGCATCTGAGAAGCGTGCTGATTGGCATGTATCGGCGACAGCTGGACAAGCCTGACGTGGATCGCATTTTGCAGGAACTGGGAGAGAAGCCGGAAAATCGGGCTGAGCTGATGGACGTGCCAGCGCTGATCAGGCTGGCGAATCATGTGTGCGCAGCGGTTCGTACCGCAGAGTTATGTGGAGGAGGATCCACGCGGGTTTCGGACGATGGAGACGAACCGGAGCTGGAGGAAGATCAGGACTTCGACGACGCGCACAGCTGAAGACGACGACATGATTCAGGTGTGAGCAGGGCGACGGAAGTTCGGGGAAATCACAGAGTATCGGGAACTGGCAGGCGGGAGAAGCGGAACATGCAGGATCGAATTGCCTATCGGGGATTGACCTTTGACGACGTATTGCTGGAGCCGGGCTACAGTGAACTGATGCCGTCGGAAGTTGATATCAGTTCGCAGGTCACACGCAACATTACGCTGAACGTCCCGATTGTCAGCAGCCCGATGGACACGGTGACGGAAAGCGATATGGCAATCGCCATGGCCCAGCTGGGCGGGATTGGCATCATCCATAAGAACATGAGTATTGAGCAGCAGGCCATGCAGGTGGACCGCGTCAAGCGGAGCGAGCATGGCGTGATTGTGGACCCGGTCACACTGCCTCCTGAGACCCCGGTCGGTGAAGCGGCCCGGTTGATGGACGAACGGAATATCGGGGGAGTGCCCATCACCGTCAATGGCCGACTGGTAGGTATTCTGACACGTCGGGACCTGCGATTTCTGGAATCGAAAGAGCGACCTGTTTCAGAGGTCATGACCAGGGACAACCTGGTCACCGCGCCAGAGGACACCAGTCTGGAGCGGGCCGAGCGAATTCTGCTGGAAAACAAGGTTGAGAAGCTGCTGCTGGTGGATGAGCATTTTCAGCTGAAAGGGCTGATTACGATCCGGGACATTGACAAGAACCTGCAGTTTCCGCGGGCCTCCAAAGATTCACGCGGTCGACTGCGCGTTGGCGCGGCGGTTGGGGTTTTTGATCTGGATCGTGCCACGCAACTTGTGGAAAAAGGTGTTGACGTTCTGGTGGTGGATAGTGCACATGGGCATTCGAAAAATGTGATTGAGACGGTTCGGGCAATCAAACGAACGCTGCGGATCGACGTCATCGCGGGGAATGTGGCCACGGAAGCGGGTGCGCGAGCACTTGCGGATTCCGGAGCCGACGCCGTGAAGGTCGGGATCGGGCCAGGTTCAATTTGTACCACCCGAATCATCTCAGGTATTGGTGTTCCGCAATTGTCGGCAATTTCGAATGCAGCGAAGGCCCTGTCTGGAACCGATATTCCGATTATCGCTGATGGAGGAATTCGCTTCAGCGGGGACATCACGAAGGCTTTAGCGGCCGGAGCGTCGTCAGTCATGATTGGCGGCCTGCTGGCAGGAGTTGACGAGAGTCCGGGAGAGATGATTCTCTTCCAGGGAAGAAGCTTCAAGCGGTACCGGGGAATGGGGTCGCTGGGGGCAATGATCAAAGGCAGTAGTGAACGTTACCGGCAGGGACATGCCACATCGACGGACCAGACAAAACTGGTTCCTGAGGGCGTGGAAGGTCGCGTTCCATACAAAGGAGCCCTGCAGCCGCTGATGTATCAGTTGACTGGTGGACTGCGTTCCGGCATGGGATATGTCGGGGTGGGCACCGTCAGTGACCTGCGTACGAAGGCTCGGTTTATCGAGATTTCTGCGGCCTCGGTGAGGGAGAACCATCCACATGACATCGCGATTACTCAGGAATCCCCCAATTACTCAGTGGAACACGCGCCCAAAGACTGAGCGCTGTGTGACTGGCCGAACGCTGGCCCGTCTGTGCCTGCTGACGCTCAGTCTATGCCTGCCATCGGCCGTCGCAGACGATCCAGCCGGCGGTGCGGGGCAACGTTATCAGAAACAATTGGACGAATACCTGGACGGGATGCATGACCTGACATCTTTTGTCCCTGCGGGGCAGCTGTGGGACACAGAGACTGTCCGGAAGCAGCCCCGTCAGAATTCGCCACAAAAGCGGAAATCGTTGAATAAAGCCGTTTCAGCGGCGTGGAAGAAACACACTTACGAGCAGCCTGCTGAGCCACAGACGGACGTTTACGAGACACGGCCGCTGGCCATGTACTCGGAACCTGTTCAGCAGGTGGCAGCGACAGTGCAGGAGCCTGTTGAGGAAACCAGCACCTCCAGCAGCCGCCTGAAGACGGACATTCGCACGATCAAGCCGTCCCTGAGCTATGCGTTGAGGGACATTGATGCCACGCAGCTGCCACAGGACTTTGACTCCCGCCTGGACAAGGGAGAATACCTGGCAAGACAATCCAGCCCGACCGTCCTGCAGTGGGCTCCGACAAACTTCTACCACTATCCTTTGTACTTCGAGGACCCGGCTCTGGAGCGATACGGTCATACCTACCATCCACTGATCCAGCCATTCGCCTCAACCGGGCGGTTTGCGGGGCAGCTTGTGGGTCTTCCCTATCAAATGGTCCTGCACCCGGTGCATTCGCGTCAGTACGCTTTGGGCTACTACCGTCCGGGTGAAGTCGCTCCGAAGAAGCACTACCAGATTCCGTTCAATACCGAGGCCACGATTATGGAGACAGCGGCGGTAATCGGTTTGTTTCTGATTCTCCCCTGAGCTTACCCGTCTGAGGGTGCTGTTTCATGCAGCCCGTGCGGCTCAGATCCCTCTCGATGATGATGCTGAATGCGGGCACGGGACTTTCGGGCGCAGGCGTGTTTCAGTCACATTCGTGAGGAACGCAAAACGGCGCACTCCGGGGGATGGGGCAGGGGTGTGGTGTATTTCAGTGAGCAGACAACAGAACAGGGGCGGTTCGCAGGACGAACCGCCCCTGACGTTTTTTGAGAGCGTGAGGCGGGCCACAGACTCACGTCTCGACCGGCGTTGCCGGCTGGTACATGTTTAGCAAACACTGTACCGTAGGCCAACCCCCGGAAACCGCGGTATTCTGCAGCGGATTGCCCTGGAAAATGGTTCTTCACTGCAGCAGAATGCGCCAGTGATGAAAAATGCTGTAGTGGTTGGTGGGTGAACAACACAGATTCAGGCGATTCGGACCTTGTCCGATTGAGGCATCAGGACAATGGATCAGCGCGGAGCAGAGTCGAACGGGGTCAACGGGGTGGTCTCAACGCGACCCCCGGAATTACTGGCTCCTGCCGGAGACATGACCTGTCTGCGGGCCGCGGTCGAGAACGGCGCTGACGCGGTCTACTTCGGACTGGACAGTGGATTCAATGCGCGGGCACGTGCAGGCAACTTCGCCCAGGAAAGCCTGCACGAAGCCATGGAGTACCTGCATCGCCGAGCGGTACGCGGCTATGTCACTCTGAATACGCTGGCATTTACTTCCGAATTACCGGAACTGGAGTCCATCGTTCGGTTGTTGACGACGGCTGGGGTGGATGCGGTCCTGGTGCAGGATCTGGGATTGGCGCGGCTGATCAGGGAGATTTCGCCGAGCCTGACATTGCATGCTTCAACGCAAATGACGCTGACCAGCGCCGAGTGCATTGAATCCGTTCGGGAACTGGGCATCGAACGCGTCGTACTTCCTCGTGAGCTGTCGATCGAGGAGATTGCCCTGATTCACCAGAAGACGGCCGTGGAGCTGGAGGTCTTCGTACATGGGGCCCTGTGTGTGGCGTATTCGGGTCAATGCCTGACCAGTGAATCGCTGGGCGGCCGCAGTGCCAATCGCGGTCAATGTGCTCAGGCCTGTCGGTTACCCTACGAAATCGTCTGCGATGGCGAGGATCGGGAATCCGGAGATCAGAAATATCTGCTGAGTCCACAGGATCTGGCTGCCTTCCCTTTACTTCCCGAATTGCTTTCTGCCGGGGTCTCTTCATTCAAGATTGAGGGGCGTTTGAAGACGCCGGAGTATGTCGCCAATATCACCAGCCATTATCGCGAGGCACTGGACGCAGCCGTGCGTGGACTGCCAATCGACTTCAGTCCTCGGCAGGTGCAGCAGCTGGAGCAGTCGTTCTCCCGCGGATTTTCTCCGGGATGGTTGAAGGGCTGCGACCACAAGATGCTGGTTCCGGCAACCAGTTCAGCCAAGCGGGGAGTATTACTGGGCACGGTCACGAGGATTTTCCGGGATTCCGTCGAGGTGCAACTGCAGTACTGTGTCCAGGCGGGCGACGGAGTGGTGTTTGAAGGAGACCGCCTGAATGGGCGGGAACAGGGTGGTCGGGTGTATCACGTCCGACACTCCGGGCAGGTTGTCGGGGAATCTGTGGATAGTGGTCTGGTCGAGCTGACATTTGAACGAGCGGCGATGGACCTGTCTCAGATTTATGTCGGACAGAAGATCTGGAAAACGGATGATCCTCGCCTGAATCAGCGGTTGCGTCGGACGTTTGAAACCGCGGACCCGATTCGGCGCGTGGGACTATCGCTGACAGTGCAGGCCAGCGCCGGGCAGCATCTCACAATTCGTGGGCGTGCCGAAAACGGCTGTGTCTGCGATCTGCAGTCCGAAGAGATTCTGGCCGTCGCCAACAAGCATCCGATTTCAGAAGACACACTGCGGGAACAACTCAGCCGGCTTGGTGGATCGGTGTTTGAGTTGCGTGAGTTCAAGGTCACCATCGAGGGGCAGCCGATGGTCCCGTTGAGTGTCCTTGGTCGCCTGCGTCGGGAGATGCTGGCTCAATTGAATGCGTCTCTGCCGGCGCCGGTGCGTCCGATGTCTGCCCCGGGGGCAGTGCAGCGACTGCAGAATCAGCGGCTGACTTCAGCAACCGCATCACCAGCCCGAGCACCGCAGCTGATTCTGATGTGTCGAACACTGAATCAGATTCAGACGGCCATTGGTACAGGTGTCGATGGATTGATTGCCGACTTCCCGGATCTGCGGGAGTATCGTGACGCGGTGCAAATGGCGCGGGGTGCCGGAATACCGATTCTGCTAGCGCCTCCGAGGATTCAAAAACCAGAGGAAATGGGTCTGTTCCGCATGTTGACGAAGGCGGAGCCGGATGGTGTCCTTGTGCGTAATCTGAGCGGCCTCGACTTCTTCCGCGAACACGGCATCCCTGTCAGCGGTGACTATTCGCTGAATGTGACCAATGAGTTGACGGCCGACTTTCTGATGTCTCGCGGGCTGCGCTCAATCACTCCGTCCTATGACCTGAATCGTGAGCAGCTGCTGGATCTGGTCTCGGCCGTGCCGGCGGACTGGCTGGAAATTGTCATTCATCAGCACATGCCGATGTTTCACATGGAGCACTGTGTGTTTTGTGCCATGCTGTCGCCGGGGACTAACAAGACCAACTGCGGTCGTCCCTGTGACGTGCATCAGGTCGAGTTGCGGGACCGCACGGGAATGGAGCATCCTCTGATTGCCGACGTCGGATGTCGCAACACGTTGTTCAATGCGGTGGCACAGAGTTCTGCCGAAATCGTACCGGAGCTTCGGCAACCCGGCATCACTCGATTTCGCATCGAACTGCTGCGTGAATCATCATCGGAGATTCAGCGACTGGTCAAACTCTATCGAGCGCTGCTGCAGGGGACCGAGACAGGAGCGAACGTCTGGCAGTCACTGGCTGCGATGAATCGTGTGGGTGTCACCCGTGGAACACTGGAACCGCGCAGAAATCCACTCGCCATTCTCTGATCGTACAGTGAACCGATGACGGGATGAAGCGGGCCGAGTCGCCGAATGGAGAGCAGGGCTGGTGATCTGTACACTTCTGCGTGATACAGGTTCCGGAGTCTGATCACCCCGAAAGGGCGCGGGAAGTATGGGCGAAAAGAATCTTACTGATCCCGGGCTGAAACCTGCCACTCGAATGGTTGTGCTTGCAGCATGGCTTCTGACAACGGCGTTCTGTCTCTGGTTTGAAGGCAGTCGGATCCTGCAACTGGCGGAAACGCCCGCGGGAGTCCTGGGATGGTTTTCGGCGTGGAATGCCGATACCACGTGTCCCCTGCTGGTGCTTCTGACACTGCCGCTGCTCGCGTGGATGTTCCCTCGTGTGCGCAGGTCCGGCAGGACTGAAAACCCGCGAACTCAGCGCGAATGGGCGGCGGGCTACCCGGTTACGATTGGGTTGAGTCTGGTCTCACTGATGATGAGCGTCGCAATTGGATTCCGCCAGATTCCGCTCGCGCCGGCAGGCACCGACACGTCGGTCACAGTGCCATTTTACAAGCTGCCACCAGCGTACCACGACGAGTACAGTTATCTTGTGCAGGCTGAAACCTTTCTGGCTGGGCGAGTGGCATGGCCTGCGATGACAACTGGCGGAGACGTATTCCATCAGATCCATGTGCTGAACAGACCAGTGACAGCCAGTCGCTACTTTCCCTGGACGGGTCTGTGGATGATGGCCTTTGTCCAGGCTGGCGTCCCGATCTTCGGTCACTGGCTTGCAGGAGCGATGGCTTGCGGCTTTTTCCATCGCAGTCTGCGACGACTTTACCCCCCGGCGATTGCTGCCATCGGAGGATTGCTGATCGCGGTCAGTCCGGGACTGGCTGTCTTCAGTAATCTGCTGCTGGCGCATCACCCCACTCTGCTGGCGTTGTCCGTGTTCCTGCTGAGTTTTCTGAAGTTCATGGATGAAAGACGGCAATCGCAGGCACTCATCGCCGGAATTGCCCTGACACTGGCCATGCTTGGAAGGCCAATGACGGCTGCCGGATTTGGTCTGCCGTTCGGTCTCTGGTTCCTCACCACGATCGTGCGAAGTCTTCAGCGGAAACCCAGCCTGCAAATGCTGGTGCCCGTGCTGGCGATCGGCACTCCGCTGCTGATCGGTTTCGGTGCATCAGGATGGATGAATCAGCGGATCACGGGACAGTGGAACCTCTCTGCCTATCAGTTCTACACGAACACCTGGACCCCGCGACATCGATTCGGGTTCGCTAATGGAACCGCTGGGCCTCCGCAATCGTCGATATTGAACAAGTATGATCAGTGGGCTGAAAATCTGACACCGGAGTTGGCGGTTAGCAACGTGGGAAACCGCCTGCTTGCCAGTGTTGTCTGGACCATGGGAATTGCCGGTCTGCTGCTGCTGGTTCCCATTGGCAGTTGGACCTGCCTGTTTGCAGACAGACAGGCGGTCGGTGCCAGACTGGTGGCTGCAGCAATTGTCAGTCTGCATCTGGTGCACATTCCGTACTGGTACGACGGAATTCTGCACTGGCACTATGTTTTCGAAACCAGTCCCCTGCTGATCATGCTGGCAGCGGGTGGGATTCAAACCGGCCTGAACACAATGCAGCAGTGGATCCGTCGGCCGGTTGCCATTGGCTGGATGGCTGCATTCCTTGGGGCCGTACTGATTCCTGCATGGCTGAATGCAGAATCTCTATGGGGCACTTCAAGAGTGACCATGGCGATTCAGGAACAGAGTTTTTCGAGGGTTCGATATGAACTCTTCCGGCGAATGACTGAATCTGCAGCCGTGCAGCATCCCTGCCTGATTCTGATCGACGAACGCCGCTCGGATCCGCAATTGAGTTACGTCGTCAATCGTCCCAACTACACGGGCAACGTGCTCATTTGCCGATATCCCGATGATGAAAGACAATTGCAGGAGCTGCAGATCTCCTTTCCAGACCGCGTCTTCTACACTTTTGATCCGGAAGCCTTTACGCTGACTGCGTTGCCGCCAACCAGGTAACAGATCGAATGCAACCAATACGGGAATTCCCAGGCTCCCCGCTCGCCCGCCGATGCAGGACGCAGTACTCGAAAAGGAAGGGCCTGCAAAGGGACCCTGCAGAGCCGCGACGATAACGGAGTGGGACAACGGGCGTAGCAGACCGAACGCGGCCTGATCTGCCGATCGTCCAAAACAACACCGAAGAATAAAGTTCGAACCCCCAGGTTATCGGGCGGAAGACCACGTGGGCTCGGTTGCGATCCGGTGTTTTTTGGATGCTTTCAGCAGTGAACAGCCGGAGCCTGGATTAGCGAAACGATGTGAACATGGGAGCTCAGGGGCGTTTTTTGCCTGATGACCGCGAGTCGACTTTCAAACTGGTGAGCGGTGCAGCTTCAGCCCACCGAGTAGAACACCCCGGAGACGCACCACCATCAAGTCGAGACAAGCATCTCGGAGGTCTGACAACCTCCGCTCGCCGGTGTGCTGCGGAACGCTGGACGCACGTTTCGACGGAGCGAAACGCGACTTTCGGTTGGCGAACTACGAGGGGGCGGCCGCTGACATTGCCAGCGACCGAATTCACCTCGCATTATGTTCCCAACTGGCTGCGTCGGATCATTCTCCGTCGGGTTCTTCGAGGTACGTGTAACCGTTCAGTGCTTCCTCGTAGAACTTGACGAACTGACCAGCCTGCGTGTGATCAATTTTGTTTTCACGAACCGCGATTTCGACTGCCACCTGAAGGCGATTGATCAGGTCACGTCCGCGGAACTGGACATAATCCAGCACTTCACTGACCGTCTCTCCCTTGATGATCGTATCAAGAATCACATCACCACTCTCGGACATGTCGACATGCACGGCGTTTGTGTCGCCGAACAGGTTGTGCAGGTCTCCAAGGATCTCCTGATAGGCACCAATCAGAAAGACGCCGAGGTAGTACGGGGCGCCGTCATATTCGTGCAGCATCAGAGTGCGACGTACATCACGGCGATCGATAAACGTATCGATCTTCCCATCCGAGTCGCAGGTAATGTCACTCAGAACCGCGTGCCGCGTCGGACGGTTATCGAGGTGATGAATCGGCATCACAGGAAACAGCTGCTTGATCGCCCACGAGTCCGGGCAGGACTGAAAGAGCGAAAAGTTGCAGAAGTAGTTGTCCGACAGCAGCTTGTCGAGGCGCTCCAGTTCTTCCGGAATGAAGTCCATCGTGCTCGTCATCTGCCAGATTCTGTAACACGTGGCAAAGTAAATGTTCTCAGCCAGGCAGCGTTGCTCAAGAGACAGATAGCCTGTGTTGAACAGCGTCATCACCGTATCCACGGACGTCTGTGCGTCGTGGAAGGTTTCCAGCGCATTTCGCTGAGTCAGCCCGCGGTAATTCTGATACAGGTCATGCAGCACCTGTTCCGAGTCATCCGGTGGCGCTAACGCGGCATCCGAAGTATCTTCGGTTCCCTGTTGCGAGACGCCCAGCACACCGAACACCAGCACGCTGTGGAAAGCTGAAATCGCACGACCGCTTTCGGAGATAATGTGCGGATGCTCAACACCAGCTTCGTCGCACACGGTCTGCAGGGTGTAAACCACATCGCGGGCGTACTCTTCCAGCGTATAGTTCATGCTGGATTCGAAGTTGGTCTGCGAACCATCATAGTCCACTCCGAGACCACCGCCGACGTCCATGTACTTCAGCCCAGCCCCACGTTTTACCAGCTCGGTATAGACCCGAGCAGCCTCGTTCAACGCGGCTTTCACCTGGCGGATGTTCGTAATCTGACTTCCAAGGTGAAAATGCAGCAGAGTGAAGCAATCTTCCATTCCCCGACGCTTCAACTCGTCCAGCGCCTGAAGAATTTCGTTGGCGCGCAGACCGAATTTGGAACGATAGCCGCCGGAGGACTGCCATCGCCCCGCTCCGCGCGCTGCGAGTTTAACTCGCATGCCAATCTGTGGGCGCACGTTGAGTTTCTCGGCATACTTCAGGATCAATTCCAGCTCGGTGTATTTCTCCACGACCGGGATCACATGGCGGCCGATTTTCTGAGCCAGCAACGCCATCTCGATGAACTCAGCATCCTTGAATCCGTTGCAGATGATCGGCGTTTCCGCCTCAGTCATCGCAACCACCGCCAGCAACTCAGGCTTGCTGCCAGCCTCAAGTCCAAAGCCAAACTCCCGGCCGTACTCAACGACCTTCTCCACCACTTCGCGCTGCTGGTTCACCTTGATCGGATAGACGCACGCGTAGTTGCCACGGTAATTGTGCTCTTTGATGGCGTCGGAAAACGCCTTGTGCAGAACATACAAACGGTCGCGAATGATGCCGTTGAACCGCAGCAAAACCGGGACGTCCAGTCCGCGCATCTGCAATCGTTCAACCAGCTCCTTCAGGTCGACCCCGCGAGTCTGATTTCGATCCGGGTGAACCATCAGGTTGCCATTAGGATGCACGGAAAAATATCCGTTCCCCCAACGCGGCACTTCGTAGAGTTCAGACGCGTCAATCGTTGTCCAGTGCAGAGGCGATTCGTCAATCATTCCGAACAAAGCTCCTCAGCGACCGTAGTCGCGGAACCATAATGGAAGACGCCCGCATCGAAATGATGCGGGCATTGAAAGGACACCGATTCCGGCTGCTTTCAAACAGCCAGTGAGAGAACCGCAAAGCCGCTCAGGCCTTCACACCTGTGGAGTTACGGCTGAGGAACCAGACCAGAAACGGGCTGGCGATGTAGACTGAGCTGTAGGTTCCGGCAATGGACCCGATCAACAGGCACCAGGCAAACCCATGAACCCCTGAACCGCCAAAGATATACAGAATCAACACCACAATAAATACCGTGACCCCGGTCATCAGGGTTCGCCCCAGGGTCTGGTTCAGTGATGTGTTGACGATCTCGTTGGTGACCAGTGGATTCTTGCCTCGAACTTCACGAATTCGGTCAAACACCACGATCGTGTCATTCAACGAATATCCAACCAGCGTCAGGAACGCGGCAATCATCGACAGGTTGATCCGGAAATCGTCAATCAGCAGCAAATTGCCGATGGCACTTCCGGAGACCCAGCTGGCCACAGCCAGAGAGCCGAGGGTGACCAACACGTCGTGAACAAGAGAGACAACAGCCGCCAGACCGAACACAGCATTCTGGAAACGGAACCAGATATAGGCCGAAATTCCAAGGATACTGAGTAACACAGCAATGGTGGCGTCGACACGCGTTTCCTGAGCTACGGCGGAAGCGAACGTGTTCACTTCATCAAACAACGGAGTCGCGGCCAGAGATTTCTGAGCTGCTGCAAGTGCTGCGGTCAGCTCTTCAGCTTTCACGTCTGCGACCGTGCGGACCACGTAGGTGGTGTACTTCTTCACAGAACGTTCACCGGCTTCCACACCAGAACCCGCCGTCCCTTCCAGGCCGAACAGTTCTGCAGCATCAGCAGAACGCACTTCGCCGAGTTTTGCGGCAATCAGGTCTGTGGCGGTCCCCATCGCGATTTCGTCACTGAAGACAATCTCTGACTCTGAGCCCCCCTTGAACCGCAACCGCGTGACGGCGGCTACTGACGTATCATTGGGATCGATCTCAATCGGTCGCACAGCCCCTGGTTCCAGAGTCACCATGCGGAGTTTGATATTCCCGCTGCCGGCGAACGCCTTGTTGACTTTTTCACGAACCCGGTCTTCCGCAGTCAGCGTCTGTGCTTCCTCGCCAGACGCCGCATCCGCATCATGACTGTCCCGCTCTGTCGACCGCAATCGGAAGTACCGCCCCACACCTTCCGTGTTTTCAGCACCGACCGTCAGCCGCTCCAGAGCGAAATCGTCGCCGAATTCAGCCTTGAGTGCAGCTGCCACATCATCCGTTTTCTGCGGCTCTGTGGTCTGGAAGGACACCATGGTTCCGCCGGTGAAGTCGATGTCGTAGTTCTTCTCACCGCGAACAAAGAAGGCTCCAAGCCCAATCGCGATGACTACAGCCGACACAGTAAACAGCTGGTTGCGATACTTCATGAAGTCCAGATTGGTTTCGCCAATCGCCTGCATCATGCTGATGCGACGCATCCAGCCACATCGCTCGGACAGATCAAACAGCAACCGCCCAACATACAGAGCGGTGAACATGCTGATTGCCAGTCCGATGAACAACGTCACCGCAAAACCACGGATCTGATCCGTTCCGAAGTAGAACAGCACGACTGATGTCAGCAGTGTGGTTACGTTGGAGTCAAAAATCGTGATAAAGGCTTTATCAAAGCCGTTCTGAATGGCGACTCGAACACTGGATCCCTTGCCAAGTTCTTCCCGCATACGTTCGTAAATCAGAACGTTGGCATCAACGGCCATCCCGATGGTCAACACAATGCCGGCGATTCCCGGCAGCGTAAACGTGGCGTTGATCGCCACCATGGCCCCGACGGTCATGATCAGATTCAGAATCAGCGAAATGACGGCAATCAACCCCGCGAAACGGTAATAGACCGCCATGAACACAATCACCGCCAGACCGCTGATGGCCGTTGCCGATACGCCCTTGTTGCGAACGTCTGCACCCAGAGTCGGGTCGACGGTGGCTTCGCTGAGCGGCTTGGGATCGATCGGAACTTCCAGAGCACCCGCATTCAGGACGGAAACCAGCTCATCAGCCTCTTCCACGCTGAATCCACCGGCCCCACCAGAAATCTGCCCGCGATTCGTAATCTGTTCACGAATCACAGGAGCACTGTCTACCGTACGGTCCAGCACAATCGCCAGTCGTCGATCAGGAACGCCATCACGCGGAACATTGCGACCCGTCAACTGACCAAACAGATAGGCTCCTGTCTGGTCAAAAGCGAAACTGACCACAATTTCACCGCTCTGCGGATCGAATTCACGAAACGCCGATCGCAGATACTGCCCGGTGACCTGCTCATCCTTACTCTCAACCAGCAACAGATATTCTTCGGTGTCGTAGGATTCGAACTTGCCATCCACCGGACGCTCAGCCTTAATCGGTCGGCTGATCACATCGGCATCCTGCAACAACTTGGGAACACCGTTCTTTTCTGCAGCACGGACCCAGCGGGCTCGCACTTCGCCGTCGATAATCAATTCTTTCTGACTCAGATCCAGTTCACGAGCAGCACGGATCATGTCCGCATCCGCCCGATTCGCCACAATGAAGAACTCAAGACTTCCCAGTCGTGTGATGCGACGCTTGATGTCGTCCACCGTCTGGGGATCTTCACCCGGAATGATCACTTCAATTCGATCGGTGCCTACGGCGCGAACAGTGACTTCTTCGGTGCCCGACTGGTTTACTCGGCGACTGACAGCACCGACCATCTGGTCCATCACCTGCGGCGTGACCTCTTTCCCTTCGCCGCGAACCTGGAACACCATATTGGTGCCCCCGGCGAGGTCAATCCCCAGCCGGAATCGCTCGGCCAAAGGCCGATTTTCAAGCAGTGAGGTCAGGAACGGCGAAATTCCCAGCACCAGTGTGAACAGCACCAGACCGATGCGGGAACTCCACTCCGGAACTTTTAACCCCTTTGCCACGTAGTGTGCCGCCACGAACGGCAGCACGATCATCCCCAGCACCACGAGGAGGTAGACAAATTCACTGACCCCGGACGCGGGCGGCGCCACTACCTCGGGCGCACTGATGATGGCGTCGGATGAAGCCGCCTCTTTCGCAGCGGATTCGGCCAATTCTTTGGAAAACGCTTCTGAAGCAGTTTCACCGGCTTTTGTCGCAGACTCCGCCACTTCCTTTCCGGCTTCCGGAGCCTGAAGGAGCAGAATCAACAGCCCTTGCAGCAACAATGACATCAGTGGGTTCCTGAGGGAAATCGTCGGATCTGAGGCGATCGTGACGTTCAATAGGAGAATGTGATCAGAAAACGATGCGTATATGTACCGAAATGCGGGACTTCATGACAATTCCAGGAGCCCGCACTGTCCACAATCCGGGAAATTTCCGTGTTTTGAGCGCCGGTGGCAGGGATGGAAGGACGGGAAAGCTCTGTTTTTTCCGCCAATCACCCGTCTGAGTCAGCGTCGAGGGCGTGATTCCCGGCCGCTGCCAATCAATTCCGCAAACACCGCAAATCGCCTGGATTTTGTCGGAGAGAAAACCTGCTGCTCGCTTAACTGGCGACCCGCCCGCGCGGCCTGCCGCCTTTCAACGCACAACCTGCCCCCGCCAAAGCTGCAGGCCTTTCCGGGGGAATCCGCACGGCATCAGGTGGCCGGAGTCTCAGGCTTATCTTCCAGCAGCCCGTGAATCGCACTGCGAAGAAAACGAATTCGTGTCGAATCATCGACTTTCAGAGTCACAAACCGGTTGTCCGCAGACAGGTCTGCAATCGATCCGATGATGCCCCCCGTCGTGACCACTCGATCGTTTTTCTTCAACGCGTTGAGCGTTTCCTGCCGCCGCTTTTGCTCGCGCTGCTGGGGTCGCAGCAGAATCAGATAAAACATCGCAGCAATGAATATCAATGGCAGGAACTGGGTCAGGGTCGGAGTTTCGTCCGGTCGGGGCTTCGCCGGTGCTTTTCCGGCGGCAGTCGGACCGCTGTCGGTTTTTCCCGGATCAGCCTCGGCCTGCACCGGAGCCGCCTGTGGGGCGGCCTTTTCTTCCACAGCAGCAGCGGGAGCTGCCGCGGCCTGAGTTTCTGTGCCGGCGGCAGGGGTTTCGGACGCCTGCTGAAGTCCCCCGCAAACAAGCTCGATCGCCAGCCCCAGAAGACCAGCCAGAATGGACGTTGCCCCCACGTAGATTCCCCTCAACTAGACAGTCTCGCAGATCACCCAACACAACCACGCTGCCAGCTGGCCTTTAAGTGATCAGGCTTCTGACACCAAATCGCTGCCAGCGAACGCATCCTGCTGCCAGGGCGCTATCACAGCGCAGAATCCCATAGTCTACGGAGCCCCAGCCCAGCGGGCAAGCAGGTTCACCCGAAACTCACCCAAACGCCCCTCAATCACCGCCGCTCGCAGTTGGCGAACCAGTGTCTGATAGTACGTAATATTGTGCAGGGACAGCAGAATCGGGCCAAGCATCTCTTTGGCCACAAACAGATGTCGCAGATAAGATCGCGTGTAACGAGTGCAGGCGATACACGGACATTCCGGGTCCAGCGGATTCAGATCCCGCTGATGCGACGCATTCCGCAGCCGAACCGGTCCGGCACTGGTGAACGCCATAGCATTGCGACCGTTTCGAGTGGGCATGACACAGTCAAACATGTCGATGCCGCGGCAGACGGCTTCGAGAATATCTTCGGGGCGTCCGACACCCATCAGATATCTCGGCTTGCCTGCCGGCAGTAACGGTACGGTGCAGTCGAGAGTCGCGTACATGCTGGCCGGTGGCTCGCCCACGCTGAGTCCGCCGACGGCATAACCGGGAAAGTTCAGGGCCAGCAGTCCTTCGGCAGAACGACGTCGCAGTTCCGGATGCACGCCCCCCTGCACAATTCCAAATAAGGCCTGATCAGTTCGGGTTTGTGCCGCTAGGCATCGTTCGGCCCAGCGTGTTGTCCGATCCACCGCCTTACGAATCTTGTCGGGTGTTTCCCCGGCCGGCGGGCACTCGTCCAGACACATTATACAGTCAGCCCCAAGGTCCTCCTGAATCTGGATGGCTCGCTCCGGTGTCAATTCCAGGAGATTCCCGTCGATGTGCGATCGAAACACAATGCGATCATCATCCAGCTTTCGAAGGTCCGCGAGACTGAACACCTGAAATCCGCCACTGTCCGTGAGGATTGGGCCGTCCCAGTCCATGAATCGATGCAGACCACCATGCTCCGCCACAATCTTTTCACCCGGACGCAGAGCCAGATGGTAGGTGTTCGCCAGCACCATCTGCGCCCCGGACTGTTTCAACTGAGCTGGCAGCAGTCCTTTGACTGTTCCCAGAGTCCCCACCGGCATGAACGCGGGGGTCTCCAGAACACCATGCGGTGTCTGCAGGCGTCCGGCGCGGCCGCTGGTTGAAGAATCCACAGCGTCCAGATGAAAAGCAAATGAGCTCATAGATCAAATGTGTCCCGGACGCGGAGTCAACCGGAAGTGCACCAGTGATTCTCAGACGTCAGATTAATCGTCGCATCTCCGGTCGTTGGCCCCCCGGCAGCAACACATCCGCCACGCGCCTGAGCTTACGCAGCGAAGGCCGCCTGCTTCGCAGCATCCATATCGCCCCAGCCACCACCTCGTCTCGCCAGCCACTTCCTGAACTCAGGGCAGGAGCAACTGCGAGGCCGTCATTATGGTGCAATCACAGCCAGCGTCCAGTCGGAAGTATCGCCGCAGCGGATTTCCATTTCCAGTGGCTCCATACCACTCCGGAAAACCAGAAATGCCGTTCCATGAATCCGATGCAGATCGGAATGCCCCGGAACCAGCCGCAGTACCTGATCCCCGGCTTCCGCCACCCGCCAGCGTGATTCCTGCTGAATCCACGCTTCCAGTGCCGCCTTAAGAGGCATGCCCAAACAGGCTTCCAGGAGTTCGTCAAAATTCCGACACCCCATGATCAGCTCGCCCACAGCCACGTCGGATCGCTGCATGGCGTCCAGAAACCGAACGGCGGCTACCCGTGCCCCGCCGCGGCAACCCTCCTGAGTCAGTGTTCGCGGATTCGCAAACACCGGCGCACTCCCGGGCTGCTGCTGGTACATCCGCACTCGCTGCTCAAAAAGACAACATGGTCCGACCAGTCGGTGCTCCACCCGATGGGCGACCGCCTCATGAAACCAGCCCGGAACTCCCAGCTCCGACAAGCCCGCCTGACGACGCTCAAGCAGGCGGGAATACATGGCGGCATGTGTGAATTCATGCGCCAGCAGCCCTGCCAGCTCCCGCCCCGACAATCTCTGCGACCCGTCACGATCCAGATACACGATGTCGCCGCCCAGCCCTGTCCGTGGGTCCAGAAAATCGCCTTCCCGAACACAACCCCGAACTGGAATCGCCCCCTGAGTCCGCTCCTGTTCCAGGGGCGTCAGCACAATTGTCAGTCGTCCATCCCCATCCACATCGCCAATCGCACCAGCCTCCCGCTCCACCGCATTCAGCAACCCCAGCTCACACAACTCGGCAATCCGTATGGCATGAGCCTTCAGTTCGGGCGTCACGACAGCCGTTCCCGATTTGTCGGTTTCCAGAAAGACAGAAAGCCGACGCGTCCGCAGACACTCGAACGCCCGGCTTGTCTCTTCCCCCACCTGACTTCCGGAAAACCGCGGCATACGAAACGTGCGCACTGTTTGCCCGGTTCCCCGACCATCGTCCGCACAAAACAACTCGCTCGGAACCGGCCGCGAGTGATCAGGGGGCGTCTGCCACATTCCTCGGCTCATCAGCGGCTCACTGCATTCGCCTTCGGCTCTCGCGGCGACCGTACGCACAGCATTGCCCGTGAACAGGGCACCCGGTGGTTCCCCAATTACTCGATCGAGCTGACAGAGCTTCGTTTCAGCAGTGGCGATTCCCACCGTCGAATCCGCAGCCACTTGCGATTGAACCCGGAACTCATGCGCCGCCCCTGTGAGATCAAGCGACAGCACAACCAGCAGCGAATGAGGCGGCATGCGCAGGGTGCGCGTTGAGGCTGCCATCGCGTTCGCAGCACTCCGCCACTCAGGCCGACCGCTGTCTCCACGACTCACGGTCCGAAAACTCGCGCCCCGCAGGTTGCCGTTGGCCTGATCGGCCTGCCCGTACAGCCTGTGGGAGTTCTGCCCCGGCGAATTCCCGGAACCCCCGGCTTCCACCATTGGCAAGCCACTTCGCCATTCCATTTCCGTGGAGGCGTCACCGCGGCTGATCGCGGAGACGTCAGCCATTTGCTGCGGGACGATTCCCTCCGGCACCGCCGAAGAAAACAACAGCCCCCAGAATCGCGCCAACGCCAGCCACGTCATCGTGAACAGGAGCAGGCCGCCATGCCGCGCCATCACAATCCCCTTCGCGGCATCCGGCCCGTGAAATGCGTTTGCAGGCCCCCCCTCTGCCGACCTCCTTCGTTATCGTCGGAAAAATCGATAAAGTTCACGTAAATTGACCGGAGGACTGGGTGGGAGTCCCGTTTCCAGTGAAGAATGCTGGAAAAACGGTCGTCTCTAGCCTCTAACGGCTTCTGAATGACGGCACGTTCCAGTCGGACCGTGCAGGAAGAGGCCAACCATGCCACCGCTGCTTAAAGGCCCCCTGCGGCCCCGGTCTGACTGGCATCCGACTGCACCGCTGAAAAACACAATCGAAAATACCCCCGGACGGTGACCAACAGCACCTCTCGGACAGGTTCATATCGTCAGTCTGTTGAAACCAGAACGATCGCAGCGATCAGGGATTCCGGGGACGGCGACCGCGGAATTCCGGATTTCCGGGGCATTCAACGTCCCTGAGAGAGTTTGCCGGGTTCGCCGTATCGAACGACCTTTCGCTCAAAGTTTCCCTCAGCCTGCGTCTTCTGCCGGTTTTTGAGGGGAATTTCTTTCCACGGAATCCGAACACGACTGTAGACTCTTCCATGAGTGCGCTGGCGTTCTTCGCGCCTGGCGTTTGGGCGGTCTGCAAAGGCAGAACCTTCAGGGGAATTCATATGCGGCAGTTGGCTGGTTCATTGTGCTCTCTGGGGCTTGGTATCTCCGCGTTCTGCGGGTCCGCGACGGCAATCGACCGAACCGAAGCAAAAACGGCTGACGCCGTGCTGGTTCGCACCGCAGGAGAACAGCAGCACTTTGCTCTGGCACTGCGATCAGCTTTCGCTCCCATCAGTGTCCGACGACATGTTGTGCTCGTTGATACGTCCGCCAGCCAGACCGGGATCTACCGAACTCGGACTCTGACAGCCCTGCAGGAACTGCTGAATGCTCTGCCCAGCGGTCACGAGGTGCAGCTGGTCAGTGCCGATTCCGTCATTCGACCGCTGACTTCGGGCTTCGTCTCCCGAGACTCAGGCGAGCTCGCTGACGCCCTGCAGAAACTGAAATCCACGACTCCGATGGGAGCCACGGATCTGGCTGCAGCACTGCGACAGGTTCTGCCTTCTGAAACAACGGCCCCGATCTCCGTGGCCTACATCGGTGACGGTATGAGTGCTGGTGATCTGCTGTCGGGAACAGACCTCGACGCAATCGTCAGCGAATTGCAGACACGGCAGGTGGCCTTCCATGCCATGCTGCTCGGGCCCCGCGTGGACGCGCAACTCCCCGGCATCCTCGCCAATCAGACCGGAGGGTCTCTGGAGATTCCGGCTGTGGACGACCTTGCTGCTGTGGCAAAGGTCCTCGCCGAAGACATCCAGCAGGCTCCCGTGCTGGTTCGAGATCTGAAAATCACATCCACCGGCCTGACACTGGCCGCTCCTTCTGTTGTGGCCCTGCGAAATGGTCGTCACACCCTCGTCTTCGGTGAAGGGACATCTGCCGGCCCGATCACCGTCACCGGTGCTGTTCAGGGTCGACCTCAAACCTGGACCGTGATGCCTGGGAATGTCCAGCAGGGCGGTGCTGAAGTTTCGGTGCTGTTCCACAAGGCTGAGCAATCGCAGGGACTGAATGCTCCCTACCTTGGTCTCGATGGTCTGGCCGTAGCGTCCACAGACCTGCAGTCACTGATCAGTCAGTCCATCGCGACCGCTGAAGAACTGTCTCGGCAGGGACAGAAGCAGAAGGCTCTGGAAATCGTGCGTCAGGCTCGCGTGCTGGATGGTTCCAACGTGCAGCTGGCATCGATGGTCACGACTCTGCAGGATGAAAGTGCTCCCGCTGCCGACCGCCTGGGTCCGCCGGCGATCAACGAAGGCGACGCGTTAAGCCGCACTGAAGTCCGGAACGAGATCCTGACTCAGCAGATGGTGCAGAACGTGAATGCTGCCATCGCCGAAGCAGATCGCGTCTCCTCAGAGCAGCCTGAGTACGCGATGACACTGCTGAAGGATATTCTTGAAGCCGTCCGGGAATCCAAAGAGATTGCTCCGGAGAAGCGACAGGAACTGGAACGCCGGATTGTCGCAACCTACAGTCGAGTGGATTCGGCAAAGCAGACGAACGAAATTCGCCAGCAGCAGCTGTCTGAAACACGTGCCAACCAGGAAGCTCAGCGTGAACGTCTGGCCGAAATCAACCTGGAAGAACAGCGACTGCGGACGCTGATCGATCAGGTTCGCGGATTACTGGACCGGGCACGTCGAGGCGACGTCAACGCCTTTGAAGATGCCGAAGCCGTGTCCCGTGAAGCTCTGCGTGATGAACCGGGCAACGGCACAGCCACAGCCGCCATGGTGATGTCCGAAGCGGCTGGTCAGCTGCAGAAGGCCTATGACCTTGTGACCCTCAGAAACGACCGCTTCCTGGAAACTCTCTACCAGGTGGAACTGTCTCATGTTCCGTTCCCGGACGAGCCACCGGTTCAGTATCCACCGGCTGATGTCTGGCGAGCCCTGACAATCAAGCGAAAAGAGAAATACAAGTCCCTGTCACTGCGGTCTGTGAAGCCTGTCGAAGAGTGGCTTGAGAAGAAACTGGATGATCCACTTCCTCGTCCGCTGCAGTACCCCGGCGACGAATCTCTGGGTGAAATTCTGCGGTTCATTGCCGACGCCTACAGCGCCGAAGGTCCTTACAACATGAGGATCATTCTGGATGAATCTGACCCGGAAATTGGTCAGGATCCGGAGTTTCTGGATAACACCCAGGTGGCGAATGTCGACCTTGCGGGGATCACTCTGCGGAATGCTCTGGAACTGATTTTCGCAAAGGTGAAGGACAATGAACTCACCATCATGATCAAGAATGAAGTGATGATGGTGACGACCGTTGCTACGGCAGAATCTGAAGAGAATCTTGTGACCCGCATTTACGACGTCGCTGACTTGGTCGTGATCACTCAGCCCGGAATGGGTGGCATGGGCGGTATGGGTGGCGGAATGGGCGGTGGCATGGGTGGAATGGGCGGCGGCATGGGTGGCATGGGCGGCGGTATGGGTGGCATGGGTGGAGGTATGGGCGGCATGGGCGGCGGCATGGGTGGCATGGGCGGTGGCGGTATGTTCTCCGTCCCCGCTTCGTCCGATGCTCCCAAAGCAGTACCGGCAGCCGGAGGCATCCAGCTGAAGTCCTCGCTCAAAAAAAAATCAGTGAAGTAATCCATCCTGATCAGCAGGATGCAGATACAGTACGCTTTCCAGACAGTTCTCCGGGCTCAAAGCCTGCGGAACTGTCTGTTTTTTTTGCTCGTCCTCAATACCTGCTGTGCCGCTACCCGCAACAACCTCCCGCACAGGCTGAGAACAAAACGCCACCAGAAAATGCTCCAAGGTCTCTTTCCGCCCGGCAGATCCTGAAAGCAATTCAGACCGGGCAGGGACCTGTACCTGAGCGTTGGGAGACGTTGTTTGCAGAAGCTGTCATTTCTGATTCGCAACTGGCATCCGCCATTCAGTTGCTTCATGAGGAGCAGAAATACGGGGAAGCGATTGAGTGTCTGGAGGCGGCGTTGCGCAGTGGTCGTGCGGCCCCGTGGCTGTATGATCTGCTGGCACTGGAGATGAAACTCGCCGGGCGATCGGCGGATGAAATTGGTCGAGTCCTGCAGTCTCGTCTGGACTTCGGTGTCAACGACGTCCCGCAGATGCTGCTGACCGCCGCCCTTCTGTCCCGGTTCGAGGCATGGGATGCGGCGTTGACTCTGTTGCGGGATGCGGCACAGCTTAATCCCGATACTCCGGAACTCTGGCTCCTCGCACGCAGTGTCGCAGACAAGTCCGGCCGGCAGGATTCCCGGGTCTGGTCGCGTTGCGGTATCCTGCGGTATGTCTGGACCGATAACTACGAACGGCAGCACGATGAGGCCGTAAAAGTGCTGCGAGAGATGGCCGAGGCACTGGACCGCGCCGGTAAATCTCCGGACGCCGAAGCCCTGCGCAATCAACTGCAGGTAGCGCAGCAGGTGGATCTGCAGATTCAGGTGAAATGGGTGGGAAACGCTGATCTCGACCTGATTGTCGTTGACCCGAACGGTGAGGAATGCAGTTTCCGTCGCCGCCGCACTTCGACGCTGGGAAGATTAGTTCGGGAAGATGGCGGAATTCAGCAGGGCGGTGGAAAAGGCTCGGAAACGCGTCTGGAGCAATTTGTCCAGCCGGTGGCAGTACCCGGTAAATATGAGTTTTCAGTTCGGTTTGTCGTCGGAAAGGTCGGATCGGGAACCGCTGTGGTGGAGGTCATTCATAACGCCCGCACACCGGAGGAAACGCGGGAAACAAAGACAATTCAGCTGGGACAGGAGGATGTGCGACTGTCGACCACTGTGCCGACGAAGCCGCAGCAGTCAGGAGATGGGAATTCTCCCTGAAAATTTCTCCCGCCTTCTGCAGTCAAATTCTGAAAATTGTCGGATTTTTTCGACAGCCTTCACCAGCAGAAACTGCCGATTATTCGCAAACCCAATATCAGAAACACGTTACGACCGAGCACCATTGTCCGTCGTCGTGTGCGAGCACGGGGAAAACATATTGACCCGATTTTGAGATCGACTTACTGTTCTCACCATGACGATTCGAGTTCGCCTGCAACGGAAATCGAGTCCGAATCCAATCGCCCCCGGAAGCAGCTGGAGTCCTCCGCCCCCCTGGGATTCGCTGCTTCCGGGATTTTTTTTGCGCCGCTGCTGGTTGCTCTGCGGCCCGGATAGACAGATCACTTTTTTGACCCGCGTCAAATCTCGGGAAGCATTTGTACCGACGCTGCTGCACACTGGATTGCGATCACGACAAAATCGCTCACGACCACGTCAGCTCAGGACGGTCTGAATCCAGGATCACCGCTCTGCTGGTTATTCAACCCCATTTCCTGACGCAGACGGAAGCTCGCTTTGCGAGCGGCTCAGCAGATGAGTCCTCAATTGTGCAGCCATCTCTTTCAATTGACCGAGCGACATTGCACGCAAAGTCAATTCATCACTCACAGGCTGGCAACTCACCTCCTGCAGTGTTTGTATCAGCTGAATCTCACCAGCCACCAATCCCTCTTCTCGTCCCTTCTCTCGCCCCTCTTCCAGTCCCTCCTCTCTGGCCGAAGTCAGCAACCAACGCTGGTCCCGAATGGCTTTTTCCCGACGGTCATACATGGTCTTGTCCTCTGTAATTTCCGCGATGAGCTCCAAAGCCTCAGTGGCCTGCACAAATGCTGAGTCCGGAAGCAACCGCTTCAGAGTCCCGGCATCGTACTCATGTGCATGCAGCAGCCAGTAGACCCACTGCTCCAGCAAACTGGCCGTCGCGAGGTCTGCCTCCTGCAGATTATACCATCCCATTTCCAGAGTGTGAACTTCCAGAGTCCCGGTAAGGCATCGCCCTGTGTCGCGATCCATCAGCCGAAAGGCGTGATGCATCCGAGTCGAATCGCCCCAGAGCCGACCTTCCAGCAGGCAAATGGCATAGACGGGTTTCAGCTTCTGGTAATTGTCTCCGGCCCGCATCTGGTCCGCATAAACCTCGCAGGCATAGAACACAAGACGCTGGACAAGTCCAGCGTGGTTCGAGACCTGCATTTCGACATCGTAAATCGCTCCCTGCTGGTCCACGGCCCGGATATCCAGAATGGATAACTTGTCATCCTCAAATTCCCGCCTGTTGAACGGGTTCTGCAGCCTCACCTCAACAATCGGTACTGGAAGTTGCAGAATCGCATTGAGAAGGCTCTTCAACGCCAGAGTGTTACCGGGTGATCCGAACGACTTCAGGAACGCAAAATCATTCGTTGGGCGTATACCAAGTGGAATCATAATTCGCTCACATAGCGTATGATTGTCATTGTTATCCTATGGTGTCAAACTAAACCACACTCACGTATAATCTGTTGAGCGATTCACGCTACGGAAGCCGGAAGTTTACAAAACTTTTCAAAAGCTGCGTAAAAACCAGAATTTCCCCGGCGCAACCAAACCGTACACAGCATGTCCCGCCCGGAAGCCCCCCCAGACACTTCGCGCATGGCTATGCGAGCGACGACGCGGAGTGCCCACACCGTCTGACTTTCCAGCCGCATTGACTCAGGGTAGGTGACACAATGACAACCAGAGTTGCGAACTGAGCAAGCACTCACAGCAACGAGGCAGGATGCACACACCGGTCGACTCGAGGTGGTACCGACCCAACAGGCAGCTCAACCCACGTGTCCGTATGCGGCGCAGAGGGGAACTGAATATGGCAAACCGCATCACTCGCGGAATGAGTTGCCAACCTGAGAACCTGAGCGTGCAGGCAACAATCCGCAACCTGAATACGCTGAACCGGCATCAAGTCAGTGAAAGAGTGGTCGGTACCGATCCTGTCCGGAATCGCGGGGCTGCAATCAGAAGTTCACTGCACAAGCCCTTTGGTGAGCTGCAGGAAGGCGGTTTCCAGATTGACTTCTTCCTCGCGAAACAGCGTGATTGCCATGCCGCCCTGAACCAGTGCGGTGGGCAGGTCGCTGTAGTCCTCCACATCCGGCTTCAGAGTCACCTCAATCTGAGCATCCCGACTGATGGACACCTTTTCCACGCTGTCCTGCTGCTCCAGCAGTGAAGCGGCAAAGTCGGTGCGATCCTTCACGCGAATGTGCAGCAGGATCCGCTGACGAGCCTTCCGCATGACTTCCGCCACATTGCCGTCAACGATCATGTGCCCCTTCTCAATCATCCCGACGCGTGTGCAGACATCCGCCAGTTCCGGCAGAATATGACTGCTGACAATCACCGTCTTTTTCATTTCCCCCAGCCGTCGCAACAGATTGCGAATCTCGATGCGGGCCCGGGGATCCAGACCGCTGGCAGGTTCATCCAGCAGCAGCACCTGCGGATCATGCAGCAGGGTCCGGGCGAGTCCGATTCGCTGTGTCTGACCGCGTGACAATTCGTTGACCATGGCGTCCCGTTTGAAGGCCATGTCCACCAACTCCAGTTTTTCCTCCACGACCTTGCGGCGGCGACTTCCGTCGATGCGATACGTCGCCGCAAAGAACTCAAGGTATTCAATGACCGTCATGTCATCGTAAACACCAAAAAAGTCCGGCATGAAACCCACTAATCGCCGGATTTCCTCCTGATCCGTGTAGATAGATTTGCCACAGACGTAGGCTTCGCCGTGATCGGGGGCCAGCAGAGTGGCGATCATGCGCATGGTGGTGGTTTTTCCGGACCCGTTGGGACCGATGAAACCGAACACATCTCCCTGGTCAAGCTTCAGAGTGATGTCGTTGGCAGCGATCAGATTGCCGTAACGTTTTGTCAGATTTCGAGTTTCGATCATCAGCCGGTTCCGTCATCCACTTCCGAAATCATCCGGAGGGATTGTCCTGTAAGAGTTCTCAGCAAGTCCGTCTGAAATACGTAGTGATCTCGTGGATGTTGGCAGATTTCCGGGGAACTTCAGCACATTCAGCGTTTTCTGCGGACCAGGGTGACACGACAGAGCCTTCGAATCCGCCGTTTTCCCGGTGTTTCGGAGGAATTTCGCCGGATCAGTTGCTTCATCGCCTCACATTTGCCCTAATGACTGACACAGCACGGGCGAACTGTCGGAACACAGCTCCGTGCTCCGGAACACAGAAAACCCTTCTGATCCCCACAACTCAGGTTCTCACCTGCTCGACGTCGGTGTGTGCTGCAAACGCCCCGGTGATCGTCGTCAGTGGTACCACGACGTCGTCCGGAAACCAGGCACGACGTAAAGTCCACTGCATCCCTGCCTCACAGATATCTTCGGAAAATCCGGGAGGTTGCACCAGCGACGTTGTCGGGCCTGACGGCATTCTGTGCGAAGACGCTTCCATTTCCTGCGGCCATCATCATATTCCGGAAGTCTCACACGGAGCATGCTGTGAAAATTCCCGGAACATGTTGGTTAGTGTGGTTGTTCAGGATATGAGACTCTGCACCGCCTTCCCGGGAGGCGGTCTTTTGTATGGCAACAGGACCTGCGTACTGACCCGCAGGAGAAGGAACCGGTTATGTCGGCTCAGTTGAGTGAATTTGCGAAATCTCTGAACGTGGAAACCGCCTTTACAGTGCTGGCAGCAGCCAGAAAGCTGAAGGCCGCCGGAAAAGATGTGGTCGAACTGGAAATCGGTGACAGCCCCTT
>JBDKIW010000233.1:0-7475 GCA_039796955.1 Planctomycetota bacterium
CAGCGCCGAATTTCTGCGGTCTTCATCGAAAGCAGTGTGCCGCAGAAAAACATGGCGGCCCTGATTGAAGGAGCACAGGCCCGGGGGCATCAGGTGTCCATCGGCGGCGAGCTGTATTCGGATGCCATGGGAGAGCAGGGGACGTGGGAAGGGACATATCCCGGAATGCTGGACCACAATATCACCACGATCACTCGCAGTCTGGGTGGCCAGGTTCCTGAACGAGGCTGGGCTGAGCTCAGACTGAAGAAGGGAGTTCAGCCATGAGTCAGACGTCGATCCCGCTCTCTGTGCAGGACCTGACCGTCGCATGGCATCGTAAGCCTGTGATCTGGGACGTCCAGTTTGATGTGGCTCCGGGGCAACTGGTAGGTATCATCGGTCCCAACGGTGCGGGTAAAAGCACACTACTGAAAGCCATCATGGATCTGGTCCCCAGAACATCGGGGCGTATCGAGATCTTCGGCGGTCCATGGAAACAGAATCGTCAGCGGGTGGGCTATGTTCCTCAGCGGGAGAGTGTCGACTGGGACTTTCCAGTCAGCGTCCTGGACGTGGTGACTATGGGACTGTATGGGCGGCTCGGCTGGTTTCGTCCGGTCCGAAAGCAGCATCGTGAGGCCGCCCAGCGGGCACTGGAGCGTGTGGGCATGGGGGCTCTGGCAGGCCGTCAGATCAGCCAGTTGTCCGGTGGCCAGCAGCAGCGAACATTTCTGGCCCGCGCACTGGTTCAGGACGCTGACCTGTACCTGATGGATGAACCCTTCGCTGCGGTGGACGCGGCCACAGAACAGGCGATTGTGGAAATCCTGCGTGAGATGCGCGCTGCTGGAAAAACGGCCGTCGTCATCCACCATGACCTGCATACGGTCACCGACTACTTCGACTCTGTGGTTCTGCTGAATATGCGCGTGGTGGCTCAGGGAGCCACGTCGGACGTCTTCACCCGTGAAAATCTGGAACGAACTTACGGGGGTCGACTGACACTGCTGGAAGAAGCGACGGAAGCCATGCGTCGCCGGGAGCGCAGCCTGTGATCATCGAGCCCCCCCGACCACTGTGGTGTCTGCGTGGTCTGCTGCTGATGGCAGGCCTTGTGCTGTTGCCCCTGTCGGCAGGCCCCACAGTTCAGGGTGCCAGTCCGACTGAAGTGTCCAGTCCCGCAGAATTCTCCCCGCAGCCGCTCACGGCGCGATTGCTGCGCGTGGTCATCCTGCAGGATCACAACACTCGGGTGGTGCTGTTGGGAACCATGCTGCTGGGAATGGCGGCAGGCATAGTGGGCTGTTTCACGCTGTTGCGACGTCGGGCCCTGACAGGCGATGCCCTGAGTCATGCAACGCTCCCGGGCGTGGGCCTCGCGTTTCTGCTGGCGCCGGCGTTTGGGTTGGAACAGAAGTCCCTGCCAGTGCTGCTTTGCGGGGCAGCAATCAGTGGCGCGGCCGGAGTTGCTGCGATTCTGTTCATTCGAAATCTGCCGCGACTGAAGGAAGACGCGGCACTGGGAATTGTGCTGAGCGTGTTTTTCGGAGCCGGCATTGCGTTGCTGAGTGTGGTGCAGCAGCTGCCGGATGGCCATTCTGCGGGTCTTGAGTCCTTTATCTATGGAAAAACGGCCTCGATGACCGCCGGAGATGCCTGGTTGATTGGCATCGCGGGCGTGGTTGCTGCCGGAATCCCGCTGCTGCTCTTCCGGCCGTTTCAACTGCTGTGTTTTGACGAAGGCTTTGCAGCGTCACGTGGGTATCCGATTGTCGGTCTGGACTTTCTGATGATGTCGGTGGTGGTGCTGGTCACCATCATTGGTCTGCAGGCTGTAGGACTGGTCCTGATGATTGCGTTGCTGGTCATCCCCGCGGCCTCTGCACGTTTCTGGACGGACCGACTGGATCGCATGCTGGCACTTGCGGGCATCAGTGGCAGTCTGGCAGGACTTTCGGGTTCCGCCATCAGCGCGATTTTTCCCGATCTTCCCTCCGGAGCTGTGATAGTGCTGGTGTGCAGTGCGATCTTCTTCTTCAGCATGACCTTTGGGCAGGCCCGCGGCGTCCTGACTCGAATCCTGCGACGTCGATCGCTGCGACTGGCCATGGATCGAGAACACCTGTTGCGGGGCATCTTTGAACTGTGTGAGTTGCCGGCAGAGTCCACAATGATGCCGGACCGAAATCCAGCGGCCTCCATCCCATCGCTGCTGGACCTGCGCACATGGACACCCTCGCAACTGCAACGGCAGATTCGCAAGTCCGTTGCCGAGGGACTTGTCTGGCAGAATGCCGATGGAGCGATCGAACTGACGGGAAAGGGCCGTTCCGAAGCTGCGAGGCTTGTCCATCGTCACCGTCTGTGGGAGCTGTATCTGATCAGCCACGCCGATGTAGCAGCCAGTCGTGTGGATCAGGAGGCTGATGCCATTGAACACGTCCTGGAACCCGAGTTGATTGAGCAGCTTGAGGAATTGCTGAGGAGAGAACATCGCGGGCGGGAAATTCCGGCCAGTCCGCATCCTCTGGATTCCTCTCAGCGCCCGGGTCTCACCACCGCGACAGAGCTTCCCGCGACAGATTCAGCAGCCAGCCGCAGCGGGGGCGAGTCATGAATCTGCCTGCTCAATGGGATTGGTACTATGACGGCATGATTGTGCTGGCCGGAGTGCTCTGCGCCGTTGCTGCTTCACTGCCGGGAAACTTTCTGGTTCTCCGGCGTATCAGTTTGCTGGGAGATGCCGTCAGTCATGCAGTACTTCCCGGAATTGCAGCAGCCTTCCTGATCACGCACAGCCGATCCGGTTTCGCAGTACTGCCCGGAGCAGTACTCGCCGGACTGCTGACAGCTGTGCTGACCGAATGGATTCGGGACACCGGAAAAGTGGACGAGGGTGCGTCCATGGGCGTCGCCTTCACGACACTCTTCGCCCTTGGTCTTGTCCTGATAGTTCAGGCAGCAGACAGTGTCGATCTGGATCCGGGTTGCGTACTGTATGGAATTCTGGAGGCGACACCTCTGGAAACCGTCACCGTGGGTGCTCTGGAGATCCCGCGTGTTGTACTGATGCTTGGTGGTGTTGTTCTGATTAACGCCGTCTTCATTGTTCTGTTCTTCAAGGAATTGCTGATCAGTTCCTTTGATCCCGGACTGGCCACCACCGAAGGATTCCATGCCCGAATTCTGCATTACCTGCTGATGGTGCTGGTGGCGGTCACTGCGGTGGCCAGTTTTGAAGCTGCTGGCAATATTCTGGTTGTCGCCATGTTCATTGTTCCTCCGGCGACGGCCATGCTGCTGACAACGCGTCTGAGCCGTATGATTCTGCTGAGCGCTGCGATTGCCGCGCTGTCTGCCGTCCTTGGACATGTTTCAGCACTCACAGTCCCCGTGCTGTTTGGTTTTCGCAGCACCAGCACCGCGGGCATGATGACCTTGTGCGCCGGGCTGCTGTTTTTTGTCGCCGCATTGTTTTCGCCACAGACGGGGGTCGTCGTCACATGGGCGCGCCGCCAGCGACTTGCCATGCGCATTCTTTCTGAGGATCTTATTGCACTACTGTTTCGCCTTGAGGAACGTGCCCCTCGGCAGACCGTCCTTCCGGGAACGCTGTCGCGTGGTCTGCTGACCTCCCTGATGCTGACCAGAATTGCCATCGCCCGACAGAAACTCCGGGGATTTGTTCGGACTACCGAGCAGGGCATTCAGTTGACGGAGGCAGGACGGCAGGCCGCCGCGGCACTCGTGCGCTCCCATCGACTCTGGGAAAATTATCTCGTCACTGAAGGCATCCATCTGGATGGAATTCACCGACAGGCCGAAACACTGGAACATTTCACAGACCGAGCTCTGCGGGATCGCCTGCAAACGCAGGGTTCTCTGGCAGACATCGACCCCCATGGAAGTCCGATCCCGGAAGAAACCATCGATCCACCGAGGTGACGTTCCCTCACAGACGCGGTTAAAAGAATTACGGGAGTTAAGGGAGGGCGCGGCTCATGCCAAGCCGCAAACTTCGTTTTTCGGCTCGGGTGGAACCTCGCCATCCCAAACAAATCGCAAACCCACGATTTTCTTTTGTGTGTTTCGTGTCTTTCGTGGTTTCAAAAAAAGGCAACAGCATCTCGCTAACGACACAACATTGTGCCCGGACCTCTCCGGCACCGTCGCGGCTCAGGGGATCCAAAACGCGGATCGTGTGGAACAACGTCCGCACGAAAAAATCGCAACCGACCGCTAACGCGTTGCCGCCCACAAAACGCGGATCGTGTGGAACCTCATCCTTCTGAGCCGCAAATCATCATCGCGCCGCAAACAAACTCGGCAATACTGGTTCAACCATGCAATCCAAGTCGTGCCAGAATGTTTTCACGACACATACCTTGTTCCCGCAATCCCCGCAGCGACTCCGCTCGATCCCTCTTCGCAAGGCGTTTTCCAGCGGCATCTTTCAATAAGCCATGATGGGAATACACGGGAACGGGTAAGTTCAGCAGCGCCTGCAGCAGTCGATGCAGATGCGTCGCCTCGAACAAATCCTCGCCGCGTGACACATGCGTCACGCCCTGCAGTGCATCGTCCCAGACCACGCACAGATGGTAACTGCAGCCAATATCGCGGCGCACCAGTACCACATCGCCCAGTACTTCCGGCTGCGCCCGCTGATCACCGCGTTGCAGATCCGTCCAGCGCAATTCCACTGGCACAGATTCCAGAGCCCGCTCCAGATTCAGACGCAGAGCATACGGATCTCCCCGCTGAACGCGGGCATTCACTTCATCTGCCGAGAGTCGTCGACAGGTACCGGGATACAACGGGCCGTCAATGCCATGCGGTGCTCCACCGGCGGCCTCAATTTCACGCTGAATTTCCGCACGACTGCAGAAGCAGGGATACAGCAGTCCCCGCGATCGTAAACCCTCCACCACACTGCGATACTCAGACAAATGCTCCGATTGACGACGTACAGGCTGCTCCCACCGAAGTCCCAGCCATGCCAGGTCGTCCTGAAGGGCCACGTCGTACTCCGGTCGGCAGCGAGTCACATCAATATCTTCAATCCGCAGCAGAAAACGGCCCCCGGACTGCACCGCCAGTCGCCATGCCATCCACGCCGAATAAGCATGCCCCAGGTGCAGAAAACCCGTTGGACTGGGAGCGAACCGCGTCACAAGCGTCCCGAGGTTCGGCTGCACTATCGCGTCATGACGCTGTGACAATTCGCCAGGATCCGGAACACATGCAGCGGCGCCATGGTCGCCGGACACCTTTTTCAACACATTGATCTCCACGAAGATCTTACACGGCGTCTGGAAAAGATCTCAGTCGCTGACAGCTCACATTCCGCTACGGAGCGACGCGTTCAAAGATCTCAGCCATCCGTCTGTGATACTCTGCCCGTTCCACATTGCTGCGTTTCTCATAAGCCGCCGACAACCACTGATGAGCCTGGGCCAGAGAGGGATCCAGCTCCAGCGCCTTTTCTGCCGCCTGGATCCCACCACTAAGATCACCGAGCTGTCCCAGCACGTGTGCGTAGCGACCGTAATATCGCGAACGGGCAGGATTCAGTTTCAGCAGTTTTTCATAGGTATTACGCGCTGACCGGTACTTTCCCGATTCATGCTGAGCGGTTGCCAGAACTTCCAGCCCCACCTCATGCCGCGGTGACAGACTCAGCATGGTCTCCAGAGTCTGCTCGGCGTCACGCAACTGGCCCCGCTGAATCAAGGCACGGCCCAGCGAGAACAGGGCCTCCACATCTTCCGGTGTTGTCCGCAGTGATTCCTTCAGCAGTGTGACTGCCTCCTCAGCCGCGGCCGCCTCTCCACCAAAGTAGGCACGCTCCGAAAGATAAATTCCGCGTGCCCGCGCAATCTCCGCCGGATTCCCGGATACCCCGGGTTCAGCAAAAGCCACGACGGGTCCACGCTGAGCATCCTCCACATCAGACGCTGACGGCGCCGGCTGAGGACGCCGCAGGATTCTGTGATCCGTCTGAGCTGAATGCACATCGGCAGCCGGATAGGCTGCCATATGGCAGGCGACGCAGGAATCCCGACGCCCCTCGGCAACACGAACCTCACGCGACTCGGAACATTCCGTCTGACCTGTCGAATGACACTTCAGGCATTGCTCACGATAAACATCGGCCTTCTGATCCGCTGTCGGAACTCCATGGGGGTCGTGGCAACTGATGCAGCTCAATGCCCCCTGACTCTCCTGAAAACATCGACTCACATGCATCTGCTCAACATGACTAACAGCTCCGGCGGCCCCCGATTCGATGCCTTTCGTCTTTACAAAAACGGTCCAGACGTCAGACACGTGCATGCCCGGTCGAAAATCAAATTCAGTCAGGCCGTTTTTCAGCACGCGACGCTGCCCCGCCAGATGACACTGATTACACACAGCATCCAGTCGCGCGTCCGTAAAATGGCCCGGGTTGATCACGGGATCCGTGCCGGTTCGTGTTGCCTGATCCAGCCTCTGCCAGGCAATGTGTGTTTCCCCCGGCCCGTGACACCGCTCACAACCAATGGACTCCTCAGCAAACAGTGGGTCCGCAAATCGATCCGGTTCTCCGGGGTAGGGCAGTGCTCGTCCCGTGTGACAGGAAATGCACGCATGAGTGACGCGGCGTTCAAAGCGGTCGTGGAAATCCTCCGGATACCCCGGCGACAGTGCCCAGTGCGCGTCCTGCGTGTACCACGTCATGGGTGACTGATACAAACGCCCCTCAACATTGCGAAGGTAGGATCTTCCATGCACTCCGGATCCTACAGAAATATCGATCGGCACTCGCTGATCATAAATCAACTCGCCACTGTCACTCACCCGCTGCTCATGATGCCAGAACTCGTTGCCCTCCCGCTCTACCAAATAACGACGATTCCCCGCTGTCGAAAACTCTGCCTTCTGCAGATCTTCGACGACAGGTGCCGTCGCAGTCCGGGACAACGTCAGACACATCGGATGCCCGGAATACCTGGCAAATACTTCCTCGTGGCACTCCCGGCAACTTTCACTGCCACCCCAACCCTCCGCTGGCTCCGGACTTAACGCCGGTGCAACACCTTTGGTCGGCACAGCATTCGACTCAGCAACCTCCGCGGAACGCTCACAGCCGCAAACCACTGCAGCCAGCATGATCAACAGCGCTACATTAATCCTCGGCGCACCCCACCACAACTGACACTCTGAACCTTGCAGACTTTTCATCCTCAGAACTCCCGATAGCCGGAGACTCCCTCCTGTATCACAACGGAATTCACCCCTGGATCAATACTCAGCTCCTGAACCTGCCCGGACGGCCAGCGCACCTCGATGGTCAACGTCTCGTTTGAATTGTCCGGCGCAAAGCACAACACCCGCTCGTGCGTGGCAGCGTAACTCGTGCCCCCCGGCAACTCCTGAACCAGTCGCTGATCATTCCATGCCATCGTCACTGAAGTGTTGTAGCCATTTCGATTGCTCTGCACACCCAACAA
>JBDKIW010000234.1:0-6071 GCA_039796955.1 Planctomycetota bacterium
GTGCACGCATGAACTTCACGTGACGATGGATGAGCACTTTCTGGCCGAGGACCTGACGCTGGACGGACGCATCGGCGCCGCGGATGCCTTTTACGCGTGCAGGGAAGAGGACTATCCGAAAAACCGTCACGAAGACTGGGAATACCTCGTTGAGAAGTTTGATTTCGCAGCCAATCAGGATCCCGACTTCGTGCTGAAGAATTCCCGACCGGCGATCACTGCCGAGGAATTTTTCGGCGAAGGCGTCGATGCGAAGTGGATCATTTACGGAGACTTCCTCGGGGATCAGAAGTGCTCCATTCTGCGACTCACCGTGCAGCCAGGCGGCAAGACGACGTTCCGCCCGGAGAGCCCAGCGCTGTTTCATACGAATGGCGGAAGCGGCCGCGTTGGTCAGCTGGAAGTCCGGTATCATCGGAATATGCGGCTCGGTGAGATCTACCCTGAAATCGGGTTTATCACTCAGGCGGCCTTGGCAAATGGTGGCGTTGAGATCGAGAACACGGGCACCGAACCACTGGTCCTGACCTTCGACTTCCCACAGCATGCCCATTCCCGAACTCCTGGCGCTGGAAAGTAATTGGTATGCTGCTGACGGACCTGCAGAAATCAACCTGCAGGTCATCAGCGGGACCGATCTGCAACCGCTTGAGTTGAAATGATGCGCACGGATGAACGGATCATACGGCGTGTGCATGGCTTCCTGATGCTGAAATGACAAACACGGACGGGGGCTGTCTTCCTGCTTTCCGCGGACGAAGGGCCCTCAACATCGAACTCAGAAACGCCGAGAGTCACAGCTCTCGGCGTTTTTCGTTTCCGCCCAGGAACCTATACGTCTCTGTGAGCCTTTGTGCCCCGAGACACCTGTCGGCAACCTTCATTCCGCAGAAAAAATCACAGCCCCTCAACAGCCTTCAAAGGGAACCTGCTGGACTCTTACGCCACTTTCGTTCCGGCAACTCGACTGCAGTGGGTAATGTCCGCGATGGGAAAATCATCAATAGTTGACGGACTCCGCCGGTAAAAGAGTCGCAGTGCCGGAAAGCACGTATTGCGAACAATCCATTCGAGCGACCGGAGGCCGTGGAAACACCTTTCATGTCAACGAGGTTCGAGGGAGAAGGCCTCGCGTTTGCCTTACCAGGTAGATGGCCACGATAGTATTTTCACTAACTCCCCCCCGCTGGATAACGGGGCCAACTCTCCGTTTTGGCAGGAAACCACCTGAGCTGCGACAAAATAAACGGAATTTTCTTTCTTCTTTCCTGCAGCGCGACTAGGTTTTCGCTCAATCATGAGCGAGCCGGCCTTCGCGGAAGTATCTAGAGCGTTTCGAACAGGCCCAGGGCGTAAAATCAGTGTTGATACCGGTAGGAAAAAATCTCGCCCATGTTTTAACAGAATCGATGATGCCGTCGGCCGGTCCTCGTATATCTCCCCAGACGACTGCAGGCGACCGAGAAACGAAATTAGCCCCTTTGCCGGTTATTCATTAGAAATCTTGTGGGCGGTTGAAACTCGCTGTTTTTGCTCAGGTCCAGAGTCCCCGTACCAAATCCTCAGCCGATGATCAGACTGTGGTAGGTCTCTCCCCAAACCTTATTCCCCCTTGTACTGTGCAGTTGCAGCGAAATACTCACCAACAGCCGTTTTAACTCGGAACTCGTTGTGAAGATTGATAGCCCTCTGATTATTAACGCCTGCCTGACGGGTATGGTCCCCACCAAACGTGATAATCCATGGGTTCCCGTTTCCCCAGAAGAAATTGCCGCAGACGCTGCCGCATGCGCCGCTGCCGGGGCCTCGATCTTCCACCTTCATGCACGAGATGAAAACGGGGTACCGACGTATAAAGCCGAAGTCTACTCACGAATTCTCACCAAGGTCCGGGAAGCCTGTCCCGACGCAATACTCTGCGTGTCGACCAGCGGCCGGAATTTCAAGACGTTCGAACAACGCTCTGAGGTGCTGGATATTGACGGACCGGCCCGGCCTGAGATGGCATCCCTCACGCTGGGATCCCTCAACTTTCCCAAACAGGCCTCAGTCAACGAGCCGGAGATGATCAGCCGTTTGGCCATGCGGATGCGCGAGCGGGGAATCGTTCCTGAACTTGAAGTCTTCGACATGGGGATGCTCGACTACGGAAAGTTTCTGATTGACCGAAAAATCCTGTCGGGACCGCACTATGTCAATCTGCTACTCGGCTCGCTGGGCACGCTCAGTGCCACCCCACTACACCTCGCGCTGCTGGTCAACGCACTCCCTGCTGGTACGACCTGGGCGGCAGCCGGTATAGGTCGTTTTCAGTTTGCCATGAACTCCCTGGCCATTGTCACCGGCGGACACGTACGAGTCGGCCTTGAAGACAATCTGTTTCTGGATGAGGCAAAGCAGCGATCGGCTCGGAACGTCGACCTCATCCGCCGTCTCGTGAACCTCGCACAGGCCGCTGAGCGCCCCATCGCCTCGCCAGCGCAGGCTCGTCAGATCATCGGCCTTACTGAGGCATCACCGGCCGAAATGTTTTTGCATCACTGACTTTGCACCACTGCACCGTAAATGGCAAATATCCTCGACATCCAGATCGTGGAGCACTCATGGGGGCAACTCCTTGGGGGCAGGGAGCAATCGTGGCTGACTCAGATCCTGCAATCCCACGGGCACCGTACCGAAGTGCTGCCATCTGATAAACCGCCAGCGTTGCGGAATGGAGTCCTGTTAGTACTCGGGAATATGGTTTGGTATCCCGAATTGCGTCGGACGCTTGAGCAGACTCCACGCCACCAGCGGCCTCTCGTCGTTCTGTGGCATTACGAACCACTGCCACCGCCGCGAGCTTCCGGATTGCCCCGCCCGTGGCTCTCACTCCGCGAACTGGGGATGATCGCGCTGCGTGATCGTCGACTCAGCGATGTCTACAGCAACTACCGAATGCTGCGTTCTGTCCATCAGTCCGGTCTTATTGACCGACTTGTGGTCACCACTCGGGGACGTCAGGACTTTCTGGCCGAACACGGAATTCCCTCCGAGTGGATTCCCCTTGGCTACACCCCGGCCCATGGTCGCCCCCTCGGACTCGAACGCGACATCGATGTACTCTTCCTCGGAACGATGAAAGTCCCTCGTCGTCGGAAGATTATCCAGCGCCTTACCAGCCTCGGTCTGCGCGTCGCGGTCCGGGGAGACTGGAGAGATCCAGCCTGCTGGGGAGAAGCTCGTACAGAACTTCTCAACCGTACACGAATTCTGCTTAATTTCCCCCGCACTGCCGGGGAGATGTCCGGGTTGCGTTTTCTCCTCGGGATCTCCAACCAGGCAATGGTGCTTTCTGAGCCCTTGTACCGTCCTGATCCCTACATACCTGGAAGGCATTTCGTCAGCGCCGCAATCGACGAACTTCCTGATGTGGCGCATCACTATCTGCAGAACGAGTCTGAGCGATTGGAGATCACGTCAGCAGCCGAGCAGCATGTGCAGCACGGTGTTACTCTGGCCCATTGTATCGGAAAACTTCTGCTACTCATGGAACGCAATCCTGTATGACGTCTTCCGGCACAACGGCAATCCGTATTCCCTCATTTCGTCCATGGCTTGGCGCCGAGGAACAGGAGGCCCTGCGACAGGTCCTCGACGGTCGCTGGCTGGGTATTGGGAGGATCACCGAGAAATTCGAGCATGCACTGCGCGAGGTCACCGGCGCCCCCTTCGTGATCGCCACGACCTCCGGGAGCGCGGCGTTGCACCTTGCCCTCGGAGAACTGGGATTGCAACCCGGAGATGAAGTGATCGTTCCCTCGCTCACATTTGTGGCCACTATTCAGATGATTCAGGCCGCAGGCGGGACTCCGATTTACTGTGAAGTTGAGCCTGACACTCTCAACATGGACCCTGCTCACGCAGCATCACTGATCGGTCCACGAACACGCGCACTCGTGCCAGTGCATTACGGAGGCTATCCCTGCGACATGGACAGGCTTCTCGACCTTGCCAGCCGGCATCGCCTGACGGTGGTTGAAGACGCAGCCCATGCGTTTGGTTCAAGTTGGCAGGGACGGCCGGTTGGCAGCCTTGGAGACCTGACCTGCTTCAGCTTCGACCCCATCAAGAACATCACCTGCGGTGAGGGCGGGGCGATCACGACAGCCAGCGAAGAAATCGCACGAAGACTCATTCTGCGGCGCAACCTCGGCATTCAGAGCGACTCATGGCACCAGCTTGAATGGGCTCGCTCATGGAATTATTCGATTGTCTCCGAGGGGTACCGGTATGCGATGCCCAATTTCAACGCCGCCATAGGACTCGCCCAGCTTGGCCACGCAACCACCATCCGGCAACGCAAGCAACAGGTTGTACGTCAGTATGACGAAGCATTCGGCCGACTGGATCAGGTAGCACTCATCCACAAAAATCTGGACGAGGCATTTCCGTTCTCCTACGTGATCCGAATTCTCAATGGCCGACGGGACGAACTGCTGCAACACCTGCGCGAGCGAGGAATCGGGGCCACCGTACAATTTACCCCCAACCACCTGCAGCCCCATTTCGCAACACCGAGCGTACACCTTCCCACGACGGAGGCACTCTTCCACCAGATCATCACGCTACCGCTGTTTGCCGAAATCACACCTCAGCAGGTCGACGAGGTGATTGAAACTGTCGTGTCGTTCCTGAACAGGCATTCTGACACAGGAGTTAGACAATGAATCCTGCTGAGACTCGGATCCTCGTCTTTGGCGCGCGGAGCTTCGCTGAGGAAGTAGCGGATCTTGCCGCAGAAGTCCCGGGATTTCGCGTGGAAGGCTTTGTAGAGAACTATGACCGCACCCGAGCCACGAACCTTCATGGGCTGCCAGTCTACTGGATCGACGATGTTGCGCACCTTGCAGCGACCCACAAAGCAGTCTGCGGACTCGGCACCACACTGCGCCAACCCCTCATTGCGAAGGCCCGACAGTTAGGCTTCGAATTCACACCGGTCATTCACCCGACCGCCCGCGTCTCACCGACAGCGACCATAGGCCCCGGATCCATCGTCAGCGCCGGCAGCATCATCGCAGCCCGAACCACGATTGGGGCTCATGTAGTCGTCAATCGCGGCGCACTGATTGGACACCACGTGGAGATCGACGACTACACCAACATCGGCCCAGGCGCGAATATTGGAGGCGGCTGCCGGATTGGAGCAGGGGTCTACATTGGCATCGGAGCTACACTGATCGACCACCTGAGCATCGGCCCCGTCACCGTCATCGGCGGCGGAGCGGTCGTCACCCGTGACCTCCCTCCTCGCGTCCTCGCAGTCGGTGTCCCTGCAAAGATCACCCGTGAAAATATCGAAGGGAAATAAGCTTCTCAAAAGCTTCTCTCCTAGGGGGCCTTCACACGGGGCCATCCATCTGTCATTTGACACCTCCCGTCAGTCCTGGTACTGTTACCCTCAATCGAAATCCAGCTCGTTGCCGCGTGTTTCAGGCAATGAGGGGCATCAGACGGGGGTGTTCATCATGGCTCGGACAAATCGGCGAGATGTGTTGGCAGATCAGGACATTCAGGTGGTGCACTGCGTTAATCGCTGTGTTCGACGTGCATTTCTGTGTGGTAATGACGAGCTTACCGGCAAAAATTTCGATCATCGACGCGGACTGATCCGCAAACGTCTGGAATTTCTCGCCGGCATCATGGGCATCGAAATTCTCGGCTATGCCGTCATGAACAACCATTTTCACACGGTCCTGCGCAACCGACCGGATGTCGTAGCCACGTGGTCAGACGCCGAAATCGCTCGAAAATGGTGGATGCTCTGCCCGCTGCGAAAGAACGAAGATGGCAGCCCCGCGGAACCCACCGACACAGAACTGAAGGCCATCCGCGCCGATCGTAAGTCGCTGAAGGAAAAGCGACGGCGACTGTCCAGCATTTCGTGGTTCATGCGGTTCGTTTCAGAACGCATTGCGAAAGATTCGAACAGGGAAGACAAGTGCACCGGTCGTTTCTGGGAGGGCCGCTTCAAAGCCCAGGTGTTACTCGACGACGCTGCGATTCTCGCATGCCTGCAGTATGTCGAT
>JBDKIW010000235.1:0-4794 GCA_039796955.1 Planctomycetota bacterium
CATGGGCGTCCAGCATGGTTCTTGCTCCAACGGTTCACTGATCACAGGCGGGACGTGCGTTTCCGGCACGTGAGGGGCAGGCTCCTTTCTGGTGACTGGCAAACCCGTGGTGCGTTTGCGGTTCAAAATTCGAGAATCATCATTTTTTTTGAAAATACCGGTGGTCTTTCCGAGGTGAGGCGGGAGTTTGAACGTTTTGCCTGCGTCAGAGCTCGCCAAAGTAGTAAATGTCTCCATGACATCGAGAAGGGGTTGTGGTGCGACGGGGAGAGGGAGGCAGTCGGGGATGACGGCCATCGCGAAAATCGGGGGCGATTTTGCTTGATTTCGTTGGGGGTGTCTGAGCTGTGAATTCGTGGGGTGAAAAATGGGGGATTATCCACGAAATACACGAAACACACGGAAATGGTTGCGTGGGTGTCGGGAAGGTGGGGCGAGCGGTGCGGCGTGAGCCTGCCGAGATGAACACCCTGGAAGTGAATATCCACAAACGCGGACGTCTCGACAAATACAGTGGTCTCGGAGGGTTTACACCCTCCGCTCGCCGAAAAAACATGGAGAAGGGCTGGCGGCTCGTTTCGGCGGAGCGAAACGCGACTTTCTGAGGGAATTGTCCACGAAATACACGAAACACGCGAAAATGGTTGCGTGGGATGGCGAGATGGTGGGGCGAGAGGTGAGTTTTTTTAAGACATAGGGCACAGAGGACACAGAGATTTGGGGCGAGGGGGCGGCGCCCCCAAAGGCGAGCGGTGCGGCGTGAGCCTGCCGAGATGAACACCCTGGAAGTGAATATCCACAAACGCGGACGACTCGACAAATACAGTGGTCTCGGAGGGTTTACACCCTCCGCTCGCCGAAAAAACATGGGGGAGGGCTGGCGGCTCGTTTCGGCGGAGCGAAACGCGACTTTCTGGGGGGATTGTCCACGAAATACACAAAACACGCGAAAATGGTCGGGTGGGGTGGCGGAACGGGGGCGGTCGTTTTTGTGATTCCGACACAGGTACAAGGCAAAGCCCGTCACCGATACAGACCGGCTAAGGCACAACCGGCATTGCCGGGCGGGGTGCGTCGGGGACGGTTGCGGTTCCCGGGATACAGAGGGCGCAGGTGCTGGCATCGGCCGTGTCCGGCCCACGAGTCAGCAACACAGCACCTCGTGCAAACGTCATCAGTCCCGTGACCACGACGCTGATCGCTGCCAGTCGCAACAGGTCCCGGCGAACTCGCTGCGTTGCAAACGATAATCCGATTCCCGTCAGCAACAGCATTGGAAACGTGCCCAGCCCGAAGCACATCATGACCATCGCTCCGGTGATTGGATGTCCCGTGCCGGCCGCAAGGGCCAGAAAGCCATACACCAGTCCACAGGGCAGAAACCCCGTCATCACTCCAGCCACCAGAGCCGCGATCACCGAGCCTCCGGTGAAAAACTGACTGAACATCGTGCGGGCGACACAGGGGTGATTCCCGGACATTACCCCCATTCCCCGGTTCAAGCCACGCCCGAGTGACTTTCTAAAAAACCACGTGGTCCAGGGCTGCCACCCGACAGCGCGCAGTCCCTGCAGAACCAGCAGCAGTCCCGCGCAGACGGCAAACAGCGATTGCATCCAAACCGCCTGCCCCTGAGCCAGCATCAGCTTGCGTCCGAGTGAGGCGACAAGCAGCCCCAGAAAGGCATAGGTGATCAACCGCCCGGTGCTCCAGGCCAATTGTCGCAGCACAGCAGCGCCAGGTCCTCGCGTTCCCAGGCTCATCGTCGCGGCAATGCCACCGCACATGCCCAGGCAATGCACCGACCCGGCAAGCCCGCTGAGAAAGACAGGGACCAGTTGCCACGTGTCCGGGTTCATGAAACGGCTCTCAGCAGCTGGCCCGAAGTGTCCGTCAGAACCGCTTCCGAGTGTCGCAGCACTTCGGTAGATCGCGCTGCGACACCGTCGGATGTCGACTGCGGTGTTTCCGAGAGCAGTCGCAGTGAATTGGAAATCACCAGCAGACTACTGAGGATCATCAACATGGCGGCAAACGCGGGGTTCAGCAGTCCGGCCACGGCCAGCAGGACGCCGACAAAGTTGTAAGCAAAAGACCAGAACAGGTTCTGCCGAATAATCGCCGTGGTCCGCCGTGACAACGCAATCGCCCAGGGAATGCGACTGAGATCGTTCGACAGCAGGCAGACCTGAGCCGAATTCCGGGAAACATCCGCGCCGCACCCCATGGCGATCCCGATGTCGCAGGTGGCCAGAGCGGGGGCATCGTTGACGCCATCTCCGGCCATGGCGACGGAGTCCCCCTGCGTCCGCAGCCGCTGCAGCTCTGCCACCTTCTGCTCAGGTCGCAGACCGCTCAGCACCTGAATTCCCAAACCCGCCTGCTGCGAGGCAACAGCAGCGAGGTCCGCATCCGCCGCGGTAACGTTCCGGTCACCACACAGTTCCTGCTGCAGACGACGGGCTCGCGCTTCGCGATCTCCAGTCAGGATCCGCACGGGAAGCCCCAACTGCGCACAGCCGCCGAAACACACGCTCGCTTCCGGCCTGAGAGATTCTGACATCAGAAACAGGACCGCCGGCACAGAGTTCACCGTCACCAGCACCATCGCGTCCGCATCAAGATCCGCCGAGGCAACGGTCTGCCGCAATCGCTGCCGGTCAGCCTCAGAAAGCCCGGGATCATGCGAAACGAATTCCGGGCTGCCCAGGCGAATTTTCTGATGGTGGGAATCCACAGCACAGACTCCCGCACCGGGCATGGCCTGCACGTCCGTCAGCACCGGCCAGCGTGGTTCCACAGCCGGCAAGCCGTTGGCATCGCCCGACAGCAAGCGAAGATGTCTGTCCCGCACATACTGGCAGATGGCCTGCGAAAAGGGATGCGACGAGGTCTGAGCGACTGCGGCGCACAGTGGCAAAAGCTGATCCAGTGTCAGTCCGCTGTTCAGCAGCCGACTGGTCACCTGGGGCTGGCCGGTCGTCAGCGTCCCGGTCTTGTCAAAACAAACCGTTGTGACCCGAGCCAGGCGTTCGATGGCTTCGCCGCTGCGAAACAAAACCTGATGTTTCAACGCGGTGCTGAGTGCCGTCCAGATGGCCAGCGGTGTGGCCATCCCGAGAGCACAGGGACAGGCGATCAGCAGCACGCTTAACCCGGCCTGTATGGCAACTCCTGCACCGCTTCGCCAATGCAGTAGCACCGCCACGACGGCCAGACCGACCACGAGTGGCAGAAACCAGGAAGAAACGCGATCCGCCAGACGCTGATAGTGTCCCCGCGACAGTCGGGCTTCCTGCAACAGACTCAGCAGTCGTGCGAAGGAACCGCTGCGAAACTGACTGATCGCTTTGACCGTGATGACGTGATCCAGATTGACGGTCCCGGCGCTGACGCGTTCACCCGGTCTCCGTACCACAGGCAGACTTTCACCGGTAAACACCTGTTCGTCGACCGTGGCCACCCCATCGAGGATTTCGGCATCCACAGGAAAGCGATCGCCCGGGCGAATCTGCAGCTCATCACCTTCCTGAATACTGGCCGAACGAATCAGCGTCACGGTTCCACAGGCGATCCGCCGAGCTGTCTCCGGCAGCAGCGCTGCCAGCTGCTCCAGCGACTCGGTGGCCTTCTGCCGTCCGGTTGCTTCCAGCCAGCGGCCGAGGGTGACCATGACCAGCACAGCCGCCCCGACTTCAAAGTACACTTTTTCATGGCCCCGAATCACGGCCACGGCGGATACGGCATACGCAGCAGCCACTCCCACCACAATCAGCAGATCCGTCGAAAAAATCCGTCGCCGCCAGCTGTCTGCGGCATTCTGCAGCAGCGGCACTCCCAGCAACAGCAGCACCGGCAGACTGAGCACCAGACTCAGCCACCGAAACACCGCAAACATCTGTGTCTGCAGCGCATCCCGCTGAACATCGTAGACATCCAGTGACCACATGGTCATCGTGAAGGCCATCAGGTTCATCGAGAAAAACACAGACAGCCCCAGCCGAATCGTCGTCCAGCGCATACTGCCCGCGTTGCTGTTTTCGTCCGCGATCGCATGCGCCAGTCGACAGCCAAAACAGCAGTAGATGTCATCCGGCACGGGAACCGACTTTTGCCGCGTCTGAGCCTGCGGTACCGCAGCTTCCGAAGCGACAGCCTCAGCCGCTCCCGTGGACGCCACCGGTAAACCACACCAGGTACAGACAACGGCCGAAGCGGGTAGACCACGACCGGACATGTCCTCAGTTACAGCGGCCGTCATGGAGGCAGCACCAGTTCCACCTGCAGAGCTGGAAAGAAGTAGCGAATGATGTAGACCACGGTAAAAATCCAGAATCCCAGCCAGATCATGCGCACATACCATGGAATCTCATTGCCACGGTAATAGTGAAACACATGCTCCTGTTCCGGAGTGCTCTGTTCAGGAATCCGCGATGACGACTCAGGCATGGGCATCAAGTTCCTTTTCATTGTCGAGCATGACATATTTCGGATGTTCCAGATCCCGGAACATTCCATTCAGAGTGGCCCACAGCAGCAGAAAGAAAAACCCGGCGCTGGCCAGCAGATAGTTGATCACCGGGGTGATCGCAAAGGCACCGTCTGCACCGATCAGCCCTTTCCCCGCGACGTGGCTGCTCTCCGCAAGGCTGGCCAGTTCCATAAACTTCATCACAAATCCGGTCATGCTGGGAATCAGAATCAGCACCCCCAGCACCACAGTCACGCGCCAGGCAGTGGAGGGTTCCGCACGCCGCACCCGCCGACGTCCATTGGTTTCATCAGCAACCGACA
>JBDKIW010000236.1:0-4730 GCA_039796955.1 Planctomycetota bacterium
ATGTCCTTGCCCTTCAGCACCAGCACTTCCGTATTGCCGCCCCCGACTTCGACAACCACCGTCGCTGAACCCGTCGCAATCGCCTCGTCACGCAGCAGCGGACGAACGCCCAGGTATGTCACGCGGGAAATCTCCGCGTCATCAATCAACTCGACCGCCAGACCCGTGGCAATGTAAATACGGTCCAGAACTTCCAGCCGATTCGTTGCCTCACGCACCGCGCTGGTCGCGATCACACGAATATATCGAGTCTCCGTGCACTGATACTCCCGCAACTTCCGGCGGTAGCTTTTCAGCACACGGATACATTCCTGCAGCGTCTTCCGCTGGATCTCTCCCGTGGTGAATGTGTCCTTGCCAAGACTGACACCACGAACCAACTGCTCCAGCACTCGCACGTCCGGACCGCCGTCACTTTCACCGATCGCCATACGAATGGCAGAGGTGCCCAGTTCGATCACCGCAAGCGGGAACACACGCTTCAGACGGACCCCGTCCGCTCCGGACTCCATCCGACCCGGTCCTTCCGGGCGACTATTTTCCTGTCCACTGGTCATAGACACACTTCATTGATTCCACAGGAAACAGAATTCCAGGCTTGTCCACATTCCACTGCCCACCGCCTACTGCCCACCGCCCACTCGGACCACACGGGTCAGTCTTCCCGCGATTTACGACGACGACCTTCCTGAGCTTCCTGACGCACCAGCGCCGCCGCCCCGGTCGCCCCGGCATAATCTCCCAACTCACTCACCTTCAACTTCGCACAGTCTGCTAACGATGGCAGCACTGTTTTTTTCATCCCCTGACTGACGGCGTCGAGATACAGACGGGGCATGGCCTCCACAAGTCCTCCACCCAGTACCACCACGTCGGGTGCCAGGATGTTGATCAAACTGCCAATGCCGCGGCCAACCTGCTCTGCCGCACGACTCACAATCTGCTCAATCACCTTGTCACCAAGAGCGATGGATTTCGCAAGCATGGAACTGCGAATCCGCGAAATGTCCGTGCCCGCCAGCTCTCTCAGATGAGGCGCCTGACCTCGATAGACCGCTTTTGCGGCCTCCGCGGAAATCGCCAGTCGACTGGCCAGACCTTCCAGAGTCCCCGGAGGACCAGCGCCCGCCAACGGCCCCTCACTGGCCACCTGCAGATATCCAACTTCCATGCAGGATGATCGAGTCCCCCGGAAAATCCGCCCCTCGTAAACAAAACCACCACCAATCCCCGTGCCGGGAAAAACGCCCAGGACCGAGCGGTATCCCTGCCCGGCGCCCATTGCGTATTCCCCGAATACTCCCCCATCCACGTCGTTGCAGATCACCGCAGGACATTTGAACTTCTTCGACAAATAGTCCTGCAGTGCCACATTCTTCCACCCCAGATTCGGGGCTTCCAGAATCATCCCCTTCTGCAGATCCAGCGGCCCCGGAACTCCCGCACCAATCCCCGCCACAGACTCCGCATCCGCCCCCGCTTCCTCCAACGCCATCTGAATCGTTTCCGCGATCCGATCCATGCTGACAACTTCACCTTCACCCGAACGCGTTTTTCTGCGTTTCTTGGCCAGCACCTTCAGCCGATCATCAAACACCACGGCCAGCATCTTGGTGCCACCCAGATCAAAGCCAATCCAGTATCGCCGCTTTTCAGTACCGTCGCTCATGATACGTTACTCGTTCCGTTTCAGCCCCGCGGAATGCCGGAGCCAACCGTGTCGTTCTTCTGCCCCCAGCGTCAATCTGATGGAGGCGGGGCCATCTCTGTCCCACCGATTGTAGCAGAAATCGACCGTCCACGGCATCCGTGCCCCCCAACATTCACACGGATCAGCCCCGCATAATCATCAGCACCCACCCGTCAGTGGCCAGTCGACACCTCGTTCTTTATCCTCCCGTTTCGTGACACCCCGCCACACCTGAAAAACATTGATTCGGAATCCACCCATGAACAGAGATCTGCTGCGTTCCCTTCAAATGCCCGTCAAACAACGGTATCAGGAGTGTCCGCAGGCTGCACAGGTCGTACTGAAGGTCACCGGCGAGGTGGATTTTCAGCGTCTGGGCTGCCGCATCAGCCTGCCAGCCAATGACGGCCGCTGGATTCTGGCCGGACTGCATCCCGCCGCCGGTGGAAATGGCACGATGGCCTGCTCCGGCGAACTGCTGCTGCAGTCCCTGGTGTCCTGTGCCGGGACCACTCTGGCCGCAGTCGCCACGTCCATGGAACTGCACATCCACCGTGCAACTCTGACCGCGTCCGGGACCATGGATTTCCGTGGCACCATGGGTGTCGAGCGTTCCGTTCCAGTTGGCCTGACGGACATCCAGTTGGCTTTTCAACTGGACACACAGGCCCCGGAAGACGCCATCGCCAAACTGCTGCAATTGACCGAGCGTTACTGCGTGGTATTTCGGACCCTGGCTGACGGTGTGCGATTAAGCAGTGTCTGCACCACCAAAGCCACGGCAAGCTAAAAATCGAATCAGCTGCCGGGCTGACTACGAACTCGCTGGTAAATCTCTTTCATCAGCAGATCAAGAATCCGAGCCCACGCCCGCACAGCTCGATCAGACTTTTGTCCCTGCTGAGACGAACGGGCCTGGCGACTGAGCTGGCTGAGCTCATCGAAATCCACTTTCCACTGACCATCCCGGGCAGCCTGAACCAACTCGCTTTGCGCCTCGGACAACACGCTCAGCAGTGGCTCCACATTTCTGCAGTCCACAGACCGATACGGCGAACTGGTGCGGAAGGAAGAACGCAGGGCACTGCACTCTTCCTGAACGTTGGTGGTGGAATCAATGGTGGACACTTCCAACGCAGCTGCCGGCAGCGATGGTACGGCAGGCTTCGGGCGGCGACTGAACAAGACCATGAACAACAGACTGAGAATTCCTGTAACACCAGCGGCTGCGGCCCAGACCACCTCGTTAAACAGCACGGCGGCTACGGCTCCCACCAGACAGCAGGCTGCCAGACCAATCAACAGCCGTGATCGCGAGCGTGCGAGGGGAGACGGCCCTGGCGACGCCACCGGAATGACAGACGCATCCGTGGGAGTAGGCACGCAGGGCGGATAACTTTCGACCTGCACCACAATCACTGTGGAATTGTCCGTGCCACCCCTGCAGTTGGCCAGATTGATCAGCAGACGTGATGATTCGGTCGGCGGCAATGACGCCAGGATAGCGCCGACTTCCTGGTCAGAAACATGATTGGTGAGCCCATCGGAGCACAGCAGAAAAACATCACCCGTCTCGACCGAAAACGGACCCTCCACATCAATCGGAACGTGCAAATCCGGCCCCAGGCAACGCGTAATCACATTTCGTGGATGAAACATCTCCACGTTCTCTGCCGTCGCCCGACCCAGACGAATCATTTCCCACTGCAGACTGTGATCAAATGTCAGCTGCTGCAGGATACCACGACGAAGTCGGTAGACACGGCTGTCACCCACATGCCCCACCATCGCACCGCGGTTGGACAGACTGAGCACACTGCAGGTGGTCCCCATCCCCTCAAATTCGCGGTTTTCCCGCGATCTGTCGTTGATCGCTTTGTTGGCTGCAAAAATGGATTGCCGCAACCGGGCCTCAACAGAAATCGCATCCTGCTTAAAGTAGGCGTGCGGCAATGTCTCAACCGTGATCCTGCTGGCCAGATCTCCGACGGCATGCCCACCCATGCCGTCCGCCACAACAAACAGATGACCACACGCCTGCCACTCGGAAAACTCAGAACACATCCGCACCGACAGCGAATCCTGATTCGCGGCGCGTCGCATCCCCACATCAGTGCGTGACGCATATTGCACTACTGGGGGATTTGTCATCGATGCACACTTTGAGAAACAACGCAGGTCGGCCCGATCCAGATGCCCGAAACCGGCTCACCCCAACGCTGCTGTCCCGCACAATCGACGCAAGCTTTCTGAGCCCGCGCGGTGACTTTCGCAGGTCTGACTACACCAAACCCGCAGACGCACAGACGCCTCTCAGAAAACAAACGCCCAGTCCGCGTCCAATGACAGGGTCTGGTCTTCCACCTCCCCTGGTACCCCGGGGCATGGCAGGCCTGAAACGATAAACTGTCAAAGCCGAAGCATCCTTCGACTGGCATCATGAACAGGCGGACTTCCAACAACAGCGCGAATGAACCAGTTGACTCAGCGACCGGTTTCCGGCGGCTGCAAACACTCCAGCCGCAGCCCCGTGGCCGCTGAATCTCAGCTGTAGTTTACAAATCCACTCCCTAATCACCAGTCTGCAGGCCTTTTTCACGCGGAAATTCACGAGTTCTCTGACACCGCAGGCCCGCACACTCAGCCTCCGGATTGTCCAACAGGTCCGTGGGTCAGATCACCGGACCCGCTGAACAACGCCCGCACGCTCTCCTCACAAACACTGCCGGCGCACTCGGGCAACTTCCGACCCGACGAATCGCTGTCCCGGTACCCCCAGGGCCTGGAGACTGGCCCATCGGAGCACACACGCCCGGGACAACTCTCCGCCAACAGAGCTTGCCAACCGCGCCGATCGCCACTCACACTTCCCGGGTTTCCAGCATGCTCCGACGCTGAAACATCTCCTCCCTGACCGGGCGCTCACCCTGAGCTGCCTCATGGTCCGCAAGCACCGACAACCGCACCATCTCAGCCGTACTGTTCACGCCCAGCTTGCGAGCAGCATTGGCCCGATGCTTCTCAATCGTCTTCACACTGA
>JBDKIW010000237.1:0-12795 GCA_039796955.1 Planctomycetota bacterium
GGGCCACTCCCGCCATTCGAGTGATCATGTGTGTTCCTTCCAATCAGGTGTACTTCAGAGGAATCGCTTACCCCACATCGGGAGTGACCGGCCTCTGTTCCGTAAATGATGAATTCAAACCAAAAAAAAATCCCGGGGTTCGCTGCTGCTGTTTTCTCCCGACACAGTCGTCCCGACACGATTGCCCCATGCACCGCAGCCATTTGCTGACCAGCAACTGCTGCGGCCGTTCAGTATCCCTCCACGGCAACACTGCCGCGCTCGCCAAACGCCGCCAGCCCCAGACGTCGACGGTGCTCATCCAGGATGGACTGCGTTGCACTGGCCCCCACGCGCGTCACACCAATCTCTCGACACTGCATCAGAGTGTCCAGATCACGCACGCCACCCGCGGCTTTGACCTGCACAGCCGGTCCCGCATGCTTACGCATCAGCCGCAGATCCTCAAAAGTCGCCCCGCCGGTTCCGTATCCGGTTGAGGTCTTGACCCAGTCCGCCTGCAGATCCGTGCAGATTTCACACAACCGGATTTTCTGCTCATCCGTCAGATAGCAGTTTTCAAAAATCACTTTCACTTTCTGACGTGCCTGATGAGCGATCGAAATCACAGCCGCCAGGTCCGATCGCACAAAATCCCAGTCTCCACTCACCACACGACTGATGTTGCAGACCAGATCCAGCTCTTCCCCACCGTCCGCCAACGCTCGCTCCGCTTCCGCAACCTTGACCATGGTCCGCTGCCCACCATGCGGAAACCCGATCACAGTGCTGGCACGAACGCCACTGCCCTGAAGAATCTCCACACACCGACGCAGATAATGCGGCTGAATACACACACTGCCTGTTCGGTATCGAACTGCCAGCGCACACCCCGCTTCAAACTCCGAAATCAGCGTGTTCGGTTTCAGCAGCGAATGGTCGATCATTCGGGAAATCTGCTCGTACTCATCCATCGCCGCACTCCGCACGTTGCCTGACACAGAGAACTTTCCGAACCTCACCACTCACCGTCCCGACGAAACCTCTCACGCGCGTTCCCGGAAAACTCACGCGATGCTTCGCCCAGCTTTTTCAGCATCTCCTCCGTCGTCAGACCCGCGCACTCCCGTGCCGCCTGAATCACGGTCCGACACTCATTCGTGTCCATGAACTTCGCCGCTTCCAGAAGCTCCGGCTGCTCTTCCGGTGTTATCACCAGAAACCCATGCTTGTCCGCATGAATCAGATCGCCGGGATTCACTTTGCGACCGAAAACCTCCACCTCACAGTTGAACTCCACCGGCTGAACAGCCGCATGGCCGACACACAATCGACGAGCCAGAGCCTTAAAGCCGGCATTCGTCATCTCATCGAGGTCCCGGATCGCGCCGTCCGTAATCGTGCCCACACATCCCAGAGCGCGGTGGATGTTGGCGTTCACTTCCCCCCAGAAGGATCCCACAACCCGCGGCTTGTCCAGATCCTGAATCACGACAATCTTCGGCCCCGGAACACTCGCGACATACCTGCGATATTCACTGGTGGCGGTCGGTCGAGTCCGGCGATGCTCCCGATTGCTCGGTTCAATTCGCACTGTCACCGCATATCCCACCATCGGTCCCATCTGCGGCATGAAGTCCCGTGTTTCCTCAGGGTTAAACGCGTCCTCGCAGTAGTCTCGCTTCGTAATCTGCTCCCAGCCATTGTAAATGGTTGGAGTATTCCAGCGTTTTAACTGCAACAGTTCCGCATGCGTCAGTACACGGTCGCTCGCCATCCCGTCCTCACCTCCTCAGCATCACAACCCACGCTGCCCGGCAAACGCCTTCACACGCGGCCCGTCCTGACCAGCAACACCCCCGAAAACAGTCGGCTGCCATCATGAACTCACACAAGCGGGCTCCGAAAAATATATGATCGTTCGGAACCCGGCTCACAGACTTCAACTAGCCCTTCAGGCGAGTCAGGACTTCTTCAACCACTCGACTGATCGGAATACGTTCCTGCTGCAACGTATCCCGATCACGAATCGTCACGCAATTGTCTTTTGCTGTATCGCCATCCACCGTCAGACAGAATGGCGTGCCAATCTCGTCCTGACGACGATAACGACGACCAATCGCAGCCTGCTGATCATACTGCACGCTCAATCCGGCAGACTTCAGGTCGCCATAAATCTGCATCGCCTTCTCCGGCATCCCGTCCTTCTTGATCAATGGAAAGACGGCCGCCTTGACCGGTGCCAGACGCGGATGAAACTTCATCATCACCCGCTCCTGCATCACTCCATTCTCGTCGGGCTGCTGATCTTCGTGATACGCCTCACAGAGAAAGGCCAGAGTTCCCCGGTCCGCTCCGGCCGACGGTTCAATCACGTGCGGTATAAAACGTTCTCGCGTCTGATCATCAAAGTACGTCAGGTCCTTTCCGCTGCCACGATGCTTCGGCTGACCATCCGCCGTTCGTTCCAGTTCCAGCTGCCCCTCGGCATTCTTTGTCAGCTTGCCTTCCATGTGAGACCGCAGGTCGAAATCACCGCGATGCGCAATCCCCTCCAGCTCGCCGTACTCCCCGGCGTCCAGAAACGGAAACGCATACTCGATGTCCGCAGTTCCCACGGAATAGTGCGCCAACTCCTCCTGATGATGATCTCGCAGAATCAGGCGGTCCCGCGCAATCCCCAGATTCAGATACCACTGGTAACGACGGTCACGCCAGTATGTGTACCACTCACGTGACTGAGACGGATGGCAGAAAAACTCAATCTCCATCTGCTCAAATTCACGCGATCGAAATGTGAAGTTGCGCGGCGTGATCTCATTGCGAAAACTCTTACCCACCTGGCAAATCCCGAACGGCAGCTTCACTCGACTACTGTCCACAACGTTCTTGAAGTTCACGAAAATACCCTGCGCGGTCTCAGGACGCAGGAAGGCCGCATCCTCTTCCGAACCCAGAGCACCGATGATGGTCTTCATCATCAGATTGAATTCCCGCGGCTCCGTTAACTTACACCCCGTATGCTCACCCACCATGCGACTGGGCTTCTGAGGACACGGGATCGACGGAATATGATCCTGCCTGAAACGTCCCTTGCAGGCGTGACAGTCCACCATCATATCGTGAAACAAATCGTAGTGCCCCGAACACTTCCAGACCTGCGGATGCATGATGATCGCAGATTCCAACCCCACCATCTGAAATGTCGAAGGCGCCCCAGCCGGCTGCACCAGCTCGTTGTGAGCAGCCACCATGTCGCGATACCAGACGTCCCGCACATTCCGCTTCAACTCAGTTCCCAGCGGCCCGTAGTCCCAGAATCCGTTCTGCCCACCGTAAATCTCAGAGTTCTGAAACACGAAGCCCCGGCGCTTACACAAAGCAACAATCTTATCCATCGAACGCGTCATGACACAAATTCTCTTTTCAAAGCCTTCGCGGTATCCGAGGCCTGCAGCCGAGCAGTCCCTCTTTCCGCAGACCAGTTTTCTTCCGGCACCACCCCAACAGGAATTTCATGCAGGCACGATCAGCCTCGCAAAGTCCGCAGTCTTACCAGGTTTCTGGGCTGTGTCGAGGCCAGGATTGGACGACAACCAGGCAAAACTCCATGCGGTTTTCAAATCCGCGCGCCGCAATCACCCCGATCTGCTCTCCACTACCCGCCCGCCAGCATCAGTGACCTCCACAGGGCACAAAATTCCAGTCCTCAAATCGCCTGGCCCCCCGGGGATTCTTAACATCCGGGGAAATCCCACCGTTGGCACGACGTTTGTACTCTTCAGTCACCATGGCGGTTTCAAGTGTTGACAAAACACGGCAAATCGCCGTTTTCGTCACCATGGACGTCTCCGGGAAGTCCGTCTTCCCGACGAAGTTGTGCACCCCGTACAACATTTCGTAAATCTCTTTGTCATCAATTCTGAACGTCAGACTGTCCACCTTCATGAATTTCAACTTTGACTCACAACTAAGGAGAACACTGACCGGGCTCAGCGGCGTAAAGCAGTAGAATCATCTCCATAGTTTGGTTCTTCACTGCCAATGGTCGCAACCCTCCTCAATCCTGCCTGCAAGCGTCTTTCCGAAAAACATCATGAACTCATCCGATAACACAACAGCAAACCCGCCATCATGGCTCCGATGGTTTGTGAATGATGCAATCCGCGGCATCATGCACGGCGAAGACTCTGCGCCTGTGGGTTGCCACTTCTACCTCGATCGCGAAAACGATCTATGGGAAGTCACGCTGTTCGTCGGACGATCCGAAGTCCTTGGTGGTGCGTGGGACGGTAAGGTCGTTCCGATTGGTCTTGAAGTTGATATTTCCCGAGTCATCGCGGCATTCGACTCCCAACCGGACATTCTGTGGCAGGCCGAAAAGGTCACACCAGCAGACGAATTGGGTGCTCATGTGTCGTTTGCCGGCGTTACTCGCGGCAATAACGTCTGGCTCCGCATCCTTCAGGATGCTCCGGACTGGGCCGGCGTCGGCCGACTTCTGCACGCATCCACTGGACAGTTCGAGGATCTGTGGTAAGCCCACAGCAACCGCCGCCTTCCCACTACATCCCCCCCGAAGGCCGATGTTCCACCTGAGCCGAGACTTCAATTCATTCTGACACGCATCCGCCGGGAATTCGCTCGACTTCAATTCACTTCGCTCCATCTCAGCGAGGTATTCACTCCAGTCCGTTACCGTCGCGGCTCGTGATGACCTCTTTCACTCCGACGATACGGACGCACAACCTCAGCCGTGAAGACTGATACACACACCAACGAAAACAGCCAGCGACTTTATCGCTGGCTGTTTTCAATTTCCGGTGTTACCTGGACATCGACCACAGTAACTTTGGACAACCGCGCCGAGACAGGGCAGGGCGGGGCAGGGCAGGGCAGGGGGCTTTTTGACACTCTCGGACGTTCTCCGGGAAGGCCCGCCCAACCGCAACCAGCGGCCGCGACGATTGAATTACTCTTCCGCAACGAATGGCAGCAGCCCGATGAATCGCGCTCGCAGAACGGCCTTCCGCACAGCACGCTGAAACAGGGCTGTCGTGCCAGTCCGGCGACGCGGCAGAATGCGTCCTTCACGGTCAATCAACGTCCTCAATGTCTTCAGGTCCTTGTAATCCACATAGACCGGACGTGGGACCACACCACCAGCTGTGAACTGGCAGCTCATTTTCTTCTTCTTCAACCGTGCACGACGTTTGCGAAGCTTCTTCAGATCTGCTCGTGAAATTGTTGCCATGAAAAGACTTATTACCTTCTGAAAACTGAAAACCTGCGGGCTGAGACCCCGTCAAAACCGCGACACAGAACGACCAAACGCCGTCCACCATCACCGTTCGCCCGACGGACCGGAATTTCTCCCAGCGGGGATTACACTGGCCATAGTGTAATTGGACCGTAACCCGTCGACAACAGTTCCCTTCGGATTCCTGCATTTTCAGGCTTTTTGCGCCTCACCCCCAAAACAGGCTCTCCCACAGCCGGAAAACACATCCCAAATCCCCCACTCCCACCAGAAACAACCCTCAAACTCCTCCCAAAATACCCATAATTTCATCTTTTTGGGCAGCCTTGAGTTTCCTCTGGTGCCTGAGTAAAGTTGCAGCAGGGGGACGCTGACGAGAAATGCCCGCCAGATGCCCCCTCAAAAAATTCAGTCCGGAACAGCCCGTGTTTTTCAGCAAAACTCGCTGCTCTCGGGTTGCCCGGTACAATTGACTTTCGCAGAAACAATCGAATTCAGCGTTGGTGTTTGCCTGCATTTGACGCAGGTGGCCCACGCGCAGTGTGATGCTGCCCCCGCCCGGGGTTTGTTCTGTTGTGCTTCATGGAGGAACCACAATGAACCGTTTCAGCCTTCGCGTGTTTTGTCCCCCCGATTCCGACGTCGAACCGTCGTCCCCGTCGGTGTCAGTCGAATCCGACTCTGAGCACATCATCCCGTTCAGCCGTCGCTCGCGCTCAGTTGTGTTTTCCGGTCGATTCATGCCGGCCGTCGATCGCGCACGTCTGATCCACGACAACGGTCAATGTCCGGATTGCCAGCGCCGCGATGTGGAACCGATGGAACTCAATGATGCCGCAATCAGCCCCAGAAGCCGATTGCCCATTCCCGGTACCGCCACCATCATCGGTTTTCACTGCAATGACTGCGGCTCCGAATGGCCCGTTTACGAACTCACCCGTCGTTCAATCTGAGCGATCCTGTAGGGCTGAGTAATCACCTCAGTCCCAGCCGCGACAGTTGATCATCGTGCAGTCCCCGGGGTAAACAGGCCGCGCCAGCCTCGATGGCCGTCCGTTCCGCAGCCTCACGACCAATCGGACTCCGGCAGAAGCACGCTGTCCTCGTTCGGACCTTCCAACGTCAGTCTGCAGGATCGGATCGATCGCCCGACCAGGTCCGCACCCGCTGATCCCGGATTGATCTTGGAGGAATTCTGCGGAACGTGTAGCCTTCCCGAGGTTTTTCGCCGTCACTGAACGACCATCCGTCAGGCTGATGCTGTTTCGAAACGGTATTCTGTCGCCGGCTGAGTCGCTTAGCCCCCGCCAACCACGTGCCGTGCAACACACCTCCGCAGCTGTGAAAAGGGCAGAGATGTCCCCGATGTCGTTGCGTTTCTCCATGCTCCTGATGGTTCTCAGCCTGCTGCTGACGGGCTGTGTGCACCGACGCGTCACGATTAATTCCTATCCCCAGGGCGCCCTCGTGAAGGTCGATGGGAAGGACCTGGGTTACACTCCGGCGTCCTTCGACTTCACCTGGTACGGTACCCGCGAAGTCCAACTCATCATGGACGGATATGAAACCCATACTGAGATGATCAATGTGAACAGTCCGTGGTATCAGAAATTCCCTTTTGACTTCTTCTCAGACAATTTCTCCGGACGTCACATCACCGACCATCGACAGTTTTCATTCCAGCTGCGGCCACGCCGGGCCGACGTTTCCAGTGATGTCCTGAAACGTGGAAATTCACTTAGAAGCGAAGCTCTGCACGGAAGTCGTTAATCCCTGATGACTAGGCAATGGGACTGATGGGACGGACGGGACGGATGGGGACTGGTTTGTCAGGGATTGCGTGACCAGCCATACCGTTGCGGTTTCTCTGCGGGGCAGGGTTGCCGTTCAATTCCGGTAATATCGGTACTATTTGTGCCTCGTGTGCATTTCGCGGCCCAAATCCCCCCCGCGGCCCTGCAGGGCCAGGATCCACCAGAGCTCCCGATTTCCGCCACGGGGTCTCCAAAACCGAGTTTTTTGCGGCAACCGGTTCCGCGGATCGCTATGCTGCCTGCAGTTTTTCTGCAATTCCCTCCAACATCGCCCGCCGCCAATGCGTAGTTCACGCAGAAAGGCTGCGGAAAATGCCCGGAATCACCGGAATGTCCGAATCGGACGCCCACCACCACTGGCTCGATGCACAGGACTCACCCCCCGAAGGTGATGTGTTGTCCGCCAGTGAAGTGCGTCTGGTGCATTCCGCTCGTTCCGGTGATCAGGATGCCTTCCGGGAACTTGTCCAGCGGTACGAACGCCGCGTATTCCGGGTCGTCAATCGTTTCATCACGGATCCGGACACCGTGGCGGATCTCCTTCAGGAGATCTTTTTGCGTGCGTGGGAACGGCTCGCTCAGTTTGATACGTCCAGACGGTTTGGACCATGGCTGTTTCGCATGGCCATCAACCTGACCTACGACCACCTCAGACGTGTTCGTCGCCGAATTCGCTGGTCGCTGTTCTCAGATTCATCCCGTGATCATGTCCCGGACCCGGAAGTCAGGGATCCCCGCGTAGAGCTTGACCTCAGCCAGGAAGTGCAATTGGTGCTGGCCGAGGTGCCGGAAGCCTACCGCACCGTACTGATTCTCAGAGACCTTGAGGGGTTCTGTACGGCCGATGTTGCGGCAGTTACAGATCGCAGCGAGGCGACAATTCGCTGGCGGCTTGCCGAAGCCCGACGCATGTTTCGTGAGGCCTGGGAACGCCGGGAAAGACGTGGCCGTCAGGATGATTCGGACCCCTCAGCAGAAAACACAGGATAGTCAGACCACCATTGCATGCCCTGCCAGAAGCATGTCGCTCTTCAGCAAATCAGCTCGCAGTTAGATTTCTGATACCTGGATCCATGGAGTTGTTCGATGAAATGCTCAGACGCAAGACACCTGGTACACCTCGAAGCTGGCAACGACCTCGTCGCCGAAGAACAGACAGCGCTGGCTACTCATCTTGCAGAATGCTCCCCCTGCAACACCTACCGCCATGCCATGGCGCCATCAACACAGGCCCTGCTGGCCCTCAGACATTCCATGCCCGCCAGCCCAGCGCCTCCGTCAGTCTGGCCCGCGATTTCCAAAGCCATTCAGCAGCGCACATCGGTCTCCTCAATGGCGCGAAAGTTCAATCTGCAGGTGGCCGCCCTCAGCGTCTGCTCACTCGCACTCGCCGCCGTCACCATCGTGCAGACACTTTCGGCCATGAGGGCTGCAAGTCACTCCGCAGATAACCTGCCCACTCTCGCACAGCCCGTGCGATTCGCTCCTCAGCCGACCGGCCCCGGTCGTTCAAAAACGCCGGCCGTTGTTCAGCCGTTCCCCGGTGATCCGCAACAGAATTTCACTTCCCCACTGATGCTCAACGCAGAAGCCTTCTGAGCCCCGTTGCGGTTTGCCCACCTGAATGTACTTTGTCAGCCGCAAGTGCCGCAACGTTGCGAGCTCTCGCCGACCGGCGCTGCTGCACTACGGCACAGTCGACAACACAGCTTTCGGCCCCCCCAGTGTCCGCTCAAAGAACTGAGCACGTCGCCGCGATGCCCATGGCGTCTCACAGGCTCCATGCCCCGCCCCAGGAACCACCACAAGCTCAAAGTCGTGACCAGCCTGCACCAGCCGACCTGCAACCTGCGTCGTGGTGGCAGGGTCTACATTTCGGTCCAGTTCCCCTACGACCAGCATCAGCTGGCCTTTCAGCAAATGAGCGTTCTCCATGTTGGAGTTGGCCGCGTAGATGTCGCCCTCTGGTATCCCCATCCATTGCTCGTTCCACCAGATCTTGTCCATTCGATTGTCATGACATCCACAGTCCGCCACCGCGGCATCGTAGAAGTCGCCATGCCAGAGCAGGGCAGCCATGGCATTCTGGCCACCAGCCGATCCACCATAAATCCCGACTCGTGACAGATCCATCTGCGGTCGCTCAACGGCAGCAGCTCGCATCCATTCTATCCGGTCCGGAAATCCCGCATCCTTCAAGTTGCGATAACACACATCGTGAAATGCCTTGGAACGCCAGGCGGTCCCCATCCCGTCAATCTGCACCACAATGAATCCCAGATCCGCAATCCGCTGCTGATGCCCCCAGCTCGCCCGAAACTCCTTGGGCACATGATGATCGTGCGGCCCCGCGTAGATGTTCTCGATCACCGCATAGGACTGCCCCGCCTGAAAATCCTTAGGACGGTGAATCAGTCCATAGATCATCGTGGTTCCGTCCCGCCCAACGGCCTGAAATCGCTCTGGAAAACTCCCCCGCGCCTGCAGGACCTCAGTCGCATCCGCCTGTTCCAGCTCGCACACCCTCCCACCATCAGCTTTTCTCAACTCCGTCAACGGTGGCAGGTCAACCCGTGAATAACGGTCCAGAAACCAGCGACGATCCGGAGACCATTCTATTTGGTGAGTGCCGTCACCTTCCGTCAGCACCTGCACCATGGCCCCATCCAGCGAAGCTCGACAGAAATGCTCATGATAAGGATCCTGACCGGGAACAATCCCCACGGCATAAAACCAGATCCATCCCGCGGCTTCATCAATCCGCTCGATCCGCCGAACATTCCACGCTCCCTGAGTCACCGCGTTACGCACCTGACCAGTCTTCAGGTCATAGCAGTACAGATGATTCCAGCCGGATCGCTCGCTGGCCCACAACGCCCGCTCATCTGACAACCAGCGCAATTCAAACTTGCCATCAGATGAATAGTGAATAAACGTGGGACTCTGCTCGTCAATCAGCACTCGCACGGCACCACTCTCAAGACTGACTTCCAGAAGCCGCAACTTCTGATGACCTCGCTCGTTATACAACAGACGAAACGATTTCCCGTCCCCACTCCACCCCTGAAACTCCAGTGACCACGGATTCGGAAACAACTCCCGGGAAATCGGGATTTCAGACCGGTCAGACATCCGAAACAGTCTCGGTGTTGTCACCGGTATCGGATCGCCAGGCTTCAGATACGGATAGGACTGCAGTTTGGGCTGCAACTGATCCTTCGGACCACTCTCCACATAATACACCCGCCTCTCCGCGACCTGCGTGGTCTGAAATGCAATCAGAAATGCCCCGTCCGGGGACCAGATGACGTCCGCCTGATCTTCCGGATAGTCCTCGCGTGCATAGTCCATGCCGACTGCCCGCGCTCGCTGTGCATCACGTCGAAAAGTGTTACCACATACCCCGTCCTGGCTCAGAGCGAACTCCGACGCATCGACCGTGGATTTCAACCAGAGATTGTGGTCGCGCACAAACGCCTGCCAGTTGCCATTCAAGCCAGTGGTCCGCACGTCCCCGTCCAAACCACCACGCCGACCACGTCGCCCCTCCCGTCGCTGCACATTCCGGAGGGCTTCCTCCGTCAGCGTCCACTTGACGCCGCGTTCACCAGCTGTCAGACATCCCAGCGCCGTGCCGTCCATCCGCACAAACATCCACACATGACCGGAATAGCTGTGCTGCCGATGCGCCTGACCGGGTGCCAGAGTCGCATATTCGCGTTGCTCCCCGTCACCCGAAACCCATACCAGCTTCACCGCAGCATCCAGCTGATTCACAACTTCGAACTCCACATCCTCCGAGGAATTACCGGACGGTCGAAGTGGTAAGAACAACCGTGGTACCATCGAGGTTACCTCGTCCAGTCGAACCACCGTTCCTTCAGCAGGATCCCAGAGGAACCTCCCGTCGCTGCCCGTCAGCAGCAACTTGTCCCCCTCAGCCCCCGAGCGAAATTCGAGGCTGTCCACCGGTAACTGAGTCGAAGAAATCGCTCGCCCGGTGATCTCAGACAGACCACGCGCCACAACCGCATGGTCAAATGCCGGCCCCCGAGTCCCGGTTTCCGCATCAACCAGCACAAACTCCCGGCTGTCGCCGGGCAATTCATTCCGATACCAGAATCGCGTCCCCGCCTCATTCCAGTGCGGTTCCACTCGCTCACGATAAACCCGCCCCTGAGCCCCGAGGAATGGTGCTGCGGTCAGAACCATCCCCACAAACAATACCGCCAGTCTCAATGTGCGTCGCGACACAGGAAATCTCCCACGAGCTGCTGATTACCAGTTTCCATCGAGTGTACGACGGCAATCAACACGTGTCATCCGCGTCAGAATGTCAGCATTCGATTTCTCTCAACCCCCGCCCACTCCCCACTCCCGACCGTGACAGGGATCACTTCCGCACGGATTCACCAACGCCCAGATGCTCGTGCGGTCCCCCGTCGAGCCGTTTTGATCTCCGTTCTAACGGGCTTCTCCGAGAAAAGCTGGACACCTGCCCTCGCCACAGGTAACCTTTCCCGTCAGCACCGTACTCAAACCGCCTGGTTTCCGAGTCTCGCTGCCCCCCGCCAGCCATCCCTCCCTACTTGTAACAGGCCCCCCAAATGCGATCCGGATTTCCGTTCGGATTACCAGCATGGCCCATCCGCCGCAGAACCGTTCTGCGTGCCGGATTCGCTGGCCTGCTGCCCGCACTCCCCGCAGCCTCCGCACAGCAGACCGCCAGTCAAATCCCCGGGTTCGGTACCGCCAAACGCTGCTTGCTCCTCTTCATGTGGGGCGGCCCCAGTCAACTCGACACCTTCGATATGAAACCCGGCGCCCCGCTGGAAGTCCGCGGTGAATTTCGCCCGATCTCCACGGCAACCCCCGGTCTCCGCATCTGCGAACACTTCCGCAATCTGGCCCCCCTCACAGATCTGGTCACCATCGTCCGTTCCCTGTCCCACGATGACCCGGCACACCTCAGCAGCGCTCACACCACCCTCACCGGACAACTCCCCCCGGTCAACAAAAGTGATGACGAACCACCCGGACGCAATGACTCGCCACATTTCGGGGCCCTCATCTCCCGCCTGCACGGATTGCCCGGAGGACTTCCGGCCAGCGTCACCATGCCCTGGAAAACTCTGCATCCCGCAGCCCCTGGCGGCGTCGCCCCGGGGCAAACCGGAGGCTGGCTAGGTGCTGCCGCTGATCCCATGCTCGTCACCGGAGACCCATCCCGACCGGATTGGACAGTCCCGGCTCTCGACCTGCTCGACGGACTGGATACCGGTCGGCTCAATCACCGCCAGGCACTGCTGTCCGCCATAGAATCCCGACAACTCAACCTCGCAGAAGCCGCGACGACATCCATGACTCAGCAACAGCAGGAAGCCTTCCGCCTGCTCAGCTCGCCCGACGTCCGCGGTGCTTTCGATCTCGCTCAGGAATCCGCAGACACTCGCGATCGCTATGGCCGCAACATCCACGGTCAGTGCGTCCTGCTGGCACGTCGCCTGCTGGAACACGGTGTCCCCTTCGTGTCTGTCAACTGGCACAACGACGGGCAAAACTTCTGGGACACTCACGGGAACAACTTCGTACGTCTGAAACGTGACCTGATTCCTCCAGCTGATCAGGCCCTGGCCGCCGTGCTGACCGATCTGCGCGATCGCAACATGCTGGATGACACCCTGATCGTCTGGGTCGGTGAATTCGGACGCCGTCCACAAATCACCGCCGCAAATGCCGGCC
>JBDKIW010000238.1:0-4378 GCA_039796955.1 Planctomycetota bacterium
GTTGCCCGAAAGACTCGGACTGCCCAGAGGAGTACGCAGAACAGAATGAGTGAGCCGGCCAGTAAAGCGGCGAGGCTGGGCCAGTGACCGAAGACGATGCGTAGTCCCTGCACCTCCCAGATCTCGCGCCAGGCGCAGAGAATCAGGAAGGCGGCGGCGCACAGATAGGGGCCAAAGGCCACAAAACTGCGACCGGTCAGAACAAAGGTCATCAGCCCCAGGACCAGGCCGATGAGTGGAGCGACGGCCAGAACACAAAGGACGGGTTGCCAACCCATAAAGCAGCCGATCATGGCCATAAGTGTCACATCCCCAAAGCCAATCGTGGGGAATCCGAGGATTCGCTGGGCAGCCACGCGGGCCAGCCACATCAGACTGGCGCCGGCTGCACCTCCGGACAGGCTCCATGCCAGCCCGTGCAGGTGCTGATGATCCTTGATCCATTGGGGCAGATAGGGACCGTAGAGAGCGACAAGGTCATCGCTCCAATCGACCCAGATGTGGATCATCTGAAGTTCACCGCTGACGGCAGCGAGGCTGGCGGCCAGCAGGATTCCGGAAAGGGTAATCTGGTCTGGAATGACGTAATCCAGCAAATCCGTCAGCACGGCCGTGAACAGGAGCCAGATGAACAGGAGATGGAACGGCAGGCGACTGTAGATCAGTGCTGTGGCGGGACGGACCTCCGTGACTGTCTGGCAGTCAGCGTCCACCAGAAGCCAGGCATACAGGCTGAACAGCAGGCCCGGGACCAATGTGGCCGACCATGTCCACGCCGCGGATGGGGTGCCGCAGTCGGAGCATTTGGGAGGAATGCGGAACAGCAGCGAGTGGATGCTGCGGCGTGAGTCACAGTGTCTGCAGCGCGTAATTCCGGCGGCGCGTCCGGGTTCTGCGAGGGACGCTGCCCAGAGAACGGACAGGCGTCCGGTGAGAAGTCCGATGAGACCAGACAGGAGAACGTGCATCACAGGGCACCAGTGAATATATATTAAGCATGCTGCGCGATTTTTGTGCTGCCTGCCCTCGGGATCATGGCAGACGACGCCTGGAAACTACGCAGCGGGCGGCTCTCGGGTGTTGAATCGGGGACGATATTTCATTGAATTGACCCAAAATGCATTTGATTTATGCATGCACGGCACCAGGATTGCTGCGCGGCATGGGGTTTGCAGCACAGTGTACTGAAAGCAGTCGCACAATGTTCAGAATTTTGCCGTTAGAGTCGATTTGATAGGTGAAATTTCTGTGTGTGTGGGCGTGCGGGACCAGAGTTGCGGAGGCAGGATTGCGTCCATGGGCTATGTTTGCGTCTACGGGGCGATGCGATCGTTTTGTGGCGTGAATGTTGTCTGGTTGGTTCTGTCGGGTGGTGACCAGTGCATTGCGGCAGCTGTTGGCTGGCCTTTTGGAGGGCCGTCCGTTAAAAGTTTCACAGGTTCTCCAGGCCCCGCAGGTCTGAGGGAATCGGAATCAAGAGACAGGGGTTGAGGCAGAGAACATGAAGAAACTTGAAGCAGTCATTCGTCATTACAAGCTGGAAGATGTGAAAACCAAACTGACCAGTATTGGTGTACAGGGTATGACGGTCAGCGAGGTGCGTGGTTTTGGTCGTCAGCGCGGCCACAAGGAAACCTACCGTGGTGCCGAGTACACTGTGGACTTCATGCCCAAGGTAAAGATGGAAGTTGTGGTCAACGACAACGAGGTTGACGCGGCGATCAACGCGATCTGCGAAGCGGCACGCACCGGACAGATTGGTGACGGGAAAATTTTTGTGTCGAGTCTGGAAGGTGTTGTTCGAATCCGAACAGGTGAAACGGGAACAGACGCAATCTGAGTCCATGATCTGCTGTAATTGAAATCCATGAGGGAGCACTCGTCACAGAGTGGCTCCCTCTGCCTGTTTTGGCCCTCGTGCGGATATTCGAATTGGTCCCTCACTGTGAACACCAATGCGCGTGTTTTTGGCGGTGGATTAATGGCTTTGAAGTTGACGAATTGGTGTGTCAGGGATTGAGTGACGCGGTGACGGCCCTGCTCTGCGGTCTGGAAAAGGTCCTCCTGAGCCCCGACGCCATTCAACTGTGACTTGCTGAGCGGCGTCGGGGGAAAGTGGGAAAGAGCGACGGGCTGTGACATTCGACATCCGGGTTGATTGTTCTACACTTCTGAACCGGGTGCATGGGCTGAATGGCGGCGATATTCTGATTCAGTCGGCTTTCTCAGTGGAATCTCCGAATGTTGTGTTTCAGGCTGATGCGAATGCTGGCGGCGTTGATGGTGCTGGCTGTTTATGTCGGGCCTGATGCAGGGTGTTTGGCTCAGGATACCGGGACGGCTATTCGTCAGATTGTCGAACAGGTGCAGCGATCCGTGGTGCGACTGCGGGTGATTGGGGGGACGCAGGTTGTTGATGGTGAGTCGGTCAGTTCTCTGGTGACCACTGGCGTGGTGATTTCAGACAAGGGAGAGATTCTGACGAGTGCCTTTGCGCTGCAGGGGAAACCGGATGCTGTCTTCGTGGAGCAGCCTGACGGGGCACGTGTGGGTGCAAAAATAGTGGCCACGGATCTTGTTCGGCGACTGGTATTGCTGCGTGCCGATGGCCAGGGCTGGGTGCCGATCAAAAGTGCTGATCGCGATTCCGTACAGGTTGGTCAGTACGCGATTGCTTTGGGAAGATTTTATCAGTCCCCTACCCCGACGGTCTCGGTGGGAATTGTCAGTGCGTTGAATCGAATACACGGGCTGGCGATTCAGACAGATGCGCGCATCTCACCGGTGAATTACGGCGGGCCGCTCGTTGGCTTGTCTGGCGAGGCTATGGGCATTCTGGTGCCTCTGTCGCCGCGCGGGCGTGGAAACGCGACCACGGGGATTGAGTGGTACGATTCGGGAATTGGTTTTGCAATCCCGCTGACGGATGCTCTGCAGGTTGCGGAGCGATTACGTGGGGGGACGGATCTGCGTCCGGGGCTGATGGGGCTGAGTCTTGCAGCGACCGGGGCGTTCTCCGGGCGCGTTACCGTCGCGAGAATTCTGCCTGGCGGTCCGGCGGCGGCCGCAGGACTGCGAGAGGGAGATCGGCTGATCAAGATCAACGACCGGGCGGTCGAACGCGTGTCGATTCCAGAAGAGATTCTGGCGTCCCGGTATGCCGGGGACGTGGTTCAGTTGCAGGTGGAGCGGGATCAGCAGCCCCTGAATTTTTCGTTGACGCTGGTTGATCGTCTGCCTGAAGTGAATCCTGGATATTTCGGGTTGCTGACGTTTTCCGCTTCGAAAGTGGATGCTGCTGCAAATCCTGCAATGCTGCAGCCGGATGCACCGCAGCCACTCAAGGCACAGGCGCAGGACGACAAAGCCCCCGGGACGGAGCTGAAGGCTGGGATTCGGGGGGTGGCACTTCCGGAGGGTGTGCTTGGCAAAGCGGGGGCGCCCTTGAGTCTTGAATTGACCGAAGTCAATGGCCGTCGGCTGACTTCCGAGGCTGCTCTGATGCGGCTGATGCCGGAGATCATCGCGGGGACAGAATTGGGACTGAAGTATCGCCTACCCGGGGCGAACGAGGAGCAGTCGTTGCGGGTGGTTGCTGGTCGACGTCCGCAGGAGTTACCGATTCTGTTAGAGGAAGTCCTGCGACAGTGGAGTGCTCTTACATCGCCGTCGGAGAATGTTTCAGCCGAGATTCAGAGAAGCGAAGTAGAGATCGAAGGTCGTGGACGTTGCGTCATTGTGACCACGGGTGGTTCGGCGCAGCGTAATTCCGGCCTGATTGTCCTTTTGTCGGCACACGCAGCACCGGAAGATCAGATCCTGAATCGCTGGAGGGCGCTTCTGAGTACTCATGGGGTGCAGCTGGTGATTCCATTGAATCCGGAAAAGTCTGCGTTGACGGATGCGGACGTACCCCTGGTTCTGAGCAGTATTCAGCAGGTGGCGTCCGCGAATGGTGTGGATCTCCGTCGAACCGTGCTGGTAGCCGCGCGAGAGCAGTCGGTGCTGGCTCGGCAGCTGGCCTTTGATGCTCGGTCACCGGTACGTGGGATCGTGCTGACGTCTGGCTGGATTCCCGGCACCGAGCTGGAAGGAATTGATGGCCGAGGGGCTGCCGTGCTGTTACTGGATGGCGATACAAATGCGACATCACGTGTCCTGCGGGAAGAGTCGGCTGTCGCACTGAAGCGGGCTGGATTCTGGGTTCCGGAGTGGCGACAGGAGGCTTCGGTCGAACAGAATATTGCCAATCTTTCCATCTTGCTGCGCAGCCTTTAAGGCAGAGTCAGGTCCGGATCTCAGCCAGGTGGGGCCACGAAAAAAAACGGCTGCCGCTGATATCCTGCAGCATTACCGCGTTTCCGAAGGGCTGCCAGTT
>JBDKIW010000239.1:0-10315 GCA_039796955.1 Planctomycetota bacterium
GCCACGGGCTTCAATGCCATTCAGGGACTGGCGTGGAAAGGCCGGGACCTCTGGGTCGCAAATGCTCCTGATCTGACCGTCGTTCGGGATCTCGATGGCGATGACACCGCCGACGAATACGTACGAATCTACACCGACCTCGGAAACCTTGAACATGGACTGCACGGGCTGAACTGGGCACCGGACGGCAGGCTTTACATGAGCAAAGGCAATTCCAAGGGATTGACACAGCCGGGCCGAATAGCCCCGCGACCATTTCGCGACCTGTGGGGTGTGACGGCTCCGGACGGGACTCCCGATTTTCCTGAGCCCGAATCATTTACGCCCGCGACATACCGACGGGCTTACCACGACCCGGCGGATGACTGGGGGCGCGAGGGCGGGATTCTGCGTTGCGAAGATGGCGGAAAGCAACTGGAAATTGTCGCCACCGGCTTCCGCAATCCCTGGGATATCACAGCGGATCATGGCTTCAACTGGCTGGGGACCGACAACGACCAGACGCAGGGCGATCGCGTCATCATGCCGTTTTCGGGAGCACACTTTGGCTGGAATCATGCGTGGAGTTCCCATTGGTCGACGGACGCGCATCCCCCGACAGCCCCGGTGAGCGGCCCGTTGTTCGAAGGCTCTGGCACAGGATTGGTCTATTACAATGCCCCTGGATTTCCTGAGTCCTGGCGGGGTGGGTTCTTTATTAACGACTGGTTGCGAAAAACCACATTTTTCTGGCGTCCGACCTGGGATGGAGCCCTGATGCGACCGGCGGGTGGAGACTGGGTTCCATTTGTCGAGGGTGGTCCAGCACTCTTTCGCCCGACAGATCTGGAAATCGGTCCGGACGGCGCTCTCTGGATTCTCGGCTGGAGCCGTGGTTACGGCGCTGAGTGGAACAATGACGAACTCGTTAGTGAAGGTCGGGTGTTCCGCGTGGAATGGACTGGAACGGCCACCGCCCCCCCAAACCAGGCCCCGGCAGTACCGCTGCAGCAGCAGTCCCTTGCGCAACTGCTGGACCTGTTTTCAGCCCCCATCCCGGCCCGGCGTATTGACGCTCAGGAAGAACTGCTGCGGCGTGGTGATACGGCCCGTCCGACACTGCTCGCGGCCCTCAATTCCGCAGATTTGTCCGAGTCCTCAGAAACCTGGATCGCATGGACTCTCGGGAGAATGCAACCAGAGTCTGTGGCGGCGGACCAGGAATTTGTTCGCTGGCTCGACGGAGATTCTTTTCCGAAACGCAGTCTGAATCTCAGAATCCAGGCGATCCGTATACTGGCCGATCGCATTCATCGCTCACCACAACCGCGTCCACTCCCTGAGATTGTGATCAGCAGTCTCAATCATCCAGAACCACGAGTGCGAATCGCTGCTGTATTGGCCATCCGTGAGACGGCGGAGTCCACCGCCGTGAAGCCACTCCTGCAGACACTCACTGTGGAATCGGACCCCACCATCATCTACGCTGGTTGGCAGACACTGCGGCGTCTGAACACCGTGGATGATCTGCGTGTGCTGCTTGGCGACACCCGCTCGGCCGTTCAGCAGGCTGCCTTTCTGGCGCTCGCCGAATCGGGGCAGATGCAACCCTCTCTCGCTGAGTCCCTGACTGCGTTACCCGTGGCTCGCGACTGGCTGGAAAAACATCACAGTGGCAGCGAGGTGATACAGGTGCGTGGCCGTCCCCTGTCCACGCCCGGTACCGCACAGCCAGCAGCAGCCGAATCCGTCGGGCAACCGGCAATCAGCCTGATCCGCGGGCTCCGCGCAAAAAGCACCGCGCTGTACCAGACGAAGCCCGGGGCGTTGCGTGCCGGAGCCCTCGTATTCACCGATCGGGATTATACATTTCGCGAGGTCCCGGACTTGCTGCTGAATGCTGAATACATCCAGACGGCGAACAACGACGACGGCTCCGCCGGTGCTGATTTTCTGACGTTTGAAGCACTGCTCCCCGTGACGGTCTATGTGGCACTTGATACGCGGCAGCAGAATCCCCCGGCGTGGCTGGCGACGGGATTCCAGAAGTCAGACATGCAACTACAGGCGGATCACTGGACACTGCAGCTGTATCGAAAAGACTTCCCTGCGGGCAAGATCACTCTGGGAGGCAACACCAATGACGGAACATCGGGGGGTAAAAGTCATTACTCGGTCGCACTAAAGCCGCAAGTCACCACGACACCCGAATATGAAGCTAATCTTACGGACATTATAAAATTATTGCCTAAAGGTGATTCGGGGCGGGGTGAAGTCCTGTTTCGTCATCCTGCCGGCCCGGGCTGCTTCAAGTGCCACCAACTGGACCAGCAGCGAAATGGATTTGGTCCTGCACTGGGCGATATTGGCAGGCGCTCTGCGGCACGTCTGATAGCTCAGTCGATTGTCGAGCCTGATGCGGTCATCACGGAGGGCTTTCAGTTGCAGGTTGTGGTCACCACGGAAGGCAAACAGTACTCCGGAGTTCTGCTGGAGGAAAGCGGACTCTCCGTCACGCTGGGCCTGTCCACAGGCGAACGTCTGGTCCTTGGGAAGGACGTCATTGAAGAGCGTCGTACCGAACGGACCTCGGCCATGCCCTCGATGAAATCCCGGCTCAGCAACGCCGACATCGCCGATTTGACGGCCTTTCTACTGACGCAGCAGAAAGGGGTAACGGCCCCCGCATCGACAGCCACGGAGCAACAGCATGGAGTTGAAGTCAAGCCTGACCGACTGCTGCTCTCGGATACGCATGGCCCGATTGGTGAGTTTGTGTTCAATGATCCACAGATACGCCGCCCCTACCTCACACGCCTGAAAACCATGACCGGGCGACAGGTCACACGGAATCACCCGCCCGTGGAGGGAGTTGACGCAACGGATCATGAGACGATGCATCCGGGGATCTGGCTGGGCTTCGGCGACTTTGCCGGAACCGATTTCTGGCGTAACCGTGGCCTGATTGAGCATGTGCGATTTTCCGATGCGCCGCAGAGTCGCGACGGTGTGATCTCATTCACCACCGAATCACGACTGCTGAACGAACAGCAGGAGGAGCTCGGGATGATGACCAATCGGCTTCGGATACATTCGCTGACCGACATGCGACTGATTGTGTGGGAAGCGGAGTTTAGTTCCAGCACGCGGGATCTGGTCTTTGGTGATCAGGAGGAAATGGGATTTGGAGCCCGTGTGGCCACCGCCATCACGGAAAAAAACGGGGGACAGATCCGGAATTCATCGGGGCAGACTTCAGCGGCATCCACATGGGGCCAGCCCGCCGACTGGTGCGATTATTCCGGAGCGATCGATGGCCGTCCCCTGGGGATGACACTGATGGGCGATCCGCAGAATTTTCGTCGCAGCTGGTGGCATAACCGGGACTACGGTGTCTTTGTCGCCAATCCCTTTGGTCGTGCGGCCATGAAGCAGGGGGCAGTGGACCGTGTCGAGGTTCCGCGTGGGCAGACCTTTCGACTGCGATTTGGCGCGGTCCTGCATGACGGACCGGACTATTCGCCCCAGGCGGCGTGGGAACAGTTTCTGAAGCTGACACAACCGCCGGCCACGAAGTGAACGCAACAACTTCGGTTCCGCAGTACCTCTGGAAAAGAGAAGATGGTACCGATGCAACCATGGTTTGCCGATCAGCAAAACCGGATATCTTCTGTGGCTGTGAAGTAACTGGTCGCTCAAAGAGAAGACTCAAATGTACAAAGGATGACAGATCAATGACTGAGACGTTTAATTTGCATCAGGAAGATTTTGAAGCGATCGACGTTGCAATTAAGATTGCTGAGAAACTCCTGCACCACCCCAGGGTGAGTCCCGCAGAGATCATCCATCTCCGAAATGCCATTCAGGCTCTTGAGAAGCTTCCTGTAGTGACAGAGGGGGCCGATATTGAATTCGGGGTTTATGATCGTTTCGAGAATGAGGATTTTTCCGAAACCAAATACGTCGCGTTTCACATCACCGAAGAAGAGTTCAGGATCAGCAGAGGTGGAAGCACGTATGATCGAGAATCTGGCAGTGACACCATTTCGCTGCCGGGGTGGCATGTCGATGTATATGGCGAACGCACCACAGAGTGTGAGATTTACCAACTCGAAGGCGAAGTAGCTGAGTTTCTCGAGTTTGAAGCGATTCCGTTTGTTCGGAGCAATCACGAGTGATTCGATAACGATGCTGAAGCGGAGAAAGAGCAGCGCGATGTCCAATGAAGAACACACTGGCTGACAGTCCCTCGTCTCTGTTTCCGGGGGGTTCTCAGTTTGAACTTGCTTCTGAAACTCTTCGATCTCGTTCTTCAATCAGTAAATGCGGACGGGGTTCGCCTCCTCGTGGAGAGATTCACGGCAGCGAGAAGGCCATAGGAGTCGCAATGGCCAGAACTCCGGGGCCAGGTTGCTGGTGATTGCTGCGCCTGCTCGGAAACAGGCCCGCCTGGCGTCCTGAGCAATGAGGGAACTGATTCGGCAGCTGTGTCAGGTTCAATCTCTGACGGTTTGACAAGATGCCAGGCTGCTGAACGGCCACCGGGAGGGGATCCGGAATCGATTTTTAAGCACCATGATTCGGGAGGGTATTTTCCTCACGCGATATCCGGATCCCACCTAGCCGGAACAAGTCGACAGGGCCAACCCTGAGCGGAAAGAGTGACAATCGCGGATCCAGCCACCAGCAGGCAATCCATGAAATGTGTGCCCTTTGGGGACTGATGGGGCGTGATTTTACTGTTCATTTCCATGTGCTGGCCTGGCGACGGTGAATGTCAATCGCTGCCAGACACGCTGAGGATCACCCGACCTCACGAGTGAACGAAATCGGGGAATACATACAGCTCAGGCGAAAATGCGGGCGGCTTTGATGGCGGTTACTGACGGCTTTCGATGTCTTTGCGACTCTTCTTGTGGTCGAAAACTGGTCAGCGACGGTGGGGCAATCGACGATTGACCTGCTGGTGTTGGATCCCTCGATTATGGCAACCCACATGTCAGTTCCCGCCAGACTTGAGCGCACTATTCCGGCAGTGGAGCTAAGATCGTGAAATTTGGTGATTTGATTGGTGCTGCCATGGTAGGAATTGCAGCGGTACTGATCAGCAGAGTGTCAGGACCACGCAAATCGCTGGAGTTTTGGCATCCCCAGTAGACCGGTCGTTCGACGGAAAACGGGAAGACCAGAAGCCGCTTGCCGAGCCAGCGCCGTTGTCAGCGAGCGGATTGCCTCCGCCATGGTTTATCTCAATCCGGTATCTTTTTTCTCTCATCTTCAAAACAGCTGTTGCACTGTGTGACATATTGCCATACAGTAGGATTCCTGAACAAACAGCGAGGGAGCTGCCTGGTGCTGATCAACGTGGACTTTAACAGCGGCGAACCTGTGATTCGACAGGTCGTCGCGCAGATCAAGTGGCTGGTTGCCACAGGCCACCTCGCGGTCGGTGAAAAACTTCCGTCTGTACGCGAGCTCGCGGGGCAGTTGAAGGTCAACCCGACCACCGTCAGTCGAATTTACTCTGAGTTATCTGCTGAGGATGTGATCGTACTGAGGCAGGGGCAAGGGGCGTTTGTTTCATCACGACCGTCATTAATCAATCGCGCTGAAGCGAAGAAACAGGTTCGTGAGCTGATTCGCAGAATGCTGTCAGAAGCAGTTCGGCAGGGCCTGAGTCATGATGACATCCAGCAGTTGATTGGAAGTGAATTCGAGAATCTTCCGGAGGCTTTCCATGAATGATGCATTGATCTCGGTCAGAAACCTCTGTCGGTCGTTTGGCCGAACTGAAGCTGTCAACGATGTCAGTCTGGAAGTGATTCGCGGTTCAATTCATGGACTTCTTGGCACGAACGGAGCCGGAAAGACCACACTGATTCGAGTGCTGATGGGGCATTTGTATCCGGACAGTGGCGAAGTGCTGGTTCTGGGTCAGCCTCCTCGTCAGCACTGCAGTGAGGTACTTCGTCGAGTCGCTTATGTCTCGGACCGAATGGAGCTGCCATCTCGGTCCTGTCTGGCCGACATTGTTCGGCTCAATGAGCGTTTCTTTCCCAACTGGAATTCACGACTGGCAGCGAGACTGACAAAGGACTTCGACATTGATACCTCCGCAGTCTTTTCGCGGCTGTCACTGGGCAAGAAGCGTTGCGTTGTACTTCTTCAGGCCATTTGTCAGGGGGCCGAGTTATTGATTCTGGACGAGCCTTTTTCGGGGCTTGATGCGATCTTTCGCCGGCAATGCCTGGACGTGCTGCTGGAAGCGACGGTGGAACATGGCCAGACAATCGTGGTGTCGTCGCATCTTCTGCACGATATTGAACGCATCGTCGACACAGTCACTTTGATGTGTGAGGGGCGAGTTTTTGCTGAGGGGAATCTCGAAGACTTCAAACGTCGAATGCGGCGAATTCGCATCGAGGGAGTCGTGTCATCAGATGAGGAAAAGGCACTCACTCAATTCAGGATCGTTCGCCGACAAATGAAACATCAGATCACAGACCTGATCGTAGACGATTATCAGGAAGCGACTCAGCACTCAATCGTGAAGACTCTCGGCGACAGGATTATTGTTGAGCACATGAACCTTGAAGACATCTTTGTCGAACTCAGCCTGAAGACAGCGGAACAATCAAGGAAAACAGCCCTATGAGTTTGCCTCTTATGCGTTACCTGTTATCGGCGATGAAACTCGAGCTCCTGGCACTGTCCGGATTGCTGGCTGCGAGCACGCTCCTGCAGCCCGACCCGATGACAATTGACCGGGCGTTCTACTACGAAGAGCAATTCACCCAGTTTCTGATTTATCTGTTCGTTGCGCTTGGTCTGTTGTTGCCGGTGCGAGTTTTCGTGAATCCGGTCGGTGTTGCCGTTTGGTTGAGTTCACGCGGACTGACGCGTCGAAAGCAGTTTTTCACACGCCTGGCGACTGGATTGATCATCATTGCATCATCGTTTGTCTGGGTTGGATTTCTTCAGCTGCTGGGAATACGACAGTTTGTCCAGCTGGCATTGGCATCGCCGTGGTTTCCGATGGTTCGGTGGTACGAGCTGCTCGAATTGCCTGCCTTCGCGCCGTACGCCTGCCTTCCTTTCTTTGTGACAACGCTGGTGTTGACGGCGACCATGTCAGGTCCGTCATTGTTCCCCACCTTCAGAGTTGTGCTGGCTATCATCGCGTCTGCTCTCGTTGTCACAGTTCTCAGTGTACCACATTTCTGGACATGGATGGCCTGGCCAGCCATGGCATTGTGCGCCGTATTGGCCTGCGGATTGTGGACTCAGAGCGAACATCACAGTCAGTAAGGAACGTTCCATGCACGCCAAAGCACAAGGCCGCAGAATACTCACATTTGCCTGCGTCACCGCATTGATCATCCACGTCGTGGCCTTTTATCACGAAATCGCAGGTGGATGGGAGCAGCCTCTACTATCGGTGGAGACCCCGACTTTCCCTGCCATTGCTGTCTGCGCAGGACTGCTGATTGCCGGAATGGTGTGGTGGAAAGGAGCCGCCGCCATGCCGGAAGTGATTCTGATCCTGACCAGCGTCTTCCTCATTGGTCAGACAGCAGGGTCTTTCCAACGGCTTCCACAACAGGTGGAAACACAGCCAGATGCCCTTTCAATAGAGAGCCCTTATGAAGGGACCGAAGTCCGCTGCAACGGCGTCTTTCTCGGAAAAACCCCGTTCCGAATCACCCTTGACGAATTCGCGGAGCGTGTCCTGCCTGCGACGGAGCCCCCTGTACAGGAGGCGGCCTTTGAATTGTCCGCATCTTCATCGCCGGATTCACTGGCTTCGATGAATTGGAGCGCCCTGCCATTTGATCCGTCAAATCCGGAAACCAAAGACAAGGGAACAACCACGGACGTGATTCTGAAACGCTTTTCAACCGGCCGATACTTCTGGGATTTCAGGATCGGTGAATTCAGGGCGGCATCGAATTACATCGGTTTTCACAGAAACAACCACCACATCGTCATCAACGTCAACAAATGGGAAACTCTCCGGCGACACACCGAAGCACTCAGGATGCTGGCAAAAGAGGAATCTGTCGATCCGCTGGTGGCTTATGCAGATCACATCGACTCACATCCTCCGCTCCGCAAGGCATTAACTCCAAAAATTCCGCAGAAACGCACGTCATCTTTTTCGCGCAGGAGCGAGCTGGAGCAGTTCTCCAAAGAGCCACTCGGGTTTGAAGACGCAGTCAGGCGGCGAGATTGGCTGTGGGTTGCTCGCTCAAATGATCCGAAATCTGTGCCGTTGCTGAAATGGTATCTGGAAAGGCATCGACGGCAGTTAGGAGACGATCAATCTCTGCTGAGTTTCAAAGGGCATGTCCTGTCCCTGCTGATGGAGTCTGAACAGTCCGAGATCCAGCAGCTGGTTCGAAACATTATGACCTCGGCTGACTGGTCTCATGCTAAGCTGCTGGAGTACTACATCGAACGGCAATTGGAGGCGGGTGTGAATCGCGAAGAGTTGACTTCGTGGCTGGCCGAGGGAAGAAGCGACCTGACACGCGACTTTCTTCCGCTGCTGATTCATGTGGCTGGTTCCAACTTCTCAGAAGTCGTAGGACAGTACTCAGAAAACGACTGGTGGTCCTACATGGTCTCTAAGCCCGAAGTTCCTGAGAGTGTCGTCGATTACCTTGCAAAGCAGTTGCGAGCGGCGCCCACACCAGCACTCTACCGTGGAATTGCTCAGCTCAACAATTATCCAGTCCTGTATGCCGCCATTTCCGAAACGGATCTCAGCACCACGGTTCGAGTGCGGGAATTCGTTCCGTTCATCGACGCGTGGTCCGAGTGGATGAAACAGGCGCTGTCTGAAGCCGCAGCAAAGGCCTTGTCAAAGGCCACCGATCAATCGCACATCACAGAACTGGCTCAACTTTTGGCCCACATGCCGGATGACCTCAATTTGGCGACGCTGGAAGCATACGCCGGTCCGGAGAACAAAGGCGTCGCCGAATGCGAACAGCAGGTACGGAATACCTTAAAGAGTCGACGGGAGTCGCTGGAGCAGCAACTTCAGTTGGCGAGGGACCTGCTTGCCGGAACAAAGTCCTCTCAGGATCTGGTGAACCCGATTCGCCTGGAATGGAAACACGGCACGTACGTAAGAACACAACCGTGACAGCACAACGCGGCAGAAAGACTCCCGTGACGGCCACGCACCGGTGATTTGTTCCCGGGGCGAGTGCGGAACCGGGCTACAAACCGGTTCCACCGTAAGGGTCTCTCAGGTTCCTGAACAATCCTTCAACGCCCGCCGTTCCCTTCACCCCGGAGAGCCTGTCTGATGATGTTCGTTACGGCTCAGACAGTGCCAGGCTTCGCCTCATCCGGCAGGATGGCCTCTCTCAATGGTGTAACGGGGCTAATAGGTATTCACTTGCTTTCGCATTACGGCTGACGTCTTCGCTCGCCGACGCTTCGGGCGGCCGATTACTCAGACACCCGCACGGAGAGCTACATGTTGAACAAACAATTCACATGGTTAACTCCTTTCAGTTAACGAGATCGGTCAGGCTTACTGACGCACCAGATGAACACCGATTTTCACGGATACTGCACCACATCAAATCGCATCTGTGTTCATCCGTATTCATCCGTGGTTCCAAAACACCAGGGAGGGCGAGTGCTCCTGCCGAGCCGCAAATCCGGACCTCATTCCCGTCCCGCTCCCTGCCAGCACCGAAACGCCATCTGTGTTGATGCATGTTCATCCGTGGTTCCAAAAAACACGGCTGCGGGACCGGGAATCGGCTTGCGGTAGGGGCGGGGGGTTCGCAGGAGGTTGGTGGAGTCAATTTGTATTCCGGAACATTGCAGCGGGCGGATTTGTAGAGCCCTCGCCGCCACTTTGCTACACTGTTGCCACGTGTGCAAACCGGCGGCGGACAGTCGTTGACCGCCAGAAGGGCAGAAAACACAACCAGAACAGCGCAGTCAATTTCCTTGGCAGCGGGGCGGACCAGTATTTCCCGCCGCGGGCAGCGGAACTGAGTGCATGTTGGTGTGGTCTGTTCATGTCTGGTGTGCACGCGGGTTCACGGGGCGCCGCTGTGGCTGATCGGGACCGGGAAACGCATGTGCAGAGCAGGCCGTCCAGCAAACGTCCGTGTTGCCGGCCGCACGATCCGGCATGCCATCTTCCTGCGATGCAATCATTCACCATGGTCACCCATTCCTCGTACTAATTCCGTCTTCCTGCAGGTAAAGAAGTTCCAGAAAATGTCAGCAGCAAACAGTGTGTTCCAGGGCTGTATTCCCGCACTTATGACCCCCTGTTCTCAGGCCGGTATTCCGGACTTTGATG
>JBDKIW010000240.1:0-4042 GCA_039796955.1 Planctomycetota bacterium
AGGACCTGGGGGCGGTCCCATGGGACGCGGCATTTCCCTCGCAAAGCTCAGCAGTTCTTCACGACTGAGTTTTCCGTCTTTGTCTGCATCAAATTCCATCGCGTGGTCGACCATGCGTTCCGGATTGGGGGGAGCCATGGAATCCTCGCCGGAGCCGCCTGGACGTCCCGGTCCGCGTGGTCCCGGTTCACCAGGTCCCTGAGGTCCTCGTCCCGGTCCGGGCCCCTGTGGTCCACCAGGCGGTTGTCCCTCACGGCCTTCTGGTCTGCCCGGTCGCCCCGGTGCTCCCGGTCGTTCGCCGCCGGGCAATCCTGGTGGCCTGCCAGCGCCCGGTGGGCGAAGCTCTTCCCGGTCCAGTTTGCCATCCTGGTTGCGGTCCAGCGTCTTCAGAGACGTTGTTGCTGCAGTCACTTCCTCAGCGGAAAGTTCACCATCAGCATTCAGGTCAAGGGCGACGAGGAGGGGATTCGGAAAACGTGGCCGTCCGGGCTGGCCACCTTCCGGTGGAGGTCCGGGTGGTCGCCCCTCAGCTCCACGTTCGCCGCCCGGTGGTCCCGGCGGTGGGCCACCGTTGTCTGCCGGAGGTTGCGCTGCCACTGTCAGCGTCAGTCCCAGTGCGCCCGCCATTGCCGCAGTCAGCCAGATTCTGTTCATTGTCCTGCCCTTCGTTTGAGAAAACACAAAACCATTCCCTACAGAAATGTCAGCCAGCGGTGAGCACCGCAGGTTTCGCCTCAGGGAGTTTCTTCGCGCGTGACTCGAAACACGTCATTCGCCTTGAACACCCGACGTCGATCCGTCCCACTGAACTCCAGATGACAGTCCATCAGCACGCCAACCGGAGAATCCTCAGGAATGCTGATTTCCACGACAACCTGCTGGCCTTCGCGGGTGATGGAGGTGGCTTCAAATGGTCCGATCTGAACCCAATCCGGAGCTGTGTCCGGGATTGGTCCCCGTGTGGCCTTCGCGGGATCGAGCGTGATGGTCAGGCGATGCGTCTGACCGCGTACAGCACTGCCGGGAACGACAGAGGTGATGACTCGGGGCAGGCGACTTTCGCCACTGGAATTGTCTTCAATGGCGCCTTCCTGCAGCTGACGACCGGGGCCTCGGAGATTCGATGTCTCCACCACGCCATGGTAGCCACCCAGCACATAGGGAAAACGTCCGGGCGTGACATGATAGTGATAGCCGCGTTGCGGGTCTGAATGGCCATTGCAGACGTCCAGTGCGGTTTCGCCGGTGAGTTCCTTTGCCAGCTGCTGAGGACCTTCCCACGGTCCATAGACCGGAAATCCGTCAAATGCGAAGCCGATGATCGGGGAGTGTTGCTGGCCATCATCGCGAAACGGAGATTTCACGCAGACCGGATATTTGTGGTAGTGATAAACACCAGTTTGCTGGGGATGACCGCAGCAGGAATCCAGCCAGACCTCGGAATAGCCGGCGACTGCGTTCATGCCACCCTGTTCGAAGGGATTGAAGAACACGACGCCGTTGAGCGCCATTCCGATCGGGCCCATGGGAAGTCGAGTGATGCGTTCACTTTTTTCGGGCTGCAGCGGAAATCGAAACCGAAAATTCTGGACAAGGATGGAATTCGGGTTCCCTGAATTCGGAAAGATCGCGGTGGGATGGTTCGGATAGCCCTGACTTTCAATGATCAGGCAGGAGTCGTCGTGGCTGATGCGAAGATTGTCAATTCCATCGCCATTGGAATCCTTTCGATGCCATGAAAATAAGTCCACCCAACGGTCGGCGTCCCGGTAATACCAGGTCACAGGTTCGCTTTTTGAGACGTACCAGAATCCGCCAACATGCGTCAACGTGGCCGGGTCAATGTCGTTGGCCCGACAGGCTGATCCGACGGTGGTCAGGCTGACCAGGAGTGCTGCACACAACGGCAGTATGGACAGGACCGAAAAACAACGAAATGTCAGCGTCATGGTGAGCTCCTGAAGTTCAGATCCGGATTGGTGGATTGTCCGGCCATTGGCGTTTGAGGTTCGCCGGCCGGGTGGCGATCGCTGTGCGGTGCACGTGGCAGTCGCACAGTCATGGTGGTGCCTTGTCCAGGTTGCGACTGGCAGGTGATCCGTCCCTGATGAGCTTCGACCAGACTGCGACAGATGGCCAGTCCCAACCCATTGCCGCCTGTCCGTCGGCTGCGTGCCGTGTCGGCCCGGAAAAAACGATCGAAGATGCGCGACTGCAGGGCTTCGGGAATTCCACAGCCGGTATCCTGAATCGTCAGCACGGCTTCGTCCTGTTCGTGCGAGACGCTGACGGAAATTCGTCCGTGCCGCGGTGTGTACTGCAGCGCGTTTTCCAGCAGATTCAGCGGGATCCGCGGGAAAAATCGCGGATCCGCAGGAATGGAAACCTTCGTCTCCGGCGTCACACAGTCCAGTTCAATCTCCTGTTCAGCGGCGGTGTGCTGCATCTGCAGGACGGCGTCTTCGACCAGTGTGCGCAGATCCAGCACCTGGGTCTGCAGGTCCAGATGTTCCGAATCACTGCGGGCCAGCAACAACAGGCCTTCCACCAGTCCATGCATCCGCTCGGCAGACTTCAGACAAGTCTGCAGTGTCAATTCGTACTCTTCCACGCTGCGTCGCCTGCCGAGGGCGAGTTCGACCTGAGCCTGGATGACGGCCAGCGGTGTTCGCAACTCATGCGATGCATCGGCCGTGAATTGTGTCAATCGCCGAAAGGATCCTTCCAGGCGTTCGAAGGTCTGGTTCAGGACCGTTGCGAGTGGAACCAGTTCCTGTTCCAGCAGCACGGTGTCGATGCGACGGTTCAGATGATGCACCGAGATCTGTGAGGCGATGCCTGAGATCATGGCAATCGGCTGAACCATGCGGCGCGCCAGCAAATGTCCGCCGGAGATTCCCACGACAATCGTGACGGCGCCCAGTCCTGCGATACAAAGACCGAACCAGTGCAGATCCCGCAGGTCCTGTTGCAGCGGGCGGTGGACAAGGATCATGGAATTTCGGGATCCGCGGGTGAGCACCTGAATCGCCTGGTCCTGACGATCGATCTGAAATCCGGGCGTGGCAAGCTCGGGACGCTTCAGTGATTTCAGTTGTTCAGCCCCCGGACCCTGACTCGCCAGAAGTCGACTGCCATCGGCTCGCCAAACCACAAAATCCATGCGGTCCACCATCGGCCCCTGTCGAAGTCCCGGTGATCCATCGTCGGTTCGCAGCAGCGTCTCGAAGGATGGCGGCGGAAACCTGTGCATGCGTCCCGGGGGCTGTCCCCGCATTGGCCGCGCACCAGTCGGTGGCGGTCCGTCATGGAGTGGCCTGGTCAGCAGTAGTTCCGGGGGAATCAGACCACCCGGCATTCCGCCGCGCATCCATTCCGGTTCACCGGTGTCCTCGTCACGTTCCAACATGTCTGGTTTTTCCGGTGCTCCTGCCGGCGGTGCGGCTCGCCCTGAATCCGACGACTCCGAATCCGGCCGGATTTCCGTAGCCGTAGCCGTCCGTCCGGACTCTGAATCCAACGGCCCCGACGAGGTGTTCACTCCGCGCCCGTGACCGGGGCCCGGACCCTGACCGGGGCCCGGACCCGCACCCGGGGGGCGCAACAGCAGGTCAAGATAGTCGGCGGTCGTCAGTGCCTGCCGCATCGCGCGCTCATGCATGTCGCGATCGGCCCGCCAGTAGACGAGTCCACCAAAGACGATCATTGATACGGAGAGGATGGAGCCGTACCAGAATTGCAGGCGACTGCGAATGGATTTAGTCATGCAGAATGTACCCCTGTCCGCGACGCGTGGTGATAAAATCTCCCCCCAGCTTGCGTCTCAGATTCGACACATGCACGTCGACCAGATTCGACAGACTCTCTTCGTGCTCGTCGAACAGGTGGTCGTAGATCTCGGTCCGGCTGACCACTCGCCCCCGATGCAGTGCCAGCAGTTCCAGCAGGGCGTACTCCCGAGGTGTCAGAGCAATCACCACATCATCCCGAGTCACCTGCCGGCTGCGCATGTCCAGAGTCAAGAGTCCGATGCGGATTTCTG
>JBDKIW010000241.1:0-5827 GCA_039796955.1 Planctomycetota bacterium
GCCAAATGGCCCGGAGGGTGCTCCGCCGCTTGAAAAAAGGGGTCAGGAACCAATAGCCAAAAGGCCCGGAGGGTGCTCCGCACTATTGGTTCCTGACCCCTTTTTTCAAGCCAATCTGCACGTCAAATCCCCCGGAATTCCCGGTGCGAGCCGCGTCAGAATCATTGACCTGCAGCCACAGTTCCGTGTCCGCTTCCACACTCACCGTGCAGCCACGTCCCACCGGAATCCGACGCACGGCGGAACGACCATCCCGTGAGACCAACGCTGCCGTCAACTCGCCCAGGGGTCGGCCGTGCACGTAATCAATCGTGATTCCCTGCGCCTCGGCTTCCCAGCGTTCCGGCTGATCATGCACCGCACAGCGACCGGACCCGGTCAACGTAATGTCCAGCGGCTTTGAAAAGGATACCCCTGACGCCTGCCAACCCCTGTCAGCAGACACCCTGACCTGCACCGGCATGGCACTGGCATCGTCCAGGATCTGCCACTTCGGATCCAATTCCGGAAAGGAATGCGACACCTCGTAACCCTCTTCCAGACTGTCCAGCATCAGTAACCAGACGATTTTCAGTCGAACAGTCAATTCCGGCGTCAGACGCTGCAGCACCGTGTCAAATTCCCGCCGCGTTCGTACGCGACTCAGATCCGCAAAGGTCGTCCGCAACTGCGGATGCGTTCGCAGCAGCCACACCAGCCCCCACGCCTGAGCATAACGCAATTCCGATGTGAATTCACCGCTCTTTGGCTGCAGGATCGACTCCAGTGTCACGGGCTCCACTGCATCCGTCAGCAACGCCGTTTCACGCAGCTCTGTAATCCGCCCCCAGCCCTCAAATCCTGCCTCAGCAGAAGGCAGCACGCCAAACTGCAATGGATTGACCGTATGAGTCGCAAAGTACTCGGCCGCCCCTTCCGTGTACCACAGCGAAGGGATATCCCGCATCCCATGCTCACACATCAGAAAGCAATGCACGAACTCATGAAACAGCAGGTGCCGACGGTAGTAGTCCGTCGACTGGTTGTTCATCCAGAACTCATATCCCAGATGCCGCCCATGCCGAATCACAAACTCTTCATCCGGAAGCAGGCCAGCCTCCTGAAACCGCTCCGGCGCGTCCATCAGATAGCCCGTGACCTGAAATTCCTTTCCGGACGCATCCGCCGCCAGCACTCCCAGTTCTTGCTGCAGGTGATCAAACAACGCATCAACGGCTTCCGGAATCTCCCGTACCTGCTCCAGAGGCACGTCGGTGACCAGCAGCAACCGCCGCGATTCCAGCACCTGCAACCCAGCGGCCCCCAGACGAGCCCGGTCCAGCGGCCTTCGAGTGTCCGGAAGTCGATGTGGAGGCCGCCCCACAGTCGTGCTGATCTCCTGAGCCCTGGCGAACGCACTGAAATCAGCCGGCGTCAGAAGTCGCAGCAGCAACAGGCTCAACAGCACCGTCATCAGCCTTCGGACTGCCCGGATTTGCCGTGTCCCCATCACTCTCACTTCCTTCCCAAACGGCTGCCGCACTGCGTGCAATGCCCACGGCCGGCCACGCGCCATGCCACGGCAGACATGTGCAGCCTGCATCGACGTGCTGGGCGCCGGACAGCCCATCGAGCCCACGGCACCCAATCACGAGATTGCTGACACAGCACCATCAAACCGGCTACTCAGGCAACGGCTTGTCTTTCGTTTCGGGGGCAAATGGAATTGCGATCAGGCCCAGCAGAAAAATTGAACACATCGTCACGCCGGCATAGCGAAACCCCGTCGCTCCTTCATAGCCATTGTCCGCCGAATACACACCGGCAATCAGCTCGCCCAGAGTAAACGGGCCCAGAGCAGCCACGAAGCGACCCACGTTGTAGCAGAAGGATGTCCCAGTGCTGCGCAATCGTGTCGGAAATAATTCCGGAAAGTACACCGCATAGCCACCAAAAATCGACAGCTGGAAGAAGCCCATAATCGGGACCATCCACAGAATGTCGTAGACCCCGAAGAACTTTCCAAGGTTCCAGAACACATTCATCGTCGCCAGCATGGCGCCAATGTAACAGAATGCGAACGTCGGACGCCGGCCGAATCGCTGACTGACGTGGCTGAACATGTAAATCCCGAAAAACGCTCCCATGTTCAGTACCAGTGACGTAATGCCGGACCAGCGTTTCAGAGCACTGGCAACGTCGGCGTCAGAGAGCCCCTGGGCCTTGAAAACGGGCTGAAACACTTCGCGCTGCAGGTCCGGAGTAAAGAAGCCGATGCCCCACAACCCGATGACGCCGGCACTGGCCAGCAACAAGCCGATCAACGCCCGATACCGCAGCTCAGGATTGCCGAACAATTCCCCGTAGGAACCCAGTTGCTTTTCAACACCATCCGTCGCGGACACACTCTGCCAGCGTTCCGGTTCTTTCAAACGGCGTCGCACCAGCAGCGACAGCAGCGCAGGTGCTGTTCCGATCATGAACATGACTTTCCAGTCCGTCCCCACCATCCCAATCAGCGCCGCTGTGATGTTCCCGACTGCGGACAAGGCCTGCAGAGCCCCCAGGGCATGCGGACGCGCCTTGCTCGGCATGACCTCGGCCACCAGCGAGACCCCCACAGCAAATTCGCCGCCAACTCCCAGCCCCGTTAAAAATCGCAGCAATGCAAAATCCCAGAAGCCTTTGGAAAACGCGCTTAAGCCCGTGAAGATCGAATACACCACAATCGTGGCCAGCATCGTCTTGACGCGCCCCCAGCGGTCACCAAGCACTCCGAAGATCAGCCCTCCCGTGGCCCAGCCAATCAGAAAGATGGAGGTCGCATAACCGCCATACTTTTTCTGCTTGTCCCCCAGCCGGGCCTTCACCCGTGACTCCACGGCCTCTTCAGAAAGCTTGTCTGCCGCCGCCTTCGCACGAATGTCCGACGTCTCCTCGTCCGTCAGCTGCACCAGCTCTTTCATCGCCAGAGGCCGCGCGAGGTTGAACAGCTGCTGGTCCATCGTGTCAAACAGCCACCCCAGCGCCGCCACGATAAAGACAAACCAGTGATACCGATTCAGCATCCGATACCACGGAACCTGACTGACCTCTGAGGAATCGCTCGGAGAAAAGTGATCAGCGTGCAAGCGATCAACTCCCGTTTCTGAATGAGGAGATAAAGAAATCTGCAGGAATCCCGGAGCCCGGCGTTCCTGGCCACACACTCTGTCAGATCCGGCCGTCCCATTCAACCCATCGGCAGTTTTCCGCACCGGAAAATGAATTCTCGCAGCAATGAATTCTCGCCATACGGCTCAGGAGACCGACACCGCCCCTGACGGATCCCCCCGCGGCAAAACCCCGGCCCGGGCAATCCCGAAGACTGCCACCGTCGCCGGCCTGCCGCCGCCACGCTCTGCAATGCCGGACTGTCCGTTCGCCCACACTCGCTCCCCCGCACCGGCAAGACCTCAGTCCTGACATGGGTCCCGAGCTCTCCTCAGGGCTGTTTACAAATTCTTTGCAACGCCTCCCTGTTCTGATCACAGATTCATGACTAGACTCTGAACACGTAGGTTCTCTGAATTCGCTCTTCCCCGTGCAGCATCTGTTCCCGCATGACACCCCCTGCCGCTTCCAAAAACACCAATCGCCAGGCTGTCCTCGGACGTCATGCGCTGAACCTTCCTAACCTCATCACCAGCACCCGGCTGGTGATGGCCTTCGGGCTGTTCGGACTCATCGCCGCTGGAAACAACTGGGTCGCCTCCGCCCTGCTGTTCATCTTTGCTGCGTCCACCGATGCACTCGATGGCTACATCGCCCGCCGAAACAAACAAATCACCGTTCTGGGACGCATCCTTGACCCCTTCGTGGACAAGGTCATCGTCTGTGGAACTTTCGTGTTCCTGCTGGAACATCAGGCCGCACCGGATTCCGGTGTCCGCGCGTGGATGGTGATCATCATCATCGGACGCGAAATGTTCGTTTCCAGCCTCCGCGGGATCCTCGAAAAAGAAGGCAAGGACTTCTCAGCCAACCTCTCCGGAAAACTCAAAATGGTCCTGCAGTGCGTGGCCGTCAGCGTCAGCCTGCTGTCCATGGCCCCCCTGTTCCCCTGGAGCTGGGTGCCTGTCTTCCGAGACCTCACGCTGTATCTCGCCGTCGCCGTAACTCTCTGGAGCGGCGCCGTGTACGTCTCACGCGGCTTTTCTCTGCTGCAGAACGATTAGGAATTCCCGAACCAGGGTTCATTCCTTCCCCGGGAATGCGAATCTTCGGATGACTCGGTCGCACCCTTTGCCGATGTCCCTCGCGCCAGCATCCCGCACCCGCCGAATTCTCTTCACGAATTCACGGATTTGACGTCGTCATTCCACAGTCCCGGTCTATCACTCTCACAGTCAAGTCGACAGGATTGCGGCTGGTGCCCCACCGGCTGCAGTGATCGTTAGCGTTTGACCCCGCACATCTCCTGCTTCGGAGCCTCCCATGGGTGATCTTGTGATGAGAATCTCCGTCTTTGTTCAGCGCGGCTTCATCTGCCAGTGCTGCGGAACCGAGATCGACGGCGACATGACCGGAACGCCTCGTAAATGTCAGACCTGTGATTCCACAGACAACGACTCGGCTGAAAGCCGACAGATCGATCACCACCGCTTTCGTCCCATGGCCGCACGTCCCTGAATCGACGCCTTGGAACATCAGCCCCTCGGAAAGTCGCTGTCGTACCGTAGCGTACCGATTCCGACAGCACGTTTTTGCTTCTGGTCCGAAACGTTGTCTCCAGCAGATACCTGATTCGCGATGCCAAACGTCGGCACCTCAGAAAAGACTGACCGACAGTTTCACGTCTGACCACACAAGTTTGCTCGCACAGACGCATCCCATCTGTGTTGATCCGTGGTTCTTAATCCCAAAGCCCATCAGCCGCAGCCAGGTTTGCGGCTCAGATGGAACTTCGCCCTCCCTGAAAACACATCTTCATTTCGTGTGTTTCGTGTCTTTCGTGGTTCAATAAACACCTGCATCCATCTGTGTCCATCCGTGGTTCTGAAACCCAAAGCCCAGCAGACGCAGCCATGTTTGCGGCTCAGATGGAACTTCGCCCTCCCTGAAAACACATCTTCTTTTCGTGTGTTTCGTGTCTTTCGTGGTTCAAAAAACACCCGCATCCATCTGTGTTCATCTGTGTCCATCCGTGGTTCCAACCCAAAGCCCAACAGTCGCACCGAGGTTCGCGGCTCAGATGGAACTTCGCCCTCCCCCCACGACAAAATCCATCTGTGTTGATCCATGTCCATCCGTGGTTCTAAACCAAAAGCCCAGCAGTCGCAGCCAGGTTTTGCGGCTCAGATGGAACTTCGCCCTCCCGCACGACAAAATCCATCCGTGTTGATCTGTGTTCATCCGTGGTTCCAACCCAAAGCCCAGCAGACGCAGCCAGGTTTGCGGCTCAGATGGAACTTTGCCCTCCCGCACGACAAAATCCATCTGTGTTGATCCGTGTCCATCCGTGGTTCCAACCCCAAAGCCCAGCAGTCGCAGCAGACTCGGTACGATCCCGTGGCTGGATTTCACTCACAAGACGTCGACCGGCATTTCTGCTAGAGTCCGGATCGGCGATCTGCAACCAGACACAGTGAAAAAGACCAATTCCTGCCGCCTGATCTGCAGCACAAAGGATCGTGTGGACGTCCGCAGGCGATAATTTCAGTTGACCTGCACAATGTACAACGCGTTAACCGCACATCCGCAATGCTGCTGGGCGTCCGGAAGTTCCGCAGGAGCTCCCGATGGTGAAACCTGGATATGTCAGCGACGAACGCTACGTGGCCCTGCCCGACGTCCTGCTGGAATTCCT
>JBDKIW010000242.1:0-13260 GCA_039796955.1 Planctomycetota bacterium
AAGGCCTGAGTGTATCCGAGGACTCGCTCGCGCTGTTCCGGATTGGGAAAGAGTTCCGCCAGCCATGCGACGGCCGCCACAAATTCCACGCAGACACCAATGAAGACGCAGCAGCGGAAAAACAGCAACTGGTAGAGGCTGGTGGAGAAACCGGCAGCACAGGCGCCGAAGGCATACAGCAGAATGCTCCAGGTCAGAACGCTGCGTCGTCCGAGTCGGTCTGTCAGGTAGCCGCCAAGGAGCCCGAAGACACCACCGGCGATCGCCGGCACGAAAAACAGAATCCGTGCCCAGTTCACGTACATCGGGCCGCCCGGCAACCAGTCCTGGGGTGTTCCGATCTGGGGATGCAGGTCGGCGATGGCCGTCTTGACGATCAGCGGCAGCATCAGCAGCTCGTAAATGTCAAACGCAAAACCAATGGCTGCAATTGTACAGATCAGCCATTGAACTGAGGTCAGGCGCTGCGCCGGAGGCGATGACATAGGAAACTTCCGGTTGAAATTACTGGGAGGAAGGAAAGTGGCGAGGGAATCCGACTGACAGGCCGATGGGCACGGACTTGAGAGTGGTGCTGGCCAGGTACTTTGTCAAACGCCGTTCACACTGTGCAGGAATTTATATTCTGGGGCGTTTGGCTCAAAGACGCAACCAAGTCCGGGGAATTCACAAACGACAGAAATTCCGGGAGCGGCTGTTGGAGGTCTTGAGTCGTTCGCAGCCGGAGACGGCGGCGGGAGGCGGCTGAAAGCAGGCCGCAGGCGGGAATGGGAGAGGGGGGAATGATTCAAGACGAGGTGGGGTATAAAACAGAAACGGCGATGATCCGCCAGGAAGTGCGAATCATCGCCGTCTGTTGTCTCCAACGGTTCCACCCTGATTGCTGATCCGTTACTGGTGGAACCGCTAGCCGGGGCGATACCCGATCGGCGTGTTCCCCATCGTGAGTTTCCTCACTTATCTCAGCATTGCGGGGCGGAAGGCTGGGTTTTTAACCGTGACTACTCGTCTGAACCGGAGTCCTCGAACTTACTGATAACCGCACATCTTTCAGGAGGACGGCGGGAGCGACTCACGACTGTCGCTCCCTTGCCGGCCAGCTTCACTTCATCACGTTGGCTAATCACCTCACCTTACGCCATCCCGATCTCACTTGCAGCCGTCGCAAGGAGCAGCACAGGATGGTTCTGCAGGAGCAGCACAGGTCGGTGCACAGCCTTCGCCGTTGTTGTCACCGCAGGCAGCTGGAGCAGCACAGGTTGGCTCGCAGCCCGTTCCGCAGGAAGAACCGCAGCTGTTGTCGCCACAGTTCAGCTTCGGCAGACGCAGCTTTGGCAGCTTGAACTTGGGCATGTGCAGCTTCGGCAGCTTGATCTTCGGCATCTTGAAGCAGCTCTTCTTTTCGCTGCAGCTGTTGCTTCCGCAGCCATTGCCGCAACCGTCACCACATTCAGCAGGAGCTGCACAGGTGGGGTCAACCGGAGCTGCACAGGTTGGTGCACAGCCTTCGCCATGGTTGTCACCGCAGGCAGCAGGAGCTGCACAGGTGGGGTCAACCGGAGCTGCACAAGTCGGAGCACAGCCTTCGCCGCTGTTGTCACCGCAGGCAGCAGGAGCTGCACAGGTCGGATCAACAGGAGCAGCACAGGTTGCTTCAACGCTGCAGCCACATCCATTGTCATGCTTGAACAGACCGAAGAGGCCGGCCTGTGCGCTGTTGGCGATAGAGAGTACCACCAGAGCGGCTGTGAGTGTCATTGCCTTCATCTCAAATTCTCCTGACATCGTTCTTTCGGAGTTCGCTGGGAGATCACCCTGAATGCACACGCCGCACCCAGAATCCTTGTGATCTCTTTGCTGACCCCTTTGTTCCACGCCAATAGTTTCGTCCTGAGCAGAATAGGTAACTGAGGCAAAGCGCAGGGTTTGCCGGTCACTGGGCGATCTGCGACCGAGTGTGACGGCTGTAGCGACTTTGCCATTTCCTGACCCGGCTGCGCGTTTGATTTCTGCTCGCCATCTACTGTAATTGTTGAGTTGTAAAGTCAATCTATTAAATGGTTTATGGCAATTATTGTGGCGTGGATTGTTGTCAACGCTCACCATGTTTGTCCTCGGCTGACCGAGTCTGGGGAACGTGACTGAACGCCGCTGGACTGCCCCTGAAACCCCTGTACTCGTTATCCCCTGCACAACCAGTTTTTCTGGTGAGGTCAGCCGGCCGCGAATTTTGTGGATTCGGCCGCGCGTCCCGGTGGCTTCGCGTTGTCCGCAACCTTCGAATTCCAGCGACCACAGGTGTGTCTGCGGCATGTGGGCCCGAACGGAGTTTTCAGTAGTCAGCTGCGACAGGCAATGTTTGGCGAACCTGTTTGAACGCGTGATCGCTCCTGACTTTGAACTCGGCTTCACCGGCCCTCGGCCAGTTCGCTGTGCGTTACTGCTTGCGTGCCCGATGACGCGGTCCTTGCCGAATCACGGGATCTGTCGCCGCACAAGTCGATTCACGTGGTAAACTTCGGTCGCAGTCGGATGCATCCCGGGTCGCCCCTGAATTGAGATCAACACGGTGTGACGGAGCTTCTGCGGCAACGGGCGTGACGACTCTGATTACATCTGATTACAGTTGACGACAACTGCCCGGTTTGCGATTGCCATCTGGTTATTCGAGAAGTACCCGGAATGGCACGCCGTGAATCGAAAAGCAGAGGTGAACGGGAATACTTGCTTGAGTCCCCGGCGATCGAGCGGGAGCTGTGTGGATTCCCGGCAACGGATCAGCCAGGACTCTATTCAGCAGGCGTCTGCCTCGCGGATTGGACGGAAGTGGTCAGCAACCGTATGATCCGACGTGATGTTTCGGGAACCAGTGAACTCAGCACTATGCCGCAGCGTGTCTGCGGTCGTGCCGACTGCGGGCAGGGACGTGGCAGTTCGAACCGTGTGAAGGGAATTCAGCACCGTTATCAATGGAATGAGTCTCTTACGTTAGAATCTTCCTGCCCACGACTTCAGAGATCCTCCCAACATGTCCACCTCCCCTGCCTCCGGAACCAACGTGCCATTTTCCGTGTCGTTCTGCCACCGACTTCGATTTACGGAGGACGTGCTGGGAGTTGATGCGGACGTACTTGCTGACCTGATCGAAGCCTCAGAAGATCGCCAGCCGCGTGTTCAGTTCTGGCTGGATGAGTGTGTGGCCAACGCCAATCCGGATCTGAAACAGCGGATTCATGCCTTCTGTCGCCGTCACGCTGCTCGCTTTCATTCCTGTGGAAGTCCGCAGTTAGTCCCGGGTGGTGAAGCGATCAAGAATGACGTGCATGTCCTGGAACGCATGTTGAAGGTCATGAACGAAGCGGACCTGGACCGCCGCAGCTACGTGATCGTGATCGGAGGCGGAGCGGTTCTGGATGCGGTGGGATTTGCCACCGCGATTGCTCATCGTGGCCTGCGGCTGATTCGGATCCCCACGACGACTCTGGCGCAGGCCGATTCCGGGGTCGGTGTGAAGAACGGAGTGAATCTGTTTCAGAAGAAGAACTGGATGGGGGCGTTTGCTGTTCCATGGGGCGTGGTCAATGATCGCCGCCTGCTGGAAACGCTTCCCGATCGGGATTTTCGCTGTGGATTTTCCGAAGCAGTTAAGGTGTCACTATTGAAGGATCCCGCATTTTTCGACTGGATTCTGCACAACGCTTCCGGGATTGCTGAGCGAGGTCCAGAGGCGTGGGGAGCGATCGAGAAATCAGCGCTCTGGCACCTTGATCACATCACGCGAGGTGGGGACCCGTTTGAGATGCTGGAGGCGCGGCCACTGGATTTTGGCCATTGGTCGGCGCACAAACTGGAAGCCATGTCGGGGTTCACACTGCGTCATGGCGAAGCCGTGGCAATTGGTGTAGCCGTCGACACCATCTATTCCAGTTTTGTTCACGGTTTGCCCGCTGAGGAAGCCGCCCTTGTGCTGCAGGCTCTCGACGGGTTGGGCCTGCTGATCGATCATCCGACGCTGGCGAATACCGACGAGTTGTTTGCCGGACTGGAAGAGTTTCGGCAGCACCTCGGAGGTCGCCTGACCGTCACCATGCTGGAGCGCATCGGCAAGCCGCTGGATGTCCACGAGATCGACCGCGGGCAGATGAAACGGGCGATTGCGACGGTGGTGGAACGAGTCAAAAGGAATTCGCCGCAATCCAGTCGGTTCTCGTCTTCGGGAATGGAAGGCCATAACAATGCGGTGTACCGGCCTTCCACGGAAATGTTGGGCTCAGATGGTCGGTGAGTGCAACAGGGTTTGCCGAGCGATCGCCGCTGACGCGGGGAAAGTGGGTATTTCGTGGATACGGCGTTTCCGGAGTTGTTTGATTGGCCGGCGCCACGGGGGAGAATTTGACGCAAATCGAGCGTTTGTAGAGGCTTAGGAGCCCTTGTCCTCCCGAAACTCGGGACTCAGGCGAATTGAAGGTGGATTCTCTCTGCTTTTACTGCTATTCTCCGCCACGATACGTCAAAAACAGTGTTCTGTTCAGACCTCAGGCCACCGGAATCAGGCCTTACTGAAGCCGGTGACCGTCATCGGTGGCTGTGGTGGCTTTCCGCGGAAGCGGGATGGCCCATAACAGCACTCGCAAAACGCAGTGGTGTGTCTGCGGAACCCAGGATCGAAGGTTCTTCCGACAGACAGGTCACAAGCGGTTTTTGTCTGGTGATTGGCGGGGCCGTCTGGAAGCGTGTTTCCTGCGTTTGGTCGTGTTTGAGCGTACCGAAGTAGTTTTCAGCCAGCGAAGGGCGCTGAGCTGATTGATCTCCGGAAAATCTGGTAACAACCATGGCAAAAAGTCGTTTAGCAATGCGCCGGGAAGTAGAAGCAGCTGAGGCTGCTGATGCGGATGGCGTAAAGAAGAAAAGCCGCAAGTCCTCGGAAGAGAAGACGGAAACGGGTGGCAAGAAACGGGCGACCCGCGGCGACAAAAAGGATGCTGCTGCCAAAAAGAAAAAGGCCGCAAAGCCTCGCACCAAGCGTGCGAAAGAGCAGATGCAGCGCCGCCGGATCGTCTGGGTTGTTTACAGCAGCACCATGCGTGAAGAAGGCCGCTTCCTTTACTTCGAAAAAGGCAAAGCGGAAGAACTTCTCAACACCCTGCTGGCCAAGGGAAAACGACGCTACTTCATGCAGCCCATGAAAGAGGCGCTCAACCCGGACGGAACGCCGATTCTTCAGGCCGTCATGACACCTCCCGATGAGGATGTGGATGAAGAAATCCGTCCCGAAGTTGAGGTTGAAGGCGCTGAGGACATTGACCTCGACGTTGAACTCGACATCGAGGGCGAAGAGGTCGAGGAAGCCGGCGAAGCTGAAGGTGATGTAGAAGAAGGTGCCGTGGATCTGTAACGGCTGCCAGCACCGGGATCGCCTGGTTTCAGGCAGTCTTCAGGACGCTCGGTGTTTCGTCATTCCCGTCGACTCCCCGGCAAAGTGATTTTTGCCGTCAACCGGTCAATCAACCCCCGTCAGTTCTCCGGAACTTCCGGGGGTTGTTTTTTGTGTGTGCTGTCGATTGACCGGTGCCCGGGGCAGGTCTGAGGAGGCTCCTGTCCATGACGCTCGACCAGCGGACGGAGTGGAGCGTGCTGGTCCTGGACGTACCGGTTTCCCTGTACGACCACTCCTGGGTGGCACCGCCCGGAATGCAGATGCCTGAATGCAGATAAAGTGGCCATGTCTCCCCGTTGGTATCTTCCTGTCCGGGTTCATCGTGTAAGGCGCTGGTTCGTGCAACTTCTTGTGTCAGTTCGAAATGTGATCGAAGCGGACGCGGCACTTGCCGGCGGGGCCGACGTCATCGACGTGAAAGAGCCTGCCAGTGGTTCGCTGGGAATGGCGGGACCGGAAACGATAGGAGCAATTGCAGAGCGTTGTCGCCGGTATTCAGCCCTCAGCCTGTGCAGCGCGGCCCTCGGGGAGCTGCCGGAGTGGTCACGAGTGACCGCTGCGCCGGAAAAATTTAAATGCCTCGAATGGGCCCAGGGGCTGAGTTATCTGAAGGTCGGGCTGGCCGGAACGCTCTCGTCACCGGATTGGCTCGACCAGTGGCTTGCACTCCGAAGTCTGTTTCCGGGGTCCGTCCACTGGGTCGCTGTCGCCTATGCGGACGCCAGCCGTGCCATGTCACCAACGATCGAGCGGATCGCTGAGGTTGCTGCCCAGACCTCCTGTCGAGTCCTGCTGCTGGATACGTTTCAGAAGGACGCGTCGACACTGTTCGACTGGGTCAGCCCAGATCAATTGTGCCGACTTCGGGCCCAGTGTCGGGAAACTGGCCTGAGACTTGCGATTGCGGGTCGGTTGGATGCAAGTCACCTGCCGGTTCTGCGGACCATCGATCCCGACCTGCTGGCGGTTCGCGGTGCCGTCTGTGAAGCGGGTGAGCGGACGAGTGCAGTGGCGGCAGATCGGGTGAAGGCTCTTCGAATGGCGCTGGCTTGAGTTGGTCCTGGGCCGCTGATAGGGACACTTGCATCACCCAGCTTAGGCCCTCAGACCGTGACTGGCCCGCCAGAAGATGAACCTGGCGGGCGCTGAGTTGCGAATGCCGTGCAGACTCAACGGAGACCTCAGCGGGTTCAGTGCTTGTGCCCGGGGTTGCCCTGAATTTCACGAGCCTTTGCCATGGCGTCTTCTGCTTCGAGGATCTTGCCGCAGCGTTGATAAATCACCGACAGCTGGGTGAACGAGAATGCATCGTTCGGCTCGATCTCTGCCACGCGGCGAGCGTGGTGGATGGCTTCGTCGAAACGTCCCTGCTTTTGCTGGAAGACTGCCAGCGCCATGTGAGTCTGCACATGATTCGGGTGCAGAGTCAGGATGTGATTGAGAGCGTTGATAAAGTCGTCGGGGTTTTCTGACTTACGCAGAGCGATTGCGGCGTCGTACAGCCTGGCAGGATCAGTTTCAGACATGGAAGTGCATTCAGAGCCAGAGGAAATGGGAATCCAACGTCAGGTTGGCGGGGAAGCAGCGGGAAGTCCGGTCAGAATGATCGAACAGGTGCAGCGCTGCCCTCGGTCTACGGTCGCAGCATAGCCCAAAGACGCAGATGGGCAACGGACGCCCACCGCCCATGTTGCGGGATTACCGAGAATCTGAAAAGCCGCGGCCCGCCGTTTCACGTGGAACGCTCAAATGTAGACCACATGGTCCATTTCAGGGTGAATCCGAGGGGGCTGGAGCCATCAGGTGCATGGCACCTGGGGACCTGAGATCGCGAGAGGGGCTCGGGATCAATCAGGAGGGAGGAACTTAGCGGGTGCATGGGTATCAACAGGTGCATGGCACCTGAGAATCAAAAAAGTGCATGGCACCTGAGATCAGGGATGTTTCACGTGAAACGGTCGGGCTTGGGGGAGGGGGACAGTTTGGGGGGAGCAAGAACGGCGGATTTCGAGCTGCGAACGGCTGTACTGCGTAGGCAAGGGATGGAGGGACTTTGTACAATTGCGAGCAGGATGGCGGTTTGTCTGAGTTTCTGGCGAGGTGGGGCTGGGGCTGGTGGTTAAACGGCGAGGCGGCGTGGAACTGAACCTGGTGCCGGTGCCTTGACGTGTTGTTGTGGTTCCGGGTGGCAGGTTTACTGACAGTGGGCAGTCATGTCGGTGCGATTTCGGGCGATTGATTCAGGATTGCCGTGTAAAGGAGATCCGGCACTGTGCAGGAACATTCTGAAGCTCTGAGCGGTGATCTTCCTGAGTCGGGCAATGCTGGTCGGCAGGGGGCTGCTGGCGTGGCATACCGGGAGTGGTTCCTGATTCTTGTGGTGTGTCTGGCGGGAGTGCTGGTGCGGTTCTGGAAGCCGGGGCTGGAGGCCGTCGAGCATTTTGATGAGGGCGTGTATTCCTCGGTGCTGTGGTATGACGGTCTGACGGGCCAGAGTTGGCCGTCCCGTGAATTCTTTGCGCCCGCGGGGTTGCCGTTTCTGATTGAGCTGGCATCACTGCTGCCTGGTGGTGCGGCGATGGGGCCATTTTTGCCCTCGCTGATTCTGGGTTGTCTGACACCATTGGCGGTTTGGTGGACAGCGAGGCAATGGTACGGGCAGGCGGCTGGCTTATTTGCGCTTTGCGTGAGCGCGGGCTGTGACTATCACATCCTGTATTCCCGAACGGCGCTGACGGATGTGCCGGCTGCCTTCTTTCTGGTGCTGTCGGTTGGTCTTGGGACACTGGCGGTTCATCGTGCGTCGGCACGACTGGCGGTAATCAGTGGTCTGGCCTGCGGCTGTGGCTGGTGGCTGAAATACAGTGGTTGGCTGCCCATTGCGATACTGTTGTCGGGAAGTGGTGCATGGTGGCTTTTCGCAGGGCGTCGCACGTATGCGTTTCAGGTATTGGTGTTGATCCAGGTGCTGATGATCGGGACGACGTTTCTGGTGTTTGCGCCCTGCTGGTGGTCGCTGCAGTCCAGCGGCGGTTACTCGGCGGTGACTGCGCACCACGGCGGATATCTCAGCAGCTTTGCGGCATGGTCGGCGAACCTTACAGAGCAGCTGGCCTACCAGTTCAGGATGGACGGATACGTTGGTGCGCTGACACTGGGGCTTGGATGTTTGCTGGCGGGTTGGAATCGATGTTCCACGGCCTCGCGTTCCACGTGGAACGTCGAGCTGGGGCATCATCCCTCCGGGGCAGGGAATCCCGTTCAGAGGCAGGCGATAGCGCGGCTGCGTTTCCGCGTGCTGGTGATCGTGTTTTCGATCACGGTGATCGCGTTACGGGCGCGGACGCCGCTGGTGCTCTGCTGCCTGACGACTGGTGGGCTGGTCGGGCTGTACATGAACCCGCCGAAGTCCCGATCCCGGGCTATGCGTTTTGTGAGGGGGCTGGATTCCGGTTGGGGAACAACGTACGACAAGTCTGGCAGGCCCGGACACAAGGCCTCAATTGATCCCTCATTAGCGTTCTGGGTCACGCTGGCGTGGTTTACCGGGCTGTTGGTGTTCACGCCGCTCTACACGCCCTACTCCCGTCTGTTCTTGCCATTCATGATCTCTGTCTGGCTGGGGGCTGCGGGAGCAGTGACATGGTGGCTGGAATCCAACGTCCGGATGGCGAGGAAGGTGGCGGAAGGCGTGGTGGTGTTGGATGGGGCGGAGCGGATGCTGGGGCGAATGAGCTCGGCACTGCTGGCATTCTCATTGTTGGCTTCGTTGCTGGTGATCAATCCAGATGGCAGCCTCGAAGTGGTCTCTCGCGATGAACTGTTCAGCAGTCGTTTGTTTCAGGATCGAAGTTCGATACGCACGGTAGCGGGGCGCATTGCGGCGGCATGTGCGGCCAGCGCGAATGGCGTCGACATCAGCTCGAGAAAGCTCTCTTCCGGTAAGACCTTTACGGCTTCGTCGCTGGAGGTCGCCGAACCGTCGGGACCTGAGCTGCCGATTCCATCGCCGGAGAAACTGCGCGAGGTTCCGTTGGTCGTGTACGGGTATGGGGAACCGGCTCTGCTGATGAACTTGTACGAGGCCGGTCTGACACCATTGCCGGTGTCGCATTTTCAGCTGACTCCGTCGAATTCGGCCACTGCAGAGTTTCTGGTGATTGGTCCGAATGCGTGGCGAACCCCCGGGTTTGCTCAGGAGTGGTCTCTGGTTGAGCACCGTTTTGAGTGGCTGGGCGATTTTGACTACGTAGCAGGTGAGATTTCGCTGATGGATTTGTATTCCGCGAATTATCTGTCTGATCATGAAGAGTCGCGACGGCAGCGATTCGAGCTCTACCGGATCCGCAGCAGATGACCGGGTCTGGGGACTGAGGTCCGCTGGAATTCCGGGGAAATGACCAACCGTGGCAATCGCGATCCGGCCAGCCACTTCCGTTTTGACGCCACGACCGTTTTCCGGCACAATGACGCGCACAAGTTTAAATTGCCAGACAGGAGCCGACAATGACCGCCACAACTGACTTCAAAGTGATTCCGGAAGACACCGAACTGGAACGATTGAAACGCGATCTGAAGTTCCACCCGGCGGATCCTGCAAAGGCGAAAGTGCTGACGCGGGAGCAGATTGAAGGCTACAACCGTGACGGCTTTGTGCGGCCGTTCACAGCGTATTCTCCGGATCAGATTCGTGAGGTGCGTGGCTACTTTGATCGACTGCTGGAAAAAACGATCGCCTCAGGTGGCAACAGTTACAGCATCAGCACGGCGCACATGAAATACGGCGGTGTCTATGACATCCTGACGAACCCCGTGATTGTCGACCACGTGGCTGATCTGCTGGGCGACGACGTCGTGGCCTGGGGATCTCACTTTTTCTGCAAGATGCCAGGAGATGGCCGCGCGGTTGCGTGGCACCAGGACGCGAGTTACTGGCCGTTGTCGCCATCGCACGCCGTAACAGTCTGGTTGGCGATTGACGACGCGGATCTTGACAACGGGTGCATGAAATTTGTCGCGGGGTCTCATCATTCCGGACATCTGACTTACCGACGCAGCACACCGGAAGAGCACAACGTTCTGGACCAGACCGTCGAAAACGCGGAATCTTACGGCACTGTCGTTTTGGACGATCTGAAAGCTGGTCAGGCCTCGATTCACAACGATCTGCTGCTGCATGGATCCGAAGCCAACATGTCGACTCGCCGTCGCTGCGGGCTGACGCTGCGTTATGCAGCAGCCTACGTAACGGCCGGCATGAACTGGAATGAGAAGGGAATCGTGGTTCGTGGTCGCGATGTCTCGGGCCATTGGAAAAATCCGCCGCGTCCAGTGGTCGAATAGACAGCAGGTCCTGCCTGTTGCCACTGTGCATACCGCCGGAAAGCCAGAGGTGCGTTCGGCGGACCCCGACCTGCGGGAATGATGGGGAATCGGGCTACCATGATCAGCAATGCGGAAATGTCAGGAAAGTGAGTATCAGAATGATCATGCTGCAGAGTGAGATTCCCGGACTGACTCCCCGACGCGGAAAAGTTCGCGATGTTTATGATCTTGGCAATGTGCTGCTGTTCATTGCCACGGATCGCATCAGTGCCTTCGACTACGTGCTTCCCAACGGTATTCCTCGCAAGGGCGAAGTCCTGACGCGGCTGAGTCGCTTCTGGTTTGAGCGACTGGGCGTGGATCATCATTTGCTGAGCGACGACCCGGCCAGTGTCAGCCTGCCAGCCGGCACAGATTTGCAGGCACTTCAGGGCCGAACGATGGTTGTCCGCAAGACGGACGTGATTCCGATCGAATGCGTGGCACGAGGATATCTGTCGGGCTCCGGCTGGAAAGAGTATCAGAAGTCGGGGACGGTGTGTGGCATTCCCCTGCCATCGGGACTTCAGGAAAGCAGCCGACTTCCCGAACCTCTGTTTACCCCGGCGACCAAGGCTGAGACGGGGCACGACGAAAACATTTCCTTTGAACAGACGGTGCAGCGGATTGGTCGGCCGCTGGCGGAACAGCTCCGCGAACTGACGCTGGCGATCTACGCAAAAGGTTGCGAGCACGCTTCGTCCCGGGGCATTATTCTGGCCGACACCAAGTTTGAATTCGGCTTGCTGGACGGAAAGGTGATTCTGATCGACGAAGTGATGACTCCGGACAGTTCGCGTTTCTGGCCGGCAGACGCGTGGCAACCGGGTCGCGGTCAGGCGTCATTCGACAAGCAGTTCGTTCGGGACTGGCTGGAGCAATCCGGATGGGACAAGAACAGTCCTCCCCCTACACTGCCTGAGGACGTCGTTCAGAGAACCTCCGCGCGTTACATCGAGGCATGGGAGCGACTGACGGGACTGCCGTTCTGAGTCGCGTCTGCGACGCAACTGCTCAGCCGTTCCCTGGGCGGCGTTCTGATCCGAAACGTTTTCTGCGGGGCCCGTTGCCGGGCTGGTACTCTGCGTCAGGATTTGCCCGTGATTAGTGGCAGAACTGTGGACCAGAAAATTGTGACTGTCAGAGCACAATAGAACAGTCCGCAGCAGGCAATACCCACGCGTGAATACCAGCGCGGGCGCAATGGTTCCGGAAGCAGTCTGCAGTTGATGTAGAGGATGTGGAACGCGGTGATCGCCAGGGCAAGATTATTGACGTTGGCAATCACGGTCACCATCAGCTTAGGCGCATCGGGATACGCCAGAAAGATCCATGCGGTGATGAACGTCCAGATCACATAGACCAGCAGGATGGTGTAGTAGACGCCGCGAGCCTGGTGATCCTGCAGGCGGTTACGAATTCTGCGGCTGCCGCTCCACAGGATATCAGTCCACCGGCGTGCGAAGTCGTCAACGATCGCCATCTGGCTGGGCAGGAAAACCACCAACCCCGTGAAGATTGACAGACCCCAGAGAATGGGGGCGAGGTGACCCAGCTGGGCGGTGTGCAGGATGCCGTCGGCGGCGATCAGCGGTTGTGAATACTGCAGTTCTTTTCCGTACATCGGGGAGTTCTTCGCGAACTCAATCGACATCAGCGCCGGCAGGGCCATCCCCATGAAGCACCCCGGGACCCAGACGAAGCACTGGTCGGAAAGAATGTATTTCCACCAACCCTGCCAGCGTTTCAGGTTCTCCTCGGAAATCGCGAATACCTTACCGGTGTGACTCAGAGTGATGTGGTGGCCGCCCACGGCACTGGGAATTGCGCCGACCTGACTTCCCATGCCCCAGCCCTTGTCACGAACAAAGTTTGCGTAGGCTGAGTTGCTGAGTCCGCCGCCACCGGCGTATCCGGCGAATGCACCGAGGGTGGCGATGTGCGTCAGGGAGATGGCCGGAAGGGCTCCGTTGGTCAGCAGGGAATCAAAGACGTTCGCGATGCCCTCCTGCCCGTCTGCCAGCTGCACCGGAACATTGCCGAACTTCAGGAAGCCACCGAAGACACGTCCCCACCCTTCGGCACCGACGAAGAACACACCGAGGAACAGACAGAAGCCGAGCACGATGAACACCTTGGCCGTCATGATCCACTGCAGCATGTTGTAGACCTTGCCGCCGATCAGCACCGGCAGCACAACACCGCCGAGGCAGCCGTAGGCAATGGCATTAACCAGCACGGAGTCTTCCGGTCCGGGGGGCCGATCCAGCCAGAGTGTTGCGAGCAGCACGGCTGCGTTGGTCGACAGTCCCGGGATCAGAAAAGTCAGACTGAGCAGGGCGGTGACGCCCATCCAGAACCGAGGTCCGGGGGCGGTTCGCATAAAACCCGTGAAGACTGGTTCACCGCAGTACAGAGCATAGCGGCCGCATTCCACGTTGTAGAACGCCTGAGTGATG
>JBDKIW010000243.1:0-2657 GCA_039796955.1 Planctomycetota bacterium
CCCGGTTACAACATCGACCAGATGATTTCTCTGGGGAACAACATTGAGCGGCAACTGGCGCCCTACTGGACGGGAGAAGCCAAACCCGGATCACCACGCATCAATGACTTCTTCTTTGTCGCGCGCGGTCGTAGTCTGTTCCTTGGAGCCAAAGCGGTGGACGAACTGCGGGCCGGGGAACTGATCCCTGTTCTGGCGCAAGCTGCAGGTTCGCAACCAGGCGTGATTCCGATTGTCAGTCAGTCCAGCCTGTTTGACAGCGGCTTGAGTGGCGGCCGCACGATTGACCTTGAGATCACAGGGCCGGATCTGGAAGAACTGGTGCAGGAGGCACAAAAGGCCTTCGGAATGTGTATGGCCGAATTCCCCATGGCCGAAGGCAATCAGCTGCGGCCTATTCCGGGACTGGACCTGTCCAGTCCCGAACTGCACGTGGTACCGCGACCTGAAGCGGCTGCTGAGCTGGGTGTCACAGCGGCATCACTGGGCTATTCAATCAACGCTCTGGTGGATGGCGCATTTGCCGGCGACTACTGGCATGAGGGACGTCGAATTGACCTGGTGATCTGTGGAGACATGAACTACGCCACGCATTCCCAGGATCTTGAGAATCTGCCGATCCGCACGCCAACGGGACAAACGGTGCGTTTATCGGCCATTGCCGATATTGTGCTCAGTCGCGGCCCGGAGCAGGTCAATCACTCAGAGCGGCAGCGATCGATCACCATTCAGTTGAAACCCGCCAGCGGCATTCCACTTGAGCTGGCCATGCAGACCGTGGACGAAAAGGTTCGCAAGGTACTGATGCAGACACCGCGATTTCAGAGCGGTGCCTATCAGATCCGTCTCGCTGGTACTGCCGACAAACTGGCCGACACGTGGTATGACCTGAAGTGGAATCTGCTGCTGGCGCTACTGCTCAGTTACCTGCTGATGGCCGCCCTGTTCGAATCATTTCTGTATCCGCTGGTCGTGATGATCAGTGTGGCCCTCGCCATGGTGGGCGGACTGGCGGGTTTGAAGATCATGAATGAGTTTCAGTTTCAGCCGCTGGACATGCTGACCATGCTGGGATTTGTCATTCTCATCGGTACTGTCGCGAACAATGCCATTCTGATTGTGCATCAGGCATTGAACTACATGCGGGAAGAGGCCATGACACCGGTCGATGCGGTCTGTGAAACCGTGAGAACTCGTATGCGTCCGATTCTGATGAGCACCTTATCCACGGTTCTCGGCATGCTGCCGCTGGTCGTACCGATACCGATTTTTGCGGACGGGGCGTGGGTCTGGAGCGTAGGCGCCGGCAGTGAACTGTACCAGGGATTGGGAGCTGTCGTGCTGGGCGGCATGATCGTTTCCACCGTGTTCACGCTGATTCTGATACCGGCCGGATTCAGCCTGGTGATGGACGCCAAAAGTCTGGTTGGACGAGTGCTGAAGCGACTGCAAAGTGCAACGGGCCGCTGACACGTCACCTCCTGCAAACCTGCCCTGGGAGGGCGAGTGCTCCTGCCGAGCCGCAAACCTGGCTCAACCAGGGAGGCACCTCTTCATCCCCGGCAAATCGCTCATCTCATCCGTGTTCATCCGTGGTTTAACACCCAATCCCGTAAATCGCATCATCAAATTTGCCCCTCGTCGCCCCAGTTCCTCGTCGCCCCAGTTCCTCGTGCTCGTGCTCAGCGAAGCGGTGCTCGTGCTCGCCACAACACAATCCACTCGATGTTCCATCACAAGTGGGCCACGGCTCCAGCCTCGCCGCATTCCATCCGTGTTTTTCCGTGTCCATCCGTGGTTTCCAACCCAACCCGTTAGTTGCCACCCACTGCGGACGCGTCGCCGCTCACAAAACGCAGCTCAGATGGAACTTCGCGCTCCCTTCACCAAAATCCCGGGGAAATCTGCAAAAGCCTCGTTTGTGACAGCTGTGGGGAGAAAGTGCGATTCTCGAATTGCATCCCTGGGGGTTTCCATGGGAGCAGTCTTTTGAATTCGTCGGAAAGAACGCTTAGGATATGGTCCTGCAGGCGAAGGAACTCATGAAATTCTTCTGAAGTCCGCACGCCATTTGCAGGAAAAACCTGCTTTTCACCCGTCAAACTCAGAACCTTTCGCGAAAAGGCCGATATTTCGGCGTCATTTCTGTCTCTGTTGACCTCAGGAACTCAATTCATGCTCAACATTCCCGCAACTGGTGCCCTCGACTTTCTTTCTCTCGGTGCTCTGATTCACCGCCTGGACCCGGGCATCATCCCGTTTCGCAAGGCGAACCAGTGTGCGATCCACGTCAGTGGTGGTGAATTCAACTGTGCGGCCAATCTTTCGGACTGCTTTCAGCAGAAAACCGGAGTGGTGACCGCCATGGTGGACTATCCGATTGGGGACTTGATTCACGAACGTGTTCGAGCCATGGGTGTGAAGCCTTTCTATAAGCGATTTGCGCACGACGGGGTGCGTGGCCCCAACATGGCCACCGTGTACAGTGATCAGGGCCATGGCGTTCGCGGGCCGGTCGTGTTTTACAACCGCAGCAACGAAGCGGCCGGCTTGCTCAAGGCTGGCGACTTTAACTGGGCGGAAATTTTTGCTGGTGGAGTGCGCTGGTTCCACAGCGGTGGAATTTTTGCCGCGCTGTCACCCACAACACCGGAAGT
>JBDKIW010000244.1:0-3887 GCA_039796955.1 Planctomycetota bacterium
CCGGTGTTTGATCTGCACACCGGTTTATCGGTGACGCGTATCGTGCTGAATTCGGCAGAGACAAGGATTGCTATTCAGGTGACGCCGCGGCGTGCGGAAACTTCCATCGCCCCCCCGGAAACGCCGCCGGTAGACGCGACCGGGGAGCCTTCCGGCGCTGCTTTGCCACCGGCAGCGCCCGGTGCGTTCCCGGCAGTGGTCAACGCGACTGGTGTGGGTCTCGCGGCAGGCGAAGGCGGTGACGTTGTCAGAGCCGAGCGGGCTCAGGGGACGGGTCCAGGGGCCGCGTTACTGATTCCGGAGACATCGGACCTGCAGGTGCAGCTGACTGTGCTGGAGGGTTCGGCCAGTCTGAGTCGTCCGCAGACTGGGGAACCTGGTGCGTTGGAGATCGCGGCGGGTTCCACGGTGGAATGGTCGGTCGTGGAAGCTCGCGAGCCCTCATCGCCGCGGCTGCAACCTTCGACGCCGGCGACAATTCCGCAGTGGATGCTGCAACCGGACAGTGAACCGATTCCGGAAGTTCTGGCGGTGCGCAAACGGCTGATCGATGCGCTTGCGGCTCCGGGTTCACCGGCGCAGCTGGTTTCAACGCTGGTGCGGGATCGCAATCCCCAGGTGGCGATTCCGGCGGTGGAGGTGTTGGCGTTGACGGGGGATGTGGAGCAATTGCTGGCGGCGCTGTTTGAGCCCCTGGACGAGACCGTGCATCGTGCGGCGATTGCCGGACTGCGGGCCATCGCGACAGGTTCAGCAAGTGGTTTTTCGCGGATTGAACAGGCGCTGGCGACGCGGCTGCCCATGTCGGAAGCGGAGTTTGTGATGCAGCTTCTGCAGGGACTCAATCGTACTCAGGCTGCCGTTCCGGCCACGACGACGGCGCTGATGCAGTTGCTGGCGGATGAACGGCTGGCGCTCCGAACCATTGCGATTGAGCAGATCGAATCATTGACCGGGGAACGGCACAACTATTACCCGGCGGCGGAACCGGCTCGTCGTCGCGATGCCATCCGTCGTTTGCAGAAGGTGATTGATCGGCAGAAGGGGGCGCTGCTTCCCTGAGCGACTCTGCGGAAACCTGCGGCGGATTTGACGAACCTCGGCTGTCTGGCAACACTACGGGCCGTGCCTGTGTGTTCCCACCATTTCAGAGGTTCCTTCCATGCGTTGCCCGCTTGCCTCCTGCCTGCTGTTGAGTGTTTTCTGTGTGATCCCCGGGATGGTTTCGGCTGAGGACTGGCCGTCGTGGCGAGGACCTTCGGGAACGGGCATCAGTTCTGAAACCAACCTGCCGACGGAATGGTCGCCGGAAAAGAATGTGGCGTGGAAACTGGCGTTGCCGGGGCCGGCCGGGGCGACTCCGGTGGTCTGGGGAAACCAGATCTTTCTGACTTCGGTCAACGATGCGGGCGAGCTGCTGCTGATGTCCGTCGATACCAGTGGAAAACTGTTGTGGCAGCAGGTCGTGGCGTCAGGAAATCAGAATGCTCGCGGCGATGAAGGAAATTCGGCGTCCCCGTCACCGGTGACAGATGGACGCCACGTCTGGACCTTCATGGGCGAAGGCACTCTGGCCTGCTACACGGTGGCTGGTGAGCAGGTCTGGAAACAGAACGTACAGGACGCCTATGGAAAATTCAGCATTCAGTTTGGCATGAGTTCCACGCCGGTGCTTGAGGACGGCAAGCTGTTTCTGCAATTGATTCATGGCGAAGGCAATCCCCAGACTCGTGAAGCCGTTGTGGTGGCCCTCGACGGCCTGACAGGAAAGCAGATCTGGAAGGTGGACCGGCCCAGTGATGCGGAGGCGGAAAATGAGCATTCATATGCATCTCCGGTGCTGTACCGGGATGGCAGTACGAAGCTGCTGTTGTCGCACGGCGCTGATGTGATTGTGGCGCATGATCTGCGGGATGGTCACGAAGTCTGGCGCTGTGGTGGATTGAATCGCAGGGATGACACGCTGCTGCCCTACGATCCGACGCTGAGATTTGTGGCGTCTCCGGCGGTCGCGCCGGGGCTGATTGTTGTTCCATCTGCCAAACAGCATCCTGTAATTGCCATTCGTCCGGATGGACAGGGCGACATTACCAACGTGGCCGACAGGAAGGTCTGGTCGTGGAAGCGAACGCCGGATGTTCCGTCGCCGATTATCCATGAGGGTTTGGTGTATTTGTGCATGGAGAATGGCAATCTGACGGTGCTGGAAGCGGAATCGGGGAAGGAAGTGTATTCCCAGGCGACGCATCGGCAGCGTCATCGTGCCAGCCCGGTCTGGGCCGACGGCAAGTTGTACCTGACGGCTCGTGATGGTCGAGTTACGGTGGTGCAGAGTGGTCGGGAATTCAAGTCGCTGGCCACGAATGATCTTGGAGAAGATCAATCGGCTTCGCCCGTCATTTCCGGCGGCACAATTTATCTCAGGACATTCCGGACGCTGTGGGCGATTCGGGGGAAATGAGTTCCTCGGCGGCGGGTGTGATGTGTGATTCAGTCGCAACGCGACGGCATGTGTCGGGTATGACGTGATCAGTCCGCATTGGTACGCATACCGTTGCTTCGCAACTCTGACCTTTGCGTTGTTTCCTGACCTCGGACTATCGTCCGAGGCTGGTGCATGACATTGCTTCGCAATTCTGTCGCAGTGTGATCACGTGTGATTCAGTCGCAACACGACGGAGCCTGCGAGCCCTGTCTGCCGCTCCGAAATTGCCAGCCGACGATGAGCAGAGCTGACGAGAGGAATACCGATGTCATCGCATCACGGAATCCTGCTGCACGTGGTCTTTTCGACAAAGTATCGCAAACCGTTGCTGGACGATTCGTGGCGAGATGAGTTATTCGCCTATATCGGTGGGACTGTCGAAGAACACAAAGCTACGCTGCTGAAGTCAGGTGGCATCGAGGATCATGTGCATCTGTTGCTGCGAATTCATCCGGAATACGCCATTTCGAAAACGATCCAGTTGTTGAAAGCCAGCTCATCGGGGTGGATCAACAGGATGCAGAAGGCAAGGATGCGTTTTGAGTGGCAACGTGGATACGGCGCATTCTCGGTGAGCCAGTCCGATTCTGACTCCGTGAAGCAATACATTGTCGAGCAACGGCAGCATCATACTCATCGAAGTTTTCAGGACGAGTACCTGGACCTGCTGCGTAAGCACCACATTGAATACGACATCAGATATGTTTTCGAACAGGAGATCATCGCATGAATTTCCTGATTCGCATTTTAATTTGGTGCCAGCCATGTGAGGTTGGTCGTTGTCGCGCGATTCCGTCGCAACGCGACGGCATGTGATAGCCTCGGATGCAAATCCGAGGTTATCAGACCAGGGGACGCTCCGAGTCGCAACGGGACGGCATGTGTCGTGTATGACGTGATCAGCCCGCATTCGCACGCCTGCCGTTGCATCGCAATTCAGTCGCATCACACCGACTTCAGAACACCTCAGCCGGGTCGGCGGTGCGGATGCGGCGGATGGCCATCATGGCGCTCAGGCAGCACATGACGATTGTCAGACAGAAGACAAGAACCGCGCGTTCGGTGGTCATTTCAAACTGCATCTGAATCGCATTCGTTGCGACGCGATACAGTCCCAGGGCCAGTACGAATCCCGGGAAGTAGCCAAGGACGGAAAGCATCAGCGCCTGGCTGAAAACAACTTTCAGCAGGTAGCCGTCAGAGAACCCCATGGCTTTCAGGGTGGCGTACTGCGGCAGGTGATTGGTGACTTCTGTGTAGAGAATCTGATAAACCACAACGAAGCCGACGAAGAAACCTACGGCGGCTCCCATGCCAAAGATGAAGTCGATCGGAGCGTTTTCGCGGATGAACAGAATTTCCTTGTCCACGAGCTGTTCTTTGGTCAGGACCTGAGCCTCCT
>JBDKIW010000245.1:0-6534 GCA_039796955.1 Planctomycetota bacterium
TGCGCCCCTGACCACACCGAAGGATCAGAAGCTACTGCTGCACATCCTACCGCACACTCTCAATTCGGGGAATTCTTTTCCACCCTCAGAGCCCGCGATCCGGAGAACTTTCAACGAGCAACGCATTGGCGCGGCGAATCGGTATTGAACCAGCAAATGGTTGCTGTCCGCCGAAACAATTCACGTGCCGTGGATCTTCCCCAGGTGAATCCAGCCCACAAATGCCCTGCCGAAATCAGGCAGAATGCGCTCGCTGAACTCCCGATTATCATTGTTTCGCCATCCGAGGATCGCTTGTCCCCGGCCTTGCGCATAACTAACTCCGCAGGCAAAGCCACCACGATGGCTACATCGGGGCGCATCCTGATCACCGGTGGCCTAATGAGCCTTTTCCGCGTCACTGCCAACATCCAGCTGCCAGGCCGCATTGAAGATCTCGGACCACATCGTCGTTGCGGAAATCTGCCCCTCAGCAGTCTTCGACACCTGCTGGACGGCGATATCTCCCAGTCGTGGAAACAGCCATGCGTTCGACGACTGAAAGTCCTTTTCATGAAACGTGTGTCCCGAATTGACGACCACGTAGCGAGACCGATTGAGGGGATTGGGATAAATCAGCGCCACACCGTGATCCCCAGCCGTCCAGGTGCGTGCTCCCACCTCAATTCGATCCGACTCCCATTTCAGTGGAAGTTCAGGGAGTACTTTCCGCAGAACAGAGTTAGACTGTGGATCACCAAACAGGATCAGATGATTGTCCGCAATCATCTCGGCAGTGACGTCCGTGTCATTCACAATCCTCACATCACCCCGCATCCATTTGGAAAACTCACTTTGAAACTGCTCCAGAGTCTGGTTTGACCACGCCGTAACCACAGGATTCGACGACGTCGAAGTCCCGCGTACACAAATAAAGGACGACATAAAGGCATCGTCAATCGGCCCCTGCAATCCAGGACGTTTATGCAACTCGGGATTCCGCGACAACTCGCGGGATTCCCGATATCCGACCACTTCCCAGCGATCTCCCTGGCGACGATACCAGACATCCGGGAGTAATCCTTCGGCGGCAGAACGACATTCCAGTCGCGTTCCATCCAGATTGACCCAGCTCGCCGTTTCTCTGGCTATGCGCAGAATTCGCACATTGCGCGTGGTCAGCGTCAGTTCGCCCGAGATCTCAATCTCCCCTTCAATCGTCGAGGCCTCGTAAACTCGATCCACCTCCTCGATGGCAGCCCAGTCACAACGGTTGTACTTCAGAGTGTACGTCGAAAATCGAATCGCCTTACGCTCACCAAATCGGGGACGCCCCTGCTTCGATTTCTCCAGATGAAACTCCATGAACGCCGCTCTGCTGGCCGGATCAAACTCATGCCCCATCCCCGGCCCCACCAGCAACTTCACTGGAATGCCCAGTTGCGCCGCGGCATCCCGCATGGTAGAACCCGCCAGCAACTGTGGATCCTTTTCACCGCCATAGGTGCAAACAGGGACGTTGTAAGCATTCATGGCGTAGTTCACGGAATCATAAATCCGCAAGGTACGATCCGCGGTGAAGGGCAGCCGATCGGCAGGCGAGTCCGGATCCTTTTTCTGATATCGGTAGAAGTCCACAAAGCCCGCGCCGGGCCCCACAGAACTCCACAAATGCGGATAATGCATTCCAAGATGCCACGCGCCCGCACCGCCCATGGAGAATCCGTGCAGTGTCACTCGGTCTTCATCAATCCGGAATCGATTACGAACATCCGCCAGCGCCTCGAAGACATCTTTTTCCCCAGCCCAGCGATACGCGTTGTTTCCACGACCATAAACATCCAGCTGAATCCAGTCCCCGACCGGTTCCGTCTTCGAGGCCCCGGGGCCTCGCCCATCCATGCGATGAATGAAGTTCACTTCATTCATCTGATCCGCCCGACCATGCAGGACCACATGCAACGGCCACCGTTTTGAATTGGCAGGATCGACTCCCGACGGCAGTGTCACCGCATAAGGCTGAACAGATCCGTCAATCTCACTGACGTAGCCTCGAATTGAGGTGCCGGGGCGCAGGTTCCAGTCCGGCTGACTGGTCTTCAACAAGCCAGCGCGACGATGCCCTTCATCCAGCACCTTCTGCAATTGTTTTTCCCAGGCCGCATCCGGAAACTCCTGAAATCGCAGCATCCATGTGGCTGCCTTTTCATACACACGAACGTCCGCCAGCAGCAGTTGTCCGGGCCCCGTCTGAATGTCTGACTTCTGCTGCAATTCCTGAATCTGCAGCCGCAGCCCTTCAGTCTGCCGCTGAAATTCCTGCAGAACCTCAGGGGCAGGCTGATGCTTTGGCTTCTGCTTTTCCTGCGGCGCCGCGATGCACAAGCCTCCCGACATTCCCAGCCAGACCACCAGACACAAGGCCGACAGCCAACCTGTCATCCCGGAAGAAAGCTGTCGCCCCCATCGTCCACGCATCTGCATCATTATCGTTCCCGGAAACATGCGACTGTTTGAACCTGAAGGACGCCGCAACAACGCCCGGCATTCAGGAATGTCCGTGCCAGCTCATCCCGGAGCATCGACTCAGGCCAGTATCCCCTGAACCACATTCCCGTGGATGTCCGTCAAACGGAAGTCTCGCCCCTGAAACCGGTAGGTCAATCGCGTATGCTCCATGCCCAGCAGGTGCAGCAGCGTCGCATTCAGGTCATGCACATGCACAGGATTTTCGGCGACGTTGAACCCCAGCTCGTCGGTACTGCCCCACGTGGTTCCACCCCGAACTCCACCGCCCGCCAGCCAGAGACTGAAACAACGGTTGTGGTGATCCCGCCCGTCGTTTCCACCCTGAACCATCGGCGTTCTGCCAAATTCCCCACCCCAGATGACCAGTGTGTCCTGCAGCAGTCCTCGCTCTTTCAGATCCAGCAACAACGCGGCACTGGCCTGATCCGTATCTTTGGCATTCTGTCGCACGCCACCGGTCAAATTACCGTGCTGATCCCAGACTTCATGAAACAACTGCACAAAGCGAACACCACGTTCGGCAAGACGCCGTGCCAGCAGACAGTTTCGCGCAAAACTGGCTTCCTTCGGATCCGAGATTCCATAACGATCCAGCGTCTCGCGTGATTCACCGCTGATGTCCATCAACTCAGGAGCACTGCTCTGCAGACGATAAGCCATCTCATAGCTCTGAATCCTCGCAGCAATCTCCGGGTCACCGACAGACTGCAAAGACAGGTCATTCAGTCTTTGCAGAGCATCCAGGGACGCTCGTTGTGTCTCCGCATCAATCCCCGGAGGATTTGAGAGGTACAGGACCGGATCCCCTTTTGTTCGAAATGGAATGCCGGAATACACCGTCGGCAGAAACCCACTGCCATAGTTGCTGGCGCCGCCACTGGTGCCCTTGGCACTGGTCAACACGACAAAACCCGGAAGCTCCTGCGATTCGCTGCCCAGCCCGTACAGTGACCAGGCCCCAAGGCACGGACGGCCGAACTGCTGTGATCCGGTGTTCATCATGATCTGCGCTGGCGCGTGATTCACAGCATCCGTCTGCATGGATCGAATCAGACAGATGTCGTCCGCCAGCTTTGCCGTATGCGGCAGAACTTCGCTGAGCTCCATGCCACACTGGCCATGTTTTTCATATTTAAACTTCGGACCCAGCAGCGCCGACTTCGGATTGATAAACGCCGCTCGATAACCCTTCAGCAATTCGGCGGGCGGCAATTGCCCGTCCCGCTTCGTCAATTCTGGCTTGTTATCAAAGAGCTCAAGGTGGCTGGGGGCCCCGGCCTGAAACATGTAAATCACACGTTTGGCCTTGGCGGCAAAGTGCGGTTTTTTTGGTGCCAGCGGACCTTCAGCAGTCGATCCCTCCATCGCACCGCGGGCGTCGTCAGCCAGCAGTGAACCGGCCGCAATCGCCCCCAGCCCGATCCCGCAGTCCCGCAGGAACCAGCGACGACGGACCTGCTCCGCCAATGCCGATCGTATGGCAACCAGAGATTGAGCTTCTGCGGGATTCATGGTCATCACTCCTGTATTCAATCGCTGCCCGAAATCATCACGGACCAGCAGGCACCGCACCCGGATTTGCCTACTCTTCGATGTAGACTCCGGGCGACATCTCCGGAAGATTCAGAATCTCAGCTTCCCGGCGTTCCGTATCATAAACTGCCACAGTCGGCCTGCGAAACATCCATCCTCCAACTTCACCCGGATTGATGAAGAGTCTTCCGTGCCGGTCGGCCGCAATACTGGGGCGGTGTGTGTGGGCGAACACCACAACATCCGCATCTCCACAGCAGTCCTTCACGTCCTGCAACTGATGACACAGCAGAAATCGCACACCATCCGGAGATTTCCAGCACATTGGCGGATTTCCCATCGTGCCAACGATCTTCATCCCACCTGAAATCCCCACCCGATTTCCATCATTGTCGCCAAAGCAGGCAATGACCGGGCAGTGAAATTTCCGCATGGCGGGAACAACCAGCGGAGAAACCAGATCGCCCGCCAGCAGGACCGCCCGACACCCCAGGGAATTGAATAGCCGGATCGTGTGCCGCAAATTATCGACGTTGTCGTGAATGTCCGCAAAAATCCCGATTTTCATGGCTTCTCCGACTGTCCGTTGTCCGCTGGCACCGGAGCTGGATCAGGGGTGGCCGCCCCGGCCGCCGCGGCGTCCGGTGTTGCAGGCGTCGCCGGTGACTCTGCCGCCGGATTTTCCACTGGTGTTGCCGGTGTCGCCCCTGCCGTGGCGGACGAAATCCGGGCAAGCATCCATTCCTGTCGACTACGTTCCGGGTTGTCGTCCGTGGCAGCTTCTTTCAGCACCGCAGCCGCTCCCGCCACATCGCCAATCTCCACCAGCAATTCCGCTTCCAGCAACAGCGAGGCAAATTTCATTTTCTCGTCAGGGTACTGCCGACGGTAGTTTCTCAGCGTCTGCACCGCCGTCCCCGCATCTCCGCGCGATACCTGGCTCATCGCTGTCCAGTACAACGTATCCCCCACAGCACTCTTCTGCACTGAAAGAATCGTCTCTGGCAGCCGAATCCGCCCAACCGCCTGTTTTCCCTCGTCAACAAACTCCAGCTCCACAACTTCCTGCAGACAGGCAATTCGAATCTGCTGCAGCTCCTGAATCATTCCCAGCTCAAAGTTGCCGGCAATCTGACTGACACGCGCCTGCAGAAGACGGCGTGACGGGCGTCCAAACAGGGCGTCAGATCGTTCCAGAAGTTTCGAGATGGCTTCGGCCTTCAGCGCATTCTTCTCGTCATCGCTGAGTTTGCTTTCATCCACATTGGGATCTGTGAGCAACTTACTGACATCGATGGATTCACGTTCAAAGGGACTATCCAGCGGCCGCATCAGCAGTGTGTACGCCTCCAACTGCTGCTCCGTCAGTGACGCCAGAGCCGCAACTCGCTGCTCCACCACCGGCCAGATCCGAATTCGGTCGGTCGGCCAGAGCGATTCTGTGGCTGCGCGAACGCGCTCGAGAAACGGACGAATCTCACTGGTTCCGCCCGCCAACTCTTCATACAGCACAGCCGTGTCCGCAGCTTCCATCCGCTGCTGCAGAACCAGCATACGAGGTGCAAACGACGATGGGTGTCCAACCACAAACACTTCGCCGGATTTCCAGCGATCCAATCCCTGCAGAACTTCCAGCCCAGCCGGCTCTGTCACCACAGCCGATGTGTCCGCCGCCGCCGGAACCGGGGTTCCACGGAGCGGATCAAACAGCATGGTCTGGTTTCCGGAAATCACCAGCACCAACCATTCTGCGGTCTCGACCAGACTTCCGGTGGCCGCACCCGGCGTCGCTGCTTTCAACACCAGTGCATCGACCTGCCGCTGCCTTAACCCTTCGGAAAATGCCCAGATGCGATCTTCAACCGTGCCTCGTCCCGTCAACATCGCCTCGTACAACCCAACAGGTATCCGTGACTCCCCGGTTGGCATCAGAGCCAGATTGCGGATCACATGCCGAAACAATCGCGTCACTCGGGCTCGTTCCGCCAGCGCCTGATCTCCGGCCGTTGCTTCCTGTTTCCAGATCGATTCCGTCAGGCCTTTCAGCAAAAGACAGTCGCGCAGGTAGAGCACATCATTCTCGGAAAACCGGGAAGCTCGCGCGGTTCGCAATGCATCCTCTGACAGCAGGGCGGCGTTCTGATCACTGATGCTGAGCTGTCGAACTTCCGCCTCGCCGCAGGATGCCATCCACGAATTCACCGCATTCACAACAGAGTCACGGCGCGTCTGTCCCGCCAGGGATTCCGGAGCCACTCTCTGCATGGCCGCATTCAGACGGTCGCGACACTCATCCGCAGCTTCAGCCGACGCCTCGGCCTGCGTCTTCGTCGCCACAGGTGCCGCCGACTGGCCACAGCCAGCACTGAGCACCAGCCACAGGCAGCAACCAAATCCCCCCCAGACTCGGACCCTCGCAGGACTCAGGCCGGAATGATTGCGATCGCGTGTCATGTTCCATCCCATAATGCACACCTCAACCAGTTCGTTGTC
>JBDKIW010000246.1:0-2862 GCA_039796955.1 Planctomycetota bacterium
GACGGCATTTCGAAGACCACCACGTCCCCGCAAGCCGGACAATGATTTTGCTATCTGGCCCAGGTGAGCTTCAGGGTCCCGAACACGACCAGTCCCGCGACTGCCCCGGAGACCACATGCAGAAACGAAACCACCTGCCCGTTGGCGAAGTAGAGCCCGGCGATCGTCCCAATCGTGGACCAACACCCAAAAATAGCGGTCAGCAGCAGCCGCTCGCGCTTCTGCTCCTGCGACAACGGTGCCGATTTCCCGGTTGGCTTTGCCGTTGCAGTTTCCTTTTTCGGCTTCTCAGATTTGCTCGCCGGCTTTCCGCCCGCTTTCGACGCGGTCTCCGTCGCCGCGACAGCAGCGCCCTCTTCACGCATCCCCGGCGCGTAATATTTGGAAATCGCCTGGTTTATTGCTCTGGGAACCGCCAGAACCGGGCGCATCGGCAATGAACATCGCAAACGGATCTCTTCTTCCAGTTCATGCGATGGTTCGTCGGAACAGGCAACCAGCAGGTACCCGCGATCTTCAAACAATGGCAGGCAGGAATGTTTGCGAATGACACGCCGCGGCACCATGTCCAGCACCGAATCGTCAGGCAGCATGTCCTCAAGGTCCACGCAGGACAACCGCAATTCTGAAGCCAGTGCCCGACAGGCGTCCGCAGGCTCTACCAGCTTCATCTGAATGACGGCGTCACGATGAGAGAGTCCTCGTGCTTCCGCAAAATGCTCGATCTCACTCACCTGCCCACGCTTGATCAGGCTGCGAGAAACCAGGTACTGCAGCACCGTCCGCGGCTCGTCGTCGTCTTCCTGCGGCGTTTCCCGTCCCAGACTGCGGTCATATTCAATCTTGCCATCCGGGTCAGTCAGGCACAGCATCGCTTTGGCCATCTCATTCAGCAGTTCCTGTGACCGCACAAGATACTGGCCTGTGGCGTACTTACGCACATGCGCATTCAGTTTGCGGTAGTTGGCCCGCACCTTTTCGAGGTCGTCTTCAAACTGGACCAGCCGCAGCAGCGTGTAGTGGTCCGGTGGCCGCACGCCTTCCGGAATCCCCAGCCACTCTTTATAAACATCAATCTCAGACATCGAACTCCCCCCACATTGGCCCATATCGCAGGATGCATGCCTCCCGGATGAATCCGCTCCCCCTGTGTACCAAGTGCAGGCAGGCCAGGCAAGCGCGAAGGCAACCACAATTCAGTTCCGTCTCCGGTAGACCATCTGTCGATTCGTGCCAACCGCTCGGTTGCCACGCCGCTCGGGTTCTGTGGCCCGGTTTTCCCGAGAATGTCAGACGCCGGGGTGTTCCTTTTCTGCTGCCAGCTTGGATTCTGCTATGCTGTCCCGCAGTCTTCCCGGTCCGCCTCGCCACAACTCCTGTCTTTCCCTGACTTTTCAAGGGTTGGATTTCCATGGAACTGCGGGATTTCGCTGAACGCGTGCTGCTCTCCGAAAATCTGGAACTGAAACTGACTCGTCCGCCCCTGCCGCTGACGGATTCCGCTCCCGGTGCGCCTCTGCGCGTGGAACTTCCTTCCCGCCCCCCCAATCTGCAGTTTGCACAACGCCGGACAGCCCCCGCGATGCCCAAAGGTCCCAGCCTCGGTGATCCCTCGCGACGCGCGCTCGCACATCACGTGATGGCGAATCACGAACTGCAGGCGCTCGAGGTCATGGCGATGGTGCTGCTCGCTTTTCCCTCAGCCCCGGCCGAATTCCGTATGGGACTCGCCCACATCATGCAGGACGAACAACGCCACACTCGCATGCACGCCCAGCGCTGCCGGGAACTGGGACTCAATTTCGGTGATCGCCCCGTCAATGGCTGGATCTGGCAGAAGGCACAACTTTTCCAGTCAGAGCTGGAGTACGTCGCGGGATTGCCCCTCGTCTTCGAAGGGGCGAACCTCGATCACTCTGTGGAATTTGAACAGTACTTCATGGCGGCCAAAGATCGTCGCAGCGCCGCCATCATGCGCGCGATCCACCGCGACGAAATTCACCATGTCCAGTTCGGGCTTGAGTGGCTTCGATACTGGAAGGGCCAGGATCAGTCCGATTGGGAGGCCTGGACCCAGGCCCTGCACTGGCCCATTCGACCGTCCAAAGCACGCGGAGATCTGTTTCAACGCGATGCCCGCCTGGCGGCCGGGCTGACCCCCGAGTTCATTGATCGGCTGGAACAGTTCTCTGAGTAATCACGGGGCTGACCTCAGGCACTCACCCGATCCGAATGCGCCGAAAACACCAGGCCCACTGGTACTCCGGGGTACAGTCTCAATCCCGTTTCACTCAGGCCAGTGACAACCGAGGCACAGCCGGAACCCACTTCAGGGACCGGAGTCAACGGCGGTGTCGCAATCATCACGGCCCCCGCCGCAACAGCCGGCACACCCGGACGCCCCTGGCGGTCATTGTCCGCCGCTCCTGTCAGACACTGCCACGCCCAGCCACCACCCGGCAATAACTCTGCTCTCAGCAGTTCCAGCAGGTCCGCGTGGTTTTCACAGCGTGCGGGTGCCGACAGCAGCTGCCACTCACCGTCCGGCGTCCCCACGGCCACGCACGGCTGGTCGTCATTTAACGCCGCCAACTCCAGTGCATCGCTGACCGCATAGGACTCGTTCCCCACGAAACGGCACTGAACTCCGGTCACCTGCGCCGCCGCCTCTCTGAACTTCTCGCCCGACACGGCTTCCGTCAATGCGGCCGCTACGAAACCAGGCTGGAATTCCAGCCCGCCATCGTCTGCGCCAAGAAAACAGGTCAGGACCCGCCCCGCCGGATCATTGGGCCCTTTCAGGGTTCCGGATTGCCGCAATTCAGCCACATGCTGCACCGCCGCGTGATACTGAGCCACGCC
>JBDKIW010000247.1:0-12188 GCA_039796955.1 Planctomycetota bacterium
TATCCGTTCATGGCTCCGCTCAAAAAAGCGCTGGTTGTTGTTGAATCCCCCGCGAAGGCCAAAAAAATCGCCGGCTTTCTCGGAGATGATTACATTGTCAAAGCCAGCATGGGACACATCCGTGATCTCCCGTCCAGTGCCTCCGAAATTCCAGCCACTCTGAAAAAAGAGTCCTGGTCGACACTGGGCGTCAATGTCGACAGCGATTTCGATCCGCTCTATGTCGTCCCCACCGACAAAAAGAAACTCATCGCCGAACTGAAAGACTCACTGAAGAAAGTCCGCGAACTCGTCCTGGCAACCGACGAAGACCGCGAAGGCGAAAGCATCGGCTGGCACCTCGTGCAGGTGCTCAAGCCTTCCGTCCCCGTCAGCCGCATGACCTTTTCAGAAATCACCAAACCCGCCATTCAGGAGGCGATTCGGAACACCCGGCAACTGGATGAAAATCTCGTGCAGGCCCAGGAAACTCGCCGTGTCGTGGACCGCCTTTACGGATACACCCTCAGCCCGCTGCTCTGGAAAAAAATCGCCCGCGGCCTGTCGGCCGGCCGAGTACAGAGTGTTGCCGTGCGCGTTCTCGTCGCCCGGGAAATCGAACGCATGAAGTTCCGCAGCGGAACCTTCTGGGACCTGAAGGCGAAGTTGCAGGCTCGCACCGGCGCTCCGTTCGAAGCCGTGCTGCAGACACTGGGAAATCGTCGCATCGCGTCCGGTCGTGACTTCGATGAACAGACCGGTCGCCTGAAAGCCGGCAGTGATGTTCTGCTGCTCTCCGAAGCACAGGCCCGCGAAACTCTGCAGAAAATTCAGCAGCGTCCCTGGACGGTCACGTCGATCGAACAGAAACAGCAGTCGCGTCGGCCCTATCCCCCGTTCACCACCAGCACACTCCAGCAGGAAGCCAACCGCAAACTCGGTATGTCGGCCCGACAAACCATGCAGGTCGCCCAGCGCCTGTACGAAGAAGGCCACATCACCTACATGCGAACGGACAGCGTGAATCTCAGCGGCGAGGCCATCAAGGCGTCCCGAGGTCGCGTGACCGATCTTTACGGCCGAGATTACCTCAGCCCCGAACCACGACAGTTCTCCACCAAAACCAAAGGCGCTCAGGAAGCTCACGAGGCCATTCGACCTGCCGGAACAGAAATGAAAACCGGCGACGAAATCGGTCTGTCAGGTATGGAGTTCAAGCTCTACCAGATGATCTGGAAGCGAACCATGGCCACCCAGATGGCTGATGCCCTGCTCCGCTTTGATACCGTCACCATCACCGTCGATGATGCCGAATTTCGGGCCTCCGGCAGAACCGTCGAATTCGCCGGATTCTTCCGGGCCTACGTCGAGGGATCCGATGATCCCGAAGCGGCCATCGAAGATCAGGATTCCACCCTGCCCCCCATGCAGGAAAACGATTCCCTCAAACTGCAGAATGCAGAGGCGGTCGCTCACGAAACCAAGCCGCCGGCCCGCTACACAGAAGCCACGCTCGTTCGCACTCTCGAGTCCGAAGGGATCGGCAGACCCAGTACCTATGCCAGCATCATCAGCACCATCCAGGATCGAGGCTACGTTCGCAAGAACGGCAATCAACTGGTGCCCACCTTCACCGCAATGGCGGTGACCAAACTTCTTGAAAACCATTTCCCCAGACTCGTCGATCTGGGCTTCACCGCCGGTATGGAACAGACGCTGGATGACATCGCCACCGGCTCCGCAGAACGCCTGCCCTACCTCAGAGAATTCTACAACGGCAACGAAGGTCTTGATGAGCAGGTCAAAAAACGCGAAGGCGAAATTGATCCCCGCGATGCCTGCACACTCTCCATTGATGGCCTGGATGCCTCCGTTCGCGTCGGTCGCTATGGCCCGTATTTCGAAAAGACCCGCGGTGAAGAAAAACTGACGGCGTCCATCCCCGACAGTATCGCCCCCAGCGAAATCAACAACGAAGTCGCCGATCGACTCATCGAGGAAAAAACACGCGGCCCCCAGGCCATCGGTATGCACCCCGAAGAAGGTCTCGCAATTTATTCCATGCGAGGCCCGTTCGGGCCTTACCTGCAACTTGGAGAAGTCACCGAAGAAAATCCACGCCCCAAACGCTGCAGTATCCCGCTCTGCTTCGATCCCGCGTCTGTTGATCTGCCCACGGCGATCGATCTGCTGTCGCTGCCACGCCGAATCGGCAAACACCCCGTCACAGACAAAGTGGTGAATGCCGGGATCGGCAAGTTCGGACCGTACGTCACACATGACAAAGTGTTTGCCAGCTTCGATCGAAAAACACATACCTGTGAATTCGATGGCCAAACCTTCAATGTGCTCAACGTTCCCATGGAAGCCGCCGTGGAAATGCTGAGAAACACTAAGAAAAAGGCCGCTCCAACACCTCTGCGTGAGCTGGGCGTTCATCCGGATGATCAGGCGCCCGTACAGATTTTTGAGGGCAAGTACGGTCCCTACATCAAGCACGGCACCATCTATGCCACTGTTCCCAAAGACACCGAAATCTCCAGCGTGACAATGGAACAGGCCGTGCTGTGGCTGGCCGAAAAAGCAGCCAAAGGCGGCGGTCGCAAAGTGGCCCGGGGCAAAAAAGGCACCAAAGCCGCTGCCGGCACCACCGCCAAATCTGTCGTCAAAAAAGTTCGCCGCAAGTCCGCAAAGAAATAGCCCGTAAAAACCGCCGGGCGGTGCAACGGGGAGTTCCCACGCACTGACCCGGACACACGGTGGGCTGGTCGTAAACAAAAAACGCCCGCGGGTGTGAACACCAGCGAGCGTTATTGAGAGTGTGCTCAACGAACCCCGCAGCAGCAACAGAGTGACGCTGCTGAGAGATCCCGGGTCACTACTAAGGCTTTGCTTCTTCAGCAGGTGCCGCTGGTGCGGCTTCTGCTGGTGCTGCCTCAGCCGGTGCAGCTGGAGCAGCTTCTGCTGGTGCTGCTTCAGCCGGTGCAGCTGGAGCGGCTTCCGCTGGCGCTGCCTCAGCAGGCGCTGCAGCTTCGGCTGGTGCGGCTTCTGCTGGAGCTGCGGCTTCAGCCGGTGCCGGTGCACCACCAGCAACGCCGGAACCAGCAGCGGCACCACCGCCACCAGCGCCACCCGTCTGCTCACCACCACCACAACCAGCTGCCAGGGAAATACACGCCAGCAACACAAGTGCACTCAGAGATCGTACGAACTTCATTGAACCCAGCCTTTCAGTTACACAAAATCATGCCTGCGCCCCGAAACCCCCCGTTCCGGCAGCCGGCTTGCTGCCATTACCGTACGAAAACCCGTCAGGATTTCAATATTCGCGGTGCAGAAATCAGTGAACTTTCATTTTTGGTGAGGTTGATAATCGGCTGGGCCTTTTGCGGTCTTGATTTGTCAGGCCCCCTCTGGCAAGCTGTAGCGGTTGGTTCGCTTGTTCGGATCTCGCTGTCCCCTGCTTCGCGGTCATTCAGCCATCTCCCCGTGGTTCCTACGTAAATTGCTGGAAACAAAGATCTTATGACTGGCGATCCCGACGACCTGGCAGAATCCCCGCTCGCCTACCGAGAGTCGCTGCCTCCCCGGGAAAAGGTGCGTAGATTTCCCACCTCGCCCGGTGTGTATCTGATGAAGGATGCCGAGTCCCGGGTGATCTACGTCGGGAAAGCTGTCAACCTTCGGAATCGTGCGTCCAGCTATTTCACCGCTGCCGCCGAAGTGGATCGACGCACCGCCGACCTCGTCCCCGAAATCGCCGACATCGATTTCATCGAGACCGAAAGCGAGGTCGACGCACTGCTCATGGAGGCCCGGCTGATTAAGGACATTCAGCCTCGCTACAATTCCCTCCTCAAAGACGACAAGACCTTTCCCTACCTGCAGATCACCACCCGCGAAGACTTTCCCCGCGTAGAATTCACTCGACAGCCTGAGTCCTCCGGTGTGCGACTCTACGGACCCTTCACGAGCGCTGGTCAACTTCGAGGCACCATCGCCGTCCTCCAGAAAATCTTTCGCTTCCGCACCTGCTCCCTCGACATCGATGAACAGGACGAACGCTGGAGATGGTTCCGCCCCTGTCTGCTGGCCAGCATCAATCAATGCACCGCCCCCTGCAACCTTCGCGTCAGCCGCGAAGACTACCGCGAAGACATCCGCAGACTCAAACTGTTCCTCGATGGCGGACGCAACAGCCTGCTGACCGAAATGGAAGACTCCATGAAGCAGGCCTCCAAGGAAATGAAATTTGAAAAGGCGGCACGCATTCGCGACGAAATCCAGTCCCTGAAAAATCTCAACCTCCGCGGTGACCTCGAAAGCCACGCGCAGCCCGAGGTCTTCTACATTGACCCCAAAAAGGGTCTCAGCGCACTCGTCAAGGCCCTCGGACTTGCCGAAACCCCTCGCCGGATCGAAGGACTTGATATTGCCCACCTTCAGGGCAGCGAAACCGTGGCCAGCCTCGTGCAGTTCATCGATGGCCTGCCCTTCAAACCCGGCTACAAACGGTACAAGATTCAAACGGTTCAGGGTGTCGATGACTTTGCGTCTATGCGGGAAGTCGTGACCCGCCGGTTTCGCCGGCTTTCAGACGAAGGCGATGCCTTCCCCGATCTGCTCCTTGTCGACGGCGGCAAGGGACAACTCAATGCCGTCATGGAAACCTTTCAGCTGCTGGGTATCCAGCCCCCTGTCACCATCTCGCTGGCCAAACGCGACGAGGAAATCTTTGTTCCCGGCCAGTCCGACCCGATCAAACTCAGTCGACATTCCTTTGGCCTGCGACTGCTGCAGTATGTTCGCGATGAAGCACATCGCTTTGCTCAGCACTACCACCACATGCTCCGCCGAAAATCGACTCTCGGTGACGCGGAAAAAAGTCGACGACGCGGAGGAAAACCAAAGCCGCAATAACGCAGGCCCGCGCCTCCAGCCCGTCTGAGGCCCCGGCCCCGCTTTGCAGTCAACCCATCCGACACTCCGGAATCCCCAGTCCCCGTTTTTTGCCGGCCGTCCGGCCATAATTCGGAATCTGGTCAGCCTGCGTCCCCGGAGCCCGGCCCATCAGGAATCATGTCTCTCATGCAGAATCAACTCTCCCGGCGCATCGCCCGGCGTATTGAAGATCAGGTCCGCCAAACGATCATCAGCGCACACAAACGCAGCGGAGTTGTGCTGTTCAGCGACACGACGTTGCGCGACGGCGAGCAGATGCCGGGCGCCACTCTCGACCCCCACGAAAAACTTCGCATCGCCAAAGCCCTCGAACGCGCAGGTGTCCACTCACTGGACGCCGGATTTCCTGCCAGCTCCGAAGCCGACATCGCGGCCATCCGCCTGATGATTGGCCAGGTGACCGGGCCGGTGCTGACAGCTCTGTGCCGGACACTCAGATCCGATGTTGACGCCGCGGACCACGCTCTTGAGGGCAACCCGGTGCACAAACGCGGCGTCAGCCTGTTCTGCGGAACCAGCCCCCTGCATCGTGAACACAAGCTGAATAAAAGTCGGGTCGAAATCCTCGAAATCATTGAGAGCACTGTCAGCTACGCCGCTGAACGATTTCGCATCGTGGCCTTCAGTCCCGAAGATGCCAGTCGCACGGAACCCGATTTTCTCTGCGAATGCTACCGGACCGCGATCGATGCCGGCGCGACAACAATTGGCTTTCCCGATACCGTGGGGCTGCTGACACCGGAAAAGACCCGGGACTTCATCCGTCTGATTCAGGACCAGGTGCCCAACATTGATCGAGCGCTGCTGGCCGTGCACTTCCACAACGATCTGGGCCTTGCCGTGGCAAATACCCTCGCGGGAATTGCCGAGGGAGCAAATGTGGTGCAGTGCACCGTCAACGGGATCGGAGAACGCGCAGGCAACGCCTCACTGGAAGAAGTTGTCATGGCACTGACGATGCACCAGGATCAATACCGGCGGCACCACCGCATTGACACCACCATGCTGTTCCCGCTGTGTCAGCTGGTGGCCGAACTCACCGGAATTGCAATCCCGCGAATGAAACCCATCGGTGGTGCCAACGTGTTTGCGACGGAGGCCGGAATTCACCAGGACGGGCTGCTGAAGAATCCCGACACCTACCTGCCGTTCCGCCCGGAAGCTGTTGGGGCCGGCGAAATCCAGCTGGTGCTTGGGCGGCACAGCGGCCGACGGGCCGTGGCGCATCGCCTGCAATGCCTTGCCATTCCCTTCAACGATGAACTGCTGGCCGTGATTGTGGAACACCTGAAGCAATTACCCAAAGGCACTGTGGTCACCGACGACCTGCTGCGAACCCTGGTATCCCACTGACCAGTTCATCAGTCCCATCGGTCCCATCCATCTCATCGTGCTTTTCCTGCACTGACTGGAATTTGTCAGCCAGACCGCTCAGAATCCAGCGCAGCCCTGCATCTGCACGCATTGGTTGGGGGCATCCCGCCGGACAAACTGTCCAGGGACCGCGGTACACCACGCACCTCCCACCTCTCACCCGTGTTGATTTCCCGAGGAATCCCCGTTGTCATGCCTGGATCGCTGATCGATACTCATTGTCACCTCGAAGCGGATGCGTTTCGTCAGGATTTTGATGAAGTCATCCAGCGCGCACTGGACGCCGGCGTCGAACGGATGCTGGCCATCGGAATTACTCTGGCCACTAGTCATGCTGTGATCCTGCTGGCCAATCGTTACCCCTGCATCTCCGCGATCGTTGGTGTTCACCCGAACCATACCCACGAAGTCAAGCCCGGCGAGTGGGAAAGAATTCAGGAGCTTGCCACACATCCACAAGTCGTCGCCGTAGGGGAAACCGGGCTCGATAACTACTGGAAAGATGTCCCCCTTGATATCCAGGAGGACTACTTCCGACGCCACATCGCACTCGCCCGCGATGTCAAAAAACCGTTCATCGTCCACTGCCGCGAGGCGGAGGCAGACGTCGTACGCGTCCTGCAGGATTGCGCAGGTGGTCAGCAGCTCGCCGGTGCTATGCATGCGTTCTGCGGTTCCCACGAAACAGCCGCTGCCTGCCTCGAGCTGGGACTCTACCTGTCGTTCGGCGGTATGCTCACGTACCGGAAAAACGATGCCATCCGCGCTGTCGCAGCGACTGTACCCCTCGATCGGCTGCTGGTCGAAACCGATGCCCCGTATCTGGCTCCACAACCTTATCGCGGAAAACGCAACGAACCCGCGTGGGTCGCTGCCACCTGCCAGTGCCTCGCAGAAACTCATGGAGTTTCCGCCGAACACATGGCCGATGTGACGACTGCCAACGCCAAACGCCTGTTCAGCCTGGAGTGACTGGCCGCCTTCGCACGCTGCCGCCCAGCCCTGCACTGACCTCGTCTTAGTGCTAATCCCGACACCATGGTCCAGTGTGGCACGCGCTCAGGCTGCCCGTTCGTCAGTCCACAAACGCAAATTCGTTGCTGTTGAACAACACCAGACACAGTGAGGCCAGCGCATGCTCCTCGGCGGTACTGGTCACTTCCTGCTGGCGCTGCACAGACGCCAGACCATATCGCTCGGTGACAACATTCCACAGCCCATGCAACTCCGCCTCCGAAAGCTGCCGTCGGAAGACCAACAGCAAGGCGACGTCTCCCTGCCAGTACTCCCCGTCAATATTTCCCTGCTGGCCAATCACCCATGGCGTATCCAGTCGACGAGCTGGCAATCGCTGTGACTGTGACACCACCGTCCGCCCACCCTGATACAACGTCGCTCCCGCGTCACCGTTGACGGCGGTCAACAGAAATGGCCGCTGACGGTCCTGAATCACACCCACTCCCGAAATCGCATCACTGAAACGGACCGCATGGTCGGCCGTCAACCCCACAAACAGTGAGCTTGTGGAATTTCCGTCCCGGCCGCTCCAGTTCGACAGCAATTCCCGATGCCCACCGGCACCGCGATCGGTGACCACCCCCACAATCGTGCAGTCGTCGTGCGGCAACAGAGAACCCTGCAGATGCAGAAACTGTCTGCGACCATCAAAGGACACGGTCGGGCGGCCCGCAATCCCTGCGGCCAGCAGCGTGGGCTGTGCGTCTCGTACAGGCTGCGCTGCGTGATGCCCATGCCGACTCTGGTCGCGCCAACTCACAACGGTTCCCTCTGCCCCGATTTCCACATCCCGCCCGGCATCCAGGTACAACACACAGTCGTCCATCTCCGCCAGACCAGAAATCGGGGTTTCTTCGGGCTGCCGCAGAGCCTGCAGGACCGGCAGAATCTCCAACACAGCTTCATTGTGTGCGTCCTGTTCCACCACCGACTGCTGGCTGTACCGCTGAAACTGCTCCTGCACATGCTGCAGTGACAGTTGCCGTTCAGCAGCTGTCGGTAACCGTCCAAGAATCGACTGCCACACGCTGTCCACGCGGGCCGAGGGCGACTGCTGCGGTGTCGCCACAATCCGCCTGGCCAGCGTCTCGCTGCGTGCATGCGCAAAATCGTTGTTCATCAGAGTCAGGGCCTGGGGAGCCACAATCGTGGTATCCCGACGCCCACACGGCAGCGTCGTGTCGCAGAAATCAAAGGTGGTCATCATCGGCGTCAGCAGACTGCGCTGCGAAAACATGTACAGACTCCGCCGCAGCTGCTCGTCCTGGCTTGAGGCCGTCCAGGCCGATCCCTTTTTCGACAGGCCCTCCAGGGCCTCCGGGCTGACACTGGCCACAAACCCCGGACCGCCCATGCGAAGGTCAAGTTCTCCTGAGGATGACAGGAACGCATCCCGCAGCGATTCCGCATCCAGACGCCGCCGAAACGCCTTCCACAGATTCCGATTGGCAGCATCCCGTTGCTGGTATTCCAATTCCCGCGGATGACTGGACGACTGCTTCCAGGTGGCTGAGGTCAGAATCAGCCGATGAATGTGCCGCAGACTCCAGCCACTGCGAATCAGTTCGGCTGCCAGCCAGTCCAGCAGTTCCGGATGCGTCGGCTGATCTCCCGTGAATCCGAAGTTATTCGTACTGCGGACCAGGCCTTCGCCAAAATGATGCATCCACAGGCGATTGACCACCACCCTCGCTGTTAGCGGATTGTCACGACTGGCAATCCAGTTGGCCAACTGCAAGCGCAGACCTGTGGTGCCGACGTGACTCCTGCCAATCGAAAACTCCTGTGTGAGCCCCGGAATGCAGGTCAGGCTGCCAGCCGACACAGGCTGCAGAGGCTGATTCCGTTCACCATTTCGCAGCGCATGCAGAGGTGCAGGTGACACCGTCAGATCCGTCCATCCCAGCACGTCCTTAAACCCCAGCTCTTCGGCCGTCGGCCCGCCAAGGTACTCACTGCTGCGCGGCTGAATCGGACCAGGCCAGAAGGCCGCCGCCATGCGGTAGTAATCCGTCTGCGGAATCGGGTCAAACTTGTGGTCATGACACCGCGCACATTTTGTGGTCAGCCCCAGAAAGGCTGTCGATGTCACATGCACCAGGTCTTCCAGTCGCTCGTACGTATAGTCGGCCGGATCGTTCGGTTCATCATTCCAGGTACCCAGCCGCAGAAATCCCGTGGCAATCACACTCTGCTCCGTCCGGTTCGGGATCTCATCTCCGGCCAGCTGCTGGCGAATGAATTCATCCCACGGCATGTCGGCCTGAATGGCACGGACCACCCAATCCCTGTACTTCCACGCAAAAGGCTTTTCCTGATCCCGCTCGTAGCCACTGGTGTCGGCGTAACGCACCACGTCCAGCCAGTGCCGTGCCCAGCGCTCCGCATGCTGAGGTGACGTCAGCATTTCCTCCAGCAACCGCTCGTAGTCCCGGGCCTCGATCTTCTCCGCTCCAGTCGTGACTGCTGACGAAAGCGGAATCGCTCCCGGGGGCAAGCCGGTCAGATCCCACCACAGTCGGCGAATCAAGACGTTCGGAGCTGCTTCCGGTGCTGCAGTGAAGCCCAGTTCCCGCTGCTTCGCCCGGACAAATGCGTCGATGGGATGCAGCTGAGCAGCACCGGGCTCGGAATCCGGCGGCTCCACCACACGCAGGGGCTGAAACGACCACCAGTCCCGGCCACCCCGATGCTCCAGCGTCTTTTCAAATAAATCCAGACGCCGCTCAGCAGGATAGACTGCCCCGGACTCAATCCAGGTCCGCAGGACCTCAATTTCCGCTTCCGGAAGTCGACGACTGTGGCCATTCGCCGCCGGTGGCATCTCGCCCGCCTCAACACGTTGCAGCAACAGGCTGTCAGCCGCCTTCCCGGGACTCACCACGGGCCCACTGTCTCCGCCACGCTGGAACGCAGCAGCTCGATCAATCGCCAGTCCACCCGAAGGATTGCCCGACTGATGACATTCCAGACAACGTCGCAGCAGAATGGGCACCACGTGTTGCTCAAAGTCCACCGCACGAGCCTGACACACCGGCAGCTCCAGCGCAAACTGCAGCCCGAAGCTGAATAGCAGAAGCCGCAACAGACTGTGAAACATGACCCGCTTCTCCCGTACAACGGCGTCGATATGCAACTTTCCAACGGCCCTGATTCAGTTGGACTGGCCGGACTGCAGCAGCTGCAGCCCGGGATCGTCACCATGCACTACTTCCCGGGGCCCTTGCCGGATCGCTTTGGCTTCGGTGCGGCCTCGGCCGGCGGCTCGCCTTCAAATCGCTCATTCCCGAAGGCCGACCGCGGTGGCTCTTCCGTGTCCTGCACTTCCTGCTGCAACCTGGTCAGTTCCCTGTGCAACTCTCCGACGATCGTGGCATACGCCGGATCCGCGTAAAAGTTCTTCGTTTCCTCCGGGTCGGCAGCCCGATCCAGCAGCTCCCATTCGTCAATATCCGGCTTATAATAATGAACCAGCTTGTAACGCTCGGTAATCACGCCTCGGTGCGGTCGCACACGATGGGGAACCGGAAATTCATAGTAGTGATAATACAGACTCTTTCGCCAGTCCGACGGTACCTCGCCCCGCAGCAACGGCAACAGACTGCGGCCCTGCATGTCCCCCGGCTGTTCAATTCCCGCCACGTCCAGAAACGTCTGTGCAAAGTCCAGCAGTGAGACGATTTCGCCACACACACTGCCAGGCTCCGTGACGCCCGGCCAGCGCACCAGCAACGGAGTTCGCAGCGATTCTTCAAAGATCCAGCGCTTATCAAACCAGCCATGCTCTCCCAGGAAAAATCCCTGGTCGCTGGAAAACATGACCACCGTGTTCTCCGCAGCGCCCTCGTCTTCCAGGGCCTGCAGCAGTCGTCCGACTGTCTCGTCCACAGCCTTCACACACGCCAGATAGTCGTGCATGTAGCGATTGTAGCGCCAACGAACCAGATCCTTCCCCTTCAGATCAGCCGCCAGAAATTCTGCATTCCGCGGACCATAGTAGGCATTCCAGACCTCCAGCTGCTCAGGAGTCATGTTCGGTGATGGACGCAGCTTGGCATCCAGTTCCGTAAAAGTTCGATCCAGACCCATGTCATGATCCGCAACCGCCCTGCTCCGCCCTTCAAAGGTATCGAACAATGTTGCCGGTTCCGGATAAACGCGATCATTGTCCCAGCCCAGATGACGCAGTGCCGGAGCCCATTCACGATGAGGAGCCTTGTGCTGACTCATCAGCAGAAAGGGACGCGCTCGATCCCGCTGACGCAGCCAGTCAATCGACAGGTCACAAATCACGTCGGTGGTGTAGCCGTCCTGCTGGACCTTGACCCCGTTTTTGATCATCGGTGGATTGTAGTACAGCCCCTGCCCGGGCAGGATGTGCCAGAAATCAAATCCGGTCGGGTCCGAAATCAGATGCCACTTGCCGATCAGTGCTGTTTGATAACCAGCAGATTGCAGCAGCTTCGGAAATGTCTGCTGACTGCCGTCAAACCTGCTGTTGGAGTTATTATAGAAGCCATTCCGGTGCGAGTATTTGCCGGTCAGGATCGTCGCCCGACTGGGCCCACAGATCGAATTGGTGACCAGGCACCGGTCGAACTTCACGCCCTGGGCCGCAAGTCGATCGATATTCGGCGTCTCCAGCAAGTGCCGACTCTCGCCGTAGGCACTGATCGCCTGACAGGTCAGGTCGTCGCAGAAAATCATGACTATGTTGGGGCGCGCCCCAGCCGTTGCCGGAGGTTGCGCGATAGCCGGCAAACTGCCTACCAGCAGTAAACTCAGCAGCACAAGGCGTGTCAACACTTTCATCAGCCCAAACTCCCCTCAGCAACAAAAGGTATTCCAGGTTTGCA
>JBDKIW010000248.1:0-2584 GCA_039796955.1 Planctomycetota bacterium
CGCGACCGGATGTGTGGTGCCCCCACTGTTTTCATTGAACCAACCATGCTGCGCAAGGTCTCGCTCCGAGTCGCCGAAACTGAATCGCGTTTCCGTCCCCGCCCGGCATGCGTACTCCCAATACGACTCAGGCGGCAATGACGCGTGGTATCCGGAGGGCAACCGTCCGGAATTCGTCAGCCAGCGGCAAATGACCCTCGCCTCGTCCCAATTCACACTTTCCACCGGGTGATTGTTGCCATTTCCGTTTTCTGGGAATCGGCTGGGATTGACGCCAGGATTGCCTTCGATCGCTTGCAATTCCGCAAGACAGTGTCCCGCGATAATGCGATACTGCTGTTGCGTGATCGGAGTCTCAGCCATGTAAAAGTCTGCTGGGACGCGCACTTCGTGCACTGGTTCTTCATTCGCCGACAGCCCGCGCTGTCCCATGCGAAAGCTGCCCGCCTTGATCAGCCGAAATCGGAGGGGGCGGTCAGGGTCGGTCAGGCCGGGCAAAGGAATGGTGAGTGGGTCGGACATGGGGGGCGGTTTTCGGTTGTCGGTTGTCAGTTGTCAGTTGTCGGTTGTCAGTTGTCAGTTGTCAGTTGTCAGTTGTCAGTTGTCAGTTGTCAGGGTTCGGGGGTTGGCGAAATGAGGGCTTTGTGGAAATTCGGGGGCGTTTTTTACCTGGTTGCGAAGCGGTGTTTGTTCACCGAATTCACCAGGTAAACTCCAGGGGGCTCGTTTCGGCGGAGCGAAACGCGACTTTCGCTGGCTTCGCATTATTTCGCCGTCCCTGGCGGGGGTTGGTCCGGGGCGGGGCCGGGGGGATCTGTTTGCTGTTTCAGCATCAGATAATCCAGATAGTGCAGGTTGGCCTGAATGTTGTCAGTGGCGGACTTGAGAGATGCCAGAAAGAACTGGGTGATGGTGGCCTGGCGGACCTGCAGTTCTTCCACAACCCTCAGAATGAGTGCCGGGCGATGCCGATTCTCCGCTTCAAATTTCTGCCACCATGTGCGTGCTCCGTTCGTTGTGGATTGCCAGGCCAGCTGCGTGGCCTTCAGGTGCTCAATCCGGTTCCAGCACTGTTCGTCCGACCAGTCGCGGGTGTCACTGATCCCCGGTCGGGCCGGGGGCACCACTGGCGCCACAACGGGACGTGGCGAGGCGGGCAGGTCCTGCATGGCTTCGATTCGCAGCTCCAGGTCCAGTCGTGGCCATAATCCGCCTTCTGACAACAACCGGGGTGGTCCCGCATTGAACGCACATTCGCGATCAATCACCACTCGGGTCACCCCCGCACTGGCCAGTTCCGCCCAGCGATGGTCAACGGCATCCACGGCGCGGCACATTAATCGCTGCAGTCCGCGGGCCCCGGTGCCGATGGCCGCGGCTTCGGCTGCGAGGGCGTCCAGAGCGTCGTCCGTCAGGTCCAGCTGAATGCCGTGCAGTCGTGCCAGTTCACGCTGCTGCTGCAGTGGTGAGCGTTCCACGTCGCCGCGAATGATGCCCCGTAGATCTGATTGCGAGAGTTCGTGCAGGGGGCTGATGGCGGCAAAGCGGCCCACGAATTCGGGAATCATGCCAAACTGGACCAGATCCGCTGCCTGAACCTGGCACAAGGCCGAGAACACGGGCAGATCGGGGATGGCGGCGGTGTCTTCTGTCGCGCGGGGCACAAAACCAATCCGGCCACGTCCATGGCCGATTCTCGCCTCGATCAGTTCACGCAGCCCCACAAAGGCTCCCGTGCAGATGAACAGCAGTCGGCTGGTATCGACGGCCGCATGGTTCTGCCCCTCCAGGCCCGAGGACAGGCGTCCGTCCAGCAGGGTCAGCAGAGCATTCTGAACACCCTCTCCACTGACATCCCGCCCGCCGGTCTCGCCCCGCCGAATTTTGTCGATTTCATCAATAAAGATCAGACCTCGTTCCGCCTTCCGCGGATTTCCTCCCGCCTGATCGAGAAGACTGCTGATGAGGGTTTCGACGGAGTTTCCCTTGTAGCCGGCTTCCACCAAACCAGCGGCACTGGCGAAACCCACGGGCCAGCCCAGGTAATCGGCCAGTGTTCTGACCAGCAGCGTCTTACCCACCCCTGTCGGGCCGATCAGCAGCAGATGTTGTTTGCCGAAATCAGTGCCGGTGCGGCGACGATACGCCTGAGACAACGCATGATTGTACACGGCCACCGCCAGGTCCTGCTTGGCTCGCTCCTGTCCGCGGACAAAACGGTTCAGGTGCGTGATCATGTCTGTCGGTGTTGGCAGCGCGGTTGAGGAATTCATGTGTCACCTTTTGTGTCAATCGGCGCCAGTCTGTTTCGCACCGCATTCAGAACCTGTTCATCACCAGCGGAGGCCTTGAGATTGATGCCTGCATTTCCGCTCAATTGCGCTGCCATATAATGAATCAGGGAAATCGCTTCCACGGCTGCTCGCTGAATATCCCACCCCACGTCGATCATTCGGGATGGCACGGATTCCCGTTGACGCCAGCGTCGTTTCCACTCCTTTTTGTATTCACGGCAGGCATTTGAGTCCCCGATCTTGCTGCTACTCAATTCGATCGGAATCACCGTGGTCTCGAAGGACTTCCC
>JBDKIW010000249.1:0-3010 GCA_039796955.1 Planctomycetota bacterium
CTGGTGCAGTTTGTGAGCTCGTGGAAATCGGTGGAACAAGCGGTGGCTGTGGACTAGAGGGCGACAGAGACCTCAGGCGAACGGCACACCACATTCCGGGCCAGTCCCCGACTCTGAACACGATGAAAGCAAAGCATGCGTCGACATGATCAGCGAACACCCGACCAGTTGCGACCGATTCGGGTGCAGCGGGGGTTCACGAAGACGGCCTTGTCCAGTGTGCTTATGGAAGCGGGCAACACGATGGTGTTGTGCACGGCGAGTGTCGAGAAATCGATTCCTCCCTGGCGAAAATCCAAAGATCCACTGCAACCTGTGCTGGGCTGGGTCACGGCGGAATACAACATGCTGCCCGGCAGTACATCCCCGCGGAAAGCTCGGGATCGCAGCAAAGTGGACGGACGCACCACAGAGATTCAGCGATTGATCGGGCGCAGCCTGCGGGCGGTTGTGGATTTTGCAGCGCTCGGTGAGCACACAATCACGATTGACTGTGACGTGCTTCAGGCGGACGGGGGAACTCGAACGGCCAGCGTCACCGGGGGCTTCATCGCGCTGGCGGATGCCGTAAAGCAGATTGTCACCGCCCGACCGGAAAGTTTCTCGCGGCCGGTGCTGACCGACACGGTCGCTGCGGTCAGTGTCGGCGTAGTTGAGGGATGTCCCGTGCTGGACCTGGACTATCAGGAAGACAGTCGCGCAGAAGTGGACATGAACGTGATCATGACGGGCTCGGGACGCTTCATTGAAGTGCAGGGCACCGCGGAAGGGGCGCCGTTTGATCAGGAGATGCTGAATCGGATGCTGGATCTGGCTCGGCACGGCATCGCGCAATTGTCTGACATTCAGCGATCGTGACATTCAGCGATCTTGACGGGCTGCGGCCCGAAGCACAGGCCGTTGTCCCGGGATCGAGACGATTCACTTAACCCACGGGCAGATTCCACTTACCGGACTGCGTGACGTCTTCAACGGGGTAGAGAATTCGGGAAACGTCGCCGGCATCACGGGTGTGAATTGAAGCCCGTCCCGTTCGCAACTAGAGTTCACTAGCGCGGCCTTGCCGGACAAATCACGCTCTAAGCCGTATCGCAGCCGGGAATGCCGCCGGCAGCAGGCCGTGTCGAAACCCGTGATCGTCAACGCCTCTGCCGCACACCGTGCTGCAGAAATCATTCCATTATCAGGGAGTCGCCGAGCGACGATGCAACTGTCTGAACTTCCCGTCAATGGGCCATGGGGTGAGCAGCATCTGCTGGGGTTGGAGCGACTGACCGCATCGCAGTTGACCACGGTCTTTGAACTGGCCGACGCCCTGAAAGTGTTGACGCATGATGGCACAGAACGCCTGAGTGTGTTGAAAGGGGTTGTGGTCGCCAATCTCTTCTTCGAAAACTCCACGCGGACACGAACCAGCTTCAGCCTTGCGGCACGTCGCCTGGGTGCCGATACCGTCGACTTTTCCGCAAGTTCCAGCAGTTTGTCGAAGGGTGAGACCTTCATTGACACTGCACTGACGATTGAGGCGATGGGCGTGGACATGGTGGTATGTCGACACCGCACGCCTGGCGCTCCGCATCTGTTGTCGCGGCATCTGAAGGCAGGTGTGCTGAACGCCGGCGATGGAACGCACGAGCACCCGACGCAGGGGCTACTGGACATCTACACGATTCGTCAGCATCGTGGTCGCATTGCCGGACTGACTGTGGCACTTGTCGGCGATATTCGTCACAGCCGCGTCGCCCGCTCGAACATTCACGGGCTGGTCAAACTGGGAGCCCGGGTCATTGTGTGCGGACCATCAACTCTGGTGCCACCGGAAATCCGGCAGCTGGGAGTGGAAGTGGCCTGGAACCTCGACGAGATTCTTCCGGAAGTGGACTGTGTGAATCTGCTGCGAGTGCAGTTTGAACGTCAGCGGGGTGCTTTTTTTCCGTCCATCACCGAATACGCGACTCTGTTCGGGATGAATGGTGAGCGGATCCGTCGTGCGAAGAAGGACCTGCTGGTCCTGGCACCGGGGCCCATCAACCGGGGCGTCGAGTTGACACCGGAGGTGGCGGACGGTCCACACTCCGTGATTCTGGACCAGGTCTCCAATGGGCTGTTGATTCGCATGGCCTGTTTGTCGCTGCTGGCAAAAGAACGCCGGGCGGGCCAGAGAGGTGTGGCGTGAGAAATCTGCTGATTGCTGGAGGTCGGGTGATCGATCCGGCCAGTGGGCGTGATGAAATTGCCAACGTGCGTGTTGTCGATGGAAAAATCGCCGCGATTGAGCCTGCAGGCCAACAGCCGTCGGGGGCAGGGCAGGGGGCGGGTGAATTTCCATGTCTTGACGCGAAGGGACTGATTGTCAGTCCGGGGTTCATCGACCTGCACGTCTCACTGCGGGAACCAGGTTACGAAGAAGACGAGAGCACCGCGACAGGAACCCTCGCTGCTCTGGCCGGTGGCTTCACCACCATTGCGGCTCAGACAGACACCAGTCCGGTGATTGACAATCGTTCGGCGGCGGAATTTGTGCGACTGCAGGCGGATCGGGCGCGTCACTGCCGCGTATTTCCGCTGGGAGCGATCACCAAGCAGCACAAGGGTGAAGAGCTGGCCGAGATCGGTCAGTTGGTACAGGGTGGAGCGGTTGGCTTCTCGGATGCCCGACACCCTGTGGCGAATTCGGAAGTGATGCGTCGTGCGCTGGAATACACTCGCATGTTTCACCGACCTGTGCTGCACTTTGCCATGGTGCCAGAGCTGGCGGACGGGGGAGTGATGCATGAGGGCTTTCAGTCGACTCGCCTGGGGCTGCGTGGCATTCCCGCAGCTGCTCAGGACATCATGACGGGGCGCGATATCGCGCTGGCGGAACTGACCGGGGGACGGGTACACGTCATGTGCGTCACCACTCGTGACTCGGTGTCCCGCATTCGTCAGGCCAGAGCGAATGGGATCGCGGTGACCTGTGACGTCGCTCCGCATCACCTGCTGCTCACTGATGAAGTGATGTCCAGTT